>CAJXKO010000003.1 GCA_913055845.1 uncultured Bacteroidota bacterium | reverse complement strand
CTCTTCGTGGACCACAGCCAGATCGTGCAGCTCGAATGCCTGCGCAGCGGCATCTGGGGGCCGCACGATCTCTTCGGCCGGGTGCACACGTTTAAGGGCCGCGACCGAGAACGCACTTAGCGGCTGGTGGGGGCGCCATATTTTTCCGTGTGGACTTCAGGCCCCGGTGTCTTGGCGCCCTCGGACTCTTCTGTGCCGGGGGCGCCAGTTTTTTTGCCTCTCGGTAAAATGCTTTTCGTGGGGCCTTAAACAGCAACTGGACCAGGGGGATGGGCCGGAGCTTTAACCCTGCGCGATATATATCTTCGGTTGCTTGTTCACACCACCAACTGCAGTACCATGCATAATGAATCGGATGTCTCTCGGCGCGACTTTCTCCAGCGTCTCAGCCTCTTAGGGCTGGCGGGGCTGGGTGCCGGATCGGCCCTGACCGCCTGTGGGGGATCGAGCGATGGAGGGAACTCGTCCGGCTCCTCCAGTGCCGGGGCCTCTGCTCAGGAGAGCAGTGGGGGGACCACGGTCACCATTCACCCCCAAGGGAATCAGATGAAGTTCAAAGAAACGGAGTTCAGTGTCCCGGCGGACACTGAGATAAAACTCGTGTTCGAAAATACGGCGTCGAGCCCTTCCATGCAGCACAATGTGGTGCTACTCACCGAGGCTCCGTCTCAGGATGTCTTCAAGAAAATCGGGCAGGCCGGCGTGAAGGCAGGCGCAGCGGAAGAATATGTGCCCGACGACCCGGCGATCCTCGCTGCGACCCCCATCTCAAAACCCGGCGAAACTGTCTCTGTTACCTTTACGACGCCCTCTGAGCCGGGGGAGTACGGCTACGTATGCACCTACCCCGGTCACTGGGCCACCATGCAGGGGACTATGCGTGTAACCTAACCCAAGTTGCGTGTCATTCCGCACTCCGGATGCAGAATCTCCTCTGAACAGGCAGATTGGCCCATTGAGATTCCCTGTCGGATGACCCTCCGGGCCCCTGAATCAAGTTTAGAATGACCATCTTCCGGGTAGGTCGCAACTTGGGTTGGCCTAGCACAAAACTGCTGAGGGTGCGAAACGGAGCCGGAGCGAATCTCCAGGTGTTGCGCGGCCCGGTCCCATTCGAACAGATGCGTTTAGGGCGAAGGGGCGACCGATGTGTCATCTGTTAGGGGCCGGGCCACGATGTCTCCGTAGTGGGCTGTGGCCGACTCCCCAGTGTTGTCTGTATCAGTCATGATGGCAATGCCGTTGATCGGGGGTGGCTCCTCGTCGAACGCACGACGATAGTCCGCCCGAATGTTGCGCCGTTCGGTGCTCCACACACCTACCTTGGTCGATCCGCTTTCCACGGCGATCATTTGGACCCAGTCAGTGAATGGATTCTCAAGAATGGTGCCCTTGTCCACGCGGTTCGCCCAAATGTAGTTGAGGGCGCGGGTGGGAATCTGATCATGCCCGAGCACCTGGAGCGCCTCGTACTTGGCCCGATCCAGAAGCCCAAAGTTGCTCTTGTCGTAGTCGAAGGTCACGTAGATGCGGGCCGGGTAGTCGTCGCCGTCTTTCTCGCGAGCGTTTCCTGTTCGCAGCACCCGGTTTACCTTCCACTGCCACGTGAGGATTGGGTGCTGACGGGAATCGAGTTGCACCTCGTGCCCCAAGCCAGCCGCTCCCCCATTACTCACTGCCCGCACGACCGTCGTGGTGTCGCCCCAGATGGGCTGCTGCACGAGTTGGTAGCGGGTTTTTCGGTCTACGTCCCCGAAACTGATCGGGGTCCATTCCATCGGGTGGCCGTTGGAATCGGGCTCGGCAGTCGAGAAGTGCCCAATGTACCGGGAGGTTGGTGGGGAGATGCTACCAAGCACAAGGGCAAGTCCCAGAAGGAGTCCGCAGACTTCAACACCTCGTCGAGTGAATGGGGACATCATACGGGTCGGGTGGTGCAGGGAGGTCCAGCGATAGGAGGCAATGAAGGCTCTAGCGTGCCAAGAGAACCAATAAGACGTGGGCAATGCCAGTTCGGCCTCCAGTCAACGTCCAAACTGCATACCTGGCTACATGATGCAGGGGCGCTGTGCAAATCCGTAGCAATGCAGCCGCTCACTGAGGGGGCCGTGAAGCTGTGCCTTGTGTGAGCTTGACTGGTGGGCCCAGCCGACCGGGTTCATTATCGAGTCCGCTCCGGGGTCGGAAAAGGCCACTTGGCGGCATGGGGTTCCGTCTATCAGGTTCCGGCGGTCCTAGGGGCCAGGCAAGGGCTCTATGTAACTTGAGAGCATCGAGGCTGGACAAAAAGAAGTGCGGTAGGCCTTGTGGAAGGATTTCGGTCTGCCGCGGGAAGCGGTCTCGGGCATCCGAACCCTAGGCAGCACGTATTCCGAGGCTGCGCAGTGGGGCCAGATGAAGATGAACCTGTGCCTCGCGCTTCCGTAGCCGGGATCGGCCTTTCGTTATTGTCCTCGCACCCCGCAGTCTCCTATGGAGCTTCTACGCACCGTTGGCGCCATGCAGGCCCATGCCGAGTCGGCCCGCGCAGAGGGCCAGACGCTTGCGCTCGTGCCTACTCTTGGCGCCTTGCACGAGGGCCATCTCGCTCTCGTCCGCAGGGCGTTGGATGAGGCTGATCACGTCACCGTGTCTGTGTTCGTCAATCCTACCCAGTTTGGGCCCGGGGAAGATTATGACGCATACCCTCGCGATCTGGAGGACGATCGTAAGACCCTATCGTCGCTCGGGGTGGATGCGATGTTTGCGCCTTCTGTCGACGAAATGTACCCCTACGCCGCCAACGAAGCCTTGCCTGGCCCCCTGGCATGGGTAACGGTGGAGCATCTCGACGAACACCTCTGTGGGGCGTACCGGGAGGGTCATTTCCGCGGCGTGACGACGGTTGTGACCAAGCTTTTCCACGCCTGTAAACCCGATATCGGCGTCTTTGGCAAAAAGGATGCGCAGCAATACGTTATCCTCAAACGACTGGTCGATAGTCTATTGTTCGACCTTGAAATTGTCGGGGTGCCCACCGTGCGCGAGTCGGACGGCCTTGCGATGTCCTCCCGAAATGACTACCTGGACCCCGAAGAGCGGGAGCAGGCTACGGTGCTCTACGAAGCAGTTACCGCCGCGGAAGAGGCCATTCAAGGGGGGGAACAGGAGGGCCAAGCGGTTGTTCGAGCGATGCAAAACGCTCTCACGGCGGCCCCCACCGCCAAAGTGCAGTACGCCGAAGTCGTTGACGCCCATACGCTACAGCCCGTTGACCAACTTGCACCCGGGCAGGAAGTACTCGCGGCCATGGCAGTCTTCTTCGGTGATACGCGCCTCATCGACAACGCGTTTGTGGAGGTCCCACGCTCCTGAGCCGTCTTCGATTGCTCCCCTCGTTCAACCCCGTGCTGTTCATGGACATTGCGATGCTGAAAGCGAAGATTCACCGCCTTCGCGTTACAGACGCCGACCTGTACTACGAGGGGTCGATTACTATCGACCGAGAGCTTTTGGAGGCGGCTGGGATTCTCCCGTACGAGAAGGTACAGGTGGTAAACGTGAACAATGGGCATCGGCTCGAAACCTACACCATTCCTGGAGACGCGGGCGCACGAACTGTGTGTCTCAACGGTCCTGCCGCCCGCCTCGCGGCCGAGGGGGATGAGGTGATTGTGATTGCCTACGCTGAGATGACGTCGCAGGAAGCGCAGCAGCATCATCCGCGTGTAGTGCACGTGGATGCGGACAACAACGTGACACAAACCCGCACCCTGGATGTATCTTCGGACGATGGTGATCTGGCCCCAGACGGAATGGAAGACGTACTGATTGCGGAGTCAGATCCGAGCTCCGTGTAATCTCCCTATCGGGAATCACGTTGGGAAGATTGTGACGCCGAGAGGCCCGATCAATTGTCCGCCCCTCGTTTCTCTTTCGGGGAGTCTATTATCCGTTATTGCACGGTAGTTCTCGTTTTCTCACCTCTGGAAAAGGGACGAGCGAATGCTCGGGACCGCAAGCCCCGCCATGGAGGTTTGAATTGGTCCCGAATCCCCACCTGAAATTCGTTGGGGGAGGCTCGACAACATGTAAGCCGCTTTGCTATTCTATCGGTGTCGATCGTGTCTCACAGTTTTACCGATCCACCATGTCTATTCAGACGGCTGCCGTTGTGGGGGCGGGAACGATGGGGAACGGCATTGCACACGTGTTTGCCCAACATGGCTATGAGGTCACGCTCATCGACCTCGATACGTCGCTGCTCGACGATGCCCGGTCCACGATTGAGTCGAATATGGCCCGGCAGGTTGAGAAGGACATCATTACCCCCGAGGACAAAGACGCATCGCTTGAGCGACTTGCCCTCACGCCCGACACTGCGGCCGGCGTGCAGTCGGCGGATTTGGTCGTAGAGGCCGTTCCGGAGGAGCAGCCCATCAAGGCCGACGTGTTCGGCACCCTCGATGAGCACGCGCCCGACGAGGCCCTTCTCGCCTCCAACACGTCGTCTATCTCCATCACGTGGATCGCCGACCAGACGGAGCGGCCCGATCAGGTAGTGGGCATGCACTTTTTCAACCCTGTGCCTGTCATGACGTTGGTGGAGGTCGTCTGTGGGCAACGCACGAGCGATGCTACGTTCGATACGGTGTCCGCTGTGGCGGAGGACCTCGGCAAAACCCCTGTAGAGGTGGAGGATTATCCCGGCTTCGTATCAAACCGCGTCCTCATGCCTATGATCAACGAGGCCATTTTCTGTGTGATGGAGGGGGTTGCGGAGCCCGACGATATTGATACGGTAATGACGCTCGGGATGAATCACCCCATGGGACCGCTCACGCTAGCGGATTTCATCGGCTTAGATGTCTGCTTACACATCCTGGAGGTACTCCACGACGAGTTGGGAGACGACAAGTATCGCCCCTGTCCACTCCTGCGCCGCAAGGTCGCCGCCGGACAGCTTGGGCGGAAGACGGGGGAGGGGTTCTTCGATTACGAGTGAATGTATCTTTGCTGCGGGGGCAGGTATTCTGGCCTTTCCCCGTGCTCCGGCGGGGGCGTGATGCGTGAAGGCGTGGTGCGTGAAGACAAGCCACGCGGAGGAGCAAAAAATCACGCCTCACGATCCCCATCTCATTCATCGTGCTCCTCGTAGGCGGCAATGATGTCCTGGACGAGGCGGTGGCGGGCTACGTCCTCGCGCTCCAGATATATAAACTCGATGCCATCGATCCCTTTCAGGATGTGTTGCACCTGAATAAGCCCACTCGCGCTCCGATCCTGTAGATCGGTCTGAGTAATGTCCCCAGTGACGATAGCACGGCTCTGGGGGCCGAGTCGAGTCAGAAACATCTTCATCTGGCCGGTTGTCGCGTTCTGCGCCTCATCAAGAATTACGAACGATGACTTGAGGGTGCGGCCACGCATATAGGCCAGTGGGACCACTTCCACGCGGTCCTGCTCCAGGGATTCGGCCAGCTCCTCCCGCGGCATCATTTCGCCGAGCGCGTCGTAGAGGGGCCGCAGGTAGGGAGCCACCTTCTCGTAAAAGTCCCCGGGTAAAAACCCGAGCTCTTCGCCCGCCTCCACGGCAGGACGGGAGAGGACGATCTTGTTAACTTCGTGGTCGTTGAGGGCCGCTACGGCCAACGCCACAGCGACGTACGTTTTTCCGGTACCGGCCGGACCGATGGTGAATACGACGTCGTTCGCCGCGGCCGCCTGAACCAGACGCTCCTGGTTCTGCGAACGGGGCTTGATGATCTCCCCGTCGGGCGTGGACAGGATGGCGTCCCGCGACCCAGTCGTTGCAGAGACGGAAGATGCGCCGTCGCTAGAGTCGAAGAGTGCGAGGACCGTATCCACGTCGTCCTCAGTGAGGTGATCGTTTCGGTCGAGCAGCGTTATCATCTCGTCGAACACGCGCTCCACCTTCTGGAGCGCTTCCTCGTCGCCTCTGAGGTGCACCTCGGAGCCTCGGGCGGTGACGTGGGTTTCTGGAAACGCCTCCTCGATCTTTCGGAGATACACGTCGTTGAAGCCAAACAGGAGTAAAGGGTCGGCGCCTTCGATGCTCAGTGTTTTCTCAGGCAAAGGGATTATAGGGGGTCGGTGAGGGGTTCGAACTACAAGGATCGGAGAGCAACGACCTCTTAGCTACACCATACGACGGTCGAGGGGGATCGTGCCGAACTCACAGGGACCATCACAACCACCACACGACGCCGATGGATTCACATGGTGTGGCATTCACCAAAATGCAGGGTACGGGCAATGATTTCATTGTTTTCGACAATCGGGCCTACGGATTTACAGAGACGGAGCTTTCAATCTGCGCGGCCGCATGGTGTCCTCGTCGGTTTGGGGTGGGGGGCGACGGACTCCTCGCGCTTGACGATCCCGAAACGACGGCTGCGGCGTACCGCATGCACTACGTCAATGCCGATGGCTCTCGGGCCACTATGTGTGGCAATGGGGCCCGGTGTCTGTTCCGGTTTGCCCGAGCGTCCGGGTTTGAAGATGAGATGCTCGCCTTCGACACCGATGCGGGGCTGTACTGGGCAACCCGCGTCCACAATGGTCACGACCAAGTGCGACTCTTTGTCCCTCAGGTCACAGATCTGCGGGCCGACTTCGATCTCGACCGGCACATCCCGGATGCGATTAAGGCACTCCACTTCGTTGAGGCTGGGACAGAGCACCTCGTCGCCTTAGTCGAGGACGTTCAGGCCGTTCCCGTCCCGGAATGGGGAGAACGGTTGCGGTCCGACCCGGCAGTGATGCCGACCGGTGCCAATGTCAATTTCGTCGAAGTGGATGCGGCGGAAGCCGTGCGTCTCCGCACCTACGAGAAGGGGGTCGAAGGGGAAACCCTTTCTTGTGGTACCGGGGTGCTAGCGACCGCCGCCATCGTAAATCGCATGGCCCAGACCAGAACGGACGAGGCCGTTCGGGTAGAGACCCCAGGTGGGAAGCTGCTCGTGGGCACGGCTCGCACCGGTCGAGGCCACGAGCACTACCTTGAAGGGCCCGCCAAGAAGGTGTTTCGGGGGAGGGTGTCTCGGCCAGGTGAGCTCCAAGAACATTAGCCCGGTTTGTGTGCCGGGGTATTAGCGGAACTGTGATCGGTTGTCCTCGATCGTGGCCTCTTCCTTCAGGGCCGCAATCCAGTCCGACGCAACCTGCTTCCGCCGTTCTTTCAGTAGCTGATTTCGAATCTGCTGTCGCTTCTGGGCAGTGAGGGGAGGCGGAGTGGTCTTCTGCGTCACCTGGACGACGAATGCGGCGTTGGCTCCCTCCACCACGTTCGAGGTCTCGCCCTCCTCAAGTCCGAAAACTGTTCCCGAAAACTTCGGTTCGCGACCAAGCCCGGGGACGCTATTGGTGCTAAACGTGATGTCTGACTGGGACCGCAGATCCGTACCCAGTACCGAGGGCAGGGCCTCAAAGCTGTTCTGGGTGAGGGCTCGTTTCATCCGGCGCACCTGCACCGCTCGCTTCTTCTGAAGGGCAACCTGCGGACGAATCTGCGATTGAACCTCACTGAAAGAGCGGTACCCTTCGGGGGTGACGTTAGTGACGCGGGCGACTACGAATTTATCGCTCATCTCCACCACGTCGCTGATGGCACCTGTGGAGGCCGACTCCAAGAACTGAGACAGGGCGGGACTCTGGCCGATCCCTGGAATCGAAGACTGACCCGTCTCCACCTCCACTTCCTCCACGGAAAGATTGAGGCGCTCAGCTTCCTGGCGGAAGTTGCCGCTCTCCTCCGCGAAGTAGGCCAAGTCGCCAAGTTCACTCTCCTTGTCCGATAGAGTCGACTGGCTCGGGGTCAGGTTGTAAGCCAGGTTGGCTATCTGTACGGCCTCGGACGCGCGGGCCTCGACGTGAATCAGGTGGTAGCCGAATTCTGAGCGGATAGGGCCCACAAGACTGCCGGCCTCGGCCTCGAAGACCGCATCGCTAAACGACTCGACCATACTGCCCTGCGAGAACCATCCCAGGTCGCCCCCCTGCGAGGCAGATTGATCGTCGGAGTATTGGCGGGCCATTTCGGCAAAGGAGGCAGCACCCGACTCAATCGAGTCGCGAAGGGCCTGCAGACGCCCCATCAGCTCCGGGTCGTCCTGATCTGTCTTCAGCAGAATGTGGCGGGCGTGAGCGTAGTCGGTCTCGGCGGGCTGCGTGTCCCGAATCTTGATGAGATGGGCCTGTCCGCCACCAAATACGGGACCTACGATGCGACCCGTCTCCAGATTCGAGTACACGGAGTCAGCCACGGACTCGCTCATCTGGTCCGGGGTGCGATAACTGCTGGAATAGTCTGTGTCGGAGGCATTGTTGACGAGGAAGAGGGAATCGTCTTCGGTGGTGGTAAAGCCGCTCCGCAGCTCGCGGAGGTCACTGGCGATTGCCGTGGAGTCCTTGCCGGTCGCCTCTTTTGAGGTCGTCGCATATTCGATCGTAACGGTCTTTTGACGCTTAAAGTCCTCTCGGTTTTCCTCGTAGTAACTGCGGAGGTCCGACTCCGTCACAGAAATTGAATCGTCGGGCACACGGGCGTATCGCAGCGAGACGTAGCGGGCCGAGGCGGCGCTGTTTTGGCGCTGGTAGTAGTTCTTGATGTCCTGCTCGGAGACCTGGATGGTGGACTGCACGAGCGAGTTCATCTTCTGCTGTCGACGCTGCTGGCGCAGGAACTGCTCGATCTGAAGCCACTGCTGCTTTCTCTGAGGGTCTTGGGCTAGGTTTTGCAGCAGCTGGTAGTTGATCTGGCCGGTCGAGTCGGCAAACTGTTGACGAATAAGCGGGTGTGGATTTTCCCCAAACACCATGTTCTCAACCTCAGAGTCGGTCACTGAGATCCCCAGCTGACTCATCTCCTGCTCGCGCAGTTTTTGGTTTACAACCCGGTTGTAGGCCTGCTCCCGCATGCGTTGCTGCATTTGCGGGTTTAGGTCCCCCCCCAGTTGCTGCTGAAAGCGCTGGCGAAGCCGCTCAAGTGTTTGCTGGTACTCCTGCTGCTGAATGGGGCTCCCATTCACTGTCGCAACGCTCCGGTTCTGCTGGTTCATCGCCGAAAAGACATCGGAATCCTGCAAAGTCCAGATGATTCCGAAGGAGAGTACAAGAATCCAGAGAATCACCCCGGTATTCTGCCGGAGCGTATTCATTGCGCCCATGGGGACGTGAGGGTTGGTGAATGAAGCGGAAAAAGACCGAGAATGTCACGCGGCTACAACACAATCGTCTCTACTGTACCTCCGGTCGCGAAGAATTGTTCGCCCGTACAGTCCAATAGGCCCCTACGTCTTCCATGAAGAATTGCGGTGACAAACACGGCACAAGCTAGCAGCGTTGACGTAACCTCCACACAACCGTTGGGCGTTGCAACCGCCCACAGCACTCTAATCTGGCGTCACGGCCTGCATGCGCATCGTTCGTCGCTCATCCGTAATTACCACAGGGCTTCTCGCCCTTGTCCTGGGGGGGGCTGTTGGGATTATTGGGCACGAGATGGCCTTGGGTGGGCCTCTTCTCGGCGTCGTGCCGGCGCTCCTCGTGCTTGCTATCGGCCTTCGCCGGCCCTGGCGGCGGTGGGCCCTGGCGCGGGAAGGATTGCCTAGGGCCCAGCGGCGATGGCTGCAGGTGCATGTGCCCCTCTACCGGCAGCTCGCCGGCGATGGTCAGGATGCTTTCGAGCGGGATGTCCGGTTCGTGCTTGACGAGTACTCGTTCGAGGGGGTGGGCGGGGTGACCGTCACCGATCCGTTGCGCCTTAGTGTGGCGGCGGGGATTGCGGTTCTACTGCATGGACGGCCCTCGTGGGAGCTTCCGGGAAGTCGCTCAGTCCTGTTCTACCCGGAACGGTTCGATGACACCTATCACGACACCATGACGGCCAGCTACGACGGGATGGCCCATCAGCAGGGGCCAATTATCCTCACGGTCGCGTCCGTGGAGGAGGCATGGAGCCAGCCCGACGACGGCAACAACGTGGTGTTGCACGAGTTGGCACACCTTTTCGACTTCGACAACGAAGGGGCGGATGGGGTGCCGTCCCTCGTAGCCCCCGTTTCGGCTCCCGACTGGCAGGCCCTCGTGCGCGACGAGATGCGCCGGGTACGACAGGGCCGGTCGCTGCTCCGTCCGTACGCCGCCGAGGCCCCCTCCGAGTTCTTTGCCGTGGCGGTGGAGCATTTCTTCGAGCAGCCCGAGCCGATGGCCCGTGGCCACGAGGATCTATTCCGGGCACTCGTGTCCTTCTTTCGGCTCGACCCGCGCACTGGGACCGTGCTAGAAAACGACTCCGCCGTGCTTGATGAGGGGCCGTCGGCATCGAACGAGACCCGGGAGGAGCCCTCTCCTACGTGACCGGGCCGTGGGAGTCGACCGGCACCTCCTTGTAGGCTCCGGTGGAGAGTCCCTTCTCGATGAGGGCGAACGCGCGATCGATGTCTGCGGGGGTATTCCAGAGAAAGGGGGCTAGGCGGAGGACGTCGTTGCGGCGGCTGTCGGTGTACACATGGTGACGCTTGAGGTAAGCCACCAGCTGTTCCGCGTCGGGAATCTCCAGCAGGACCATGGCGCTTCGCTCTGCCGGCGGGCGCGGAGAGCGCAGGGGCAGGTCTAGCGCGTCGGCGTGGTCGAGGGCGCGGTCTGTGAGGGCGAGTGAGTGGTCGCGAACGGTGTCGAGCCCCAGGTCAAGGAGGAGACGAACGCCCTCGACCGCGTGGTACATGGGCGCTACGGCCGTGGTGCCTCCAAGGAAGCGTCGGCGCACATCGGGATGGGGCTCGGGGGCTGGGCGGAACTCAAAGGGCGCTGCGTCCCCAAACCAGCCGGTCAGTCGGGGGGTCAGTGTGAGGCCATCGCGGACGTAGAGAAAGGCATTGCCCGATGATCCAGATGCCTCTTTCAGGAGCCCTCCGACGTAGAGGTCGCAACCAAGCTCGGTCACATTGATGGGCTGGGTCGCGGCGGCGTGGTAGCCATCGAGCAGCAACAATCCGTCGTGGGCGTGAACTCGGTCGGCCACTGTGCGCACGAACGAGGAGGAGAGGCGGGCGCCGGTTGTGAACCCAACGTGGCTAAGGGCCACCAGCGCGGTGGTCGGGCCAATGGCGTCGAGCAGGGTCGTCTGGTCCACACGCTGCTCCGACGTGGACGGGACGACATGGGGCGACAGGTCGCGGAGGTGACTCCACTGTTTCACGCTGTGCAAGACCGACGGGAACGCCGTCTCCGGTACCAGTACGTCACTCCCTCGGGCCGCCAGCTCTGGGCTCGAGAGGAGGCACTGCACGGTCCAGTGCACGCTTGGCTGCAGGATGCAGGTTCCGGAGGGCGCGTCCAGAAGGGGGGCAATAAACTGGTTGCCCAAATATGTGGGCAAGGTCCACCATCCCACCGGATCTCCACTCTCGGGGCGCCAATGGTTGGGGATCTCGTTCCAGGCATCCACCCCGAAGCGGCGCCAGTCTTCTGCAAAGTGCTCCATCATCACCGGCACGCGCTGCGGCTGTAGGCCGTGCGTAAAGGCGCGCAACTCCACAGCTGTAGGGGGATCCGGAAACCGGTAGTCGGATGGGATCGGCGGACTAGACATGGGGAGGAGGGAGGGGGGCGCCCACTAGGCAGTGAGATGACGCAAAATACAAAAAGCCCCTTTCGCCAGGGGCGAGAGGAGCTCCTTGCAGGCCAGAATGGAACGGCCAAAAAGGAAGGACTATGCCTCTTCCGGCACGACGTGAACGTATTGGCGATCCCCGCCGCTCCGGGCGAATTTCACAACGCCGTGGTCCTTCGCAAACAACGTATCGTCGCTCCCCCGCCCTACATTGTGCCCGGGGTGGAACTTGGTGCCGCGCTGGCGGACGATGATGCTGCCCGCGTGCACGTGCTCGCCCCCGTAGGCCTTTACGCCAAGATAACTGGGATTGGAGTCACGGGTGTTTTCCGTCGACCCCATTGCTTTTTTGTGAGCCATAGCAACCTCGCAGAACTTCGTTCGCAAGTTAGTGCAGGGAGAGGCTTACGCCTCCACAGGTTCATCGGCCGGGTCCGTGTCAGACGCCTCAGATTCCGCCGAGCCGGTTTCCCCATTGACGTTCAGGGATTCAATCTCAATCTGAGTATACTGCTGTCGGTGTCCCCGTTTTACGCGGTACCGCTTACGCCGTTTCTTCTTAAACACGAGCACCTTGTCGCCCTTTACGTGCTCCAACACGCGGGCCGTGACCGTGGCGTCGGCGACCGTGGGGGTCCCGATCGTAGCGTCGCCGTCCCCGTCAGACACGAGAAGGACCCGATCCAGCGTGAGTTGCTGGTCGGCTTCGGCCTCCGAGTGGAAGGGGACATACAGGGTGTCGCCCTCTCGAACTTTGAATTGCTTGTCTTTGACGTCAACAATTGCGTACATAAGGCGTCTCTGCTTTGGAGCGCCGGGTTGATTACCGACGCGAGAGTGACCGTTTTGACTTGTGCCGAGGCTAAGCCACGCAACGGCCGAAGATCCGTTCCGACCTTTATGAACTCCCCCTTCCGTTTCGCATGAAGATCGATCTCCCAGGGCGCTCAACCCCCACCCACGTCGGCAAGATCCTCTGTATCGGGCGGAACTACGCCGACCACGCCGCGGAAATGGACCGATCGGTCCCAGACCAGCCCATGGTTTTTCTGAAGCCCCCGTCCGCAATCGTTCGAACGGACGAGGCGGTCCAACTCCCGTCGCAGTCCGACGAAGTTCATCACGAGGTTGAGCTGGTTGCCGTCATCGGCAGTACCGGAAAGAACATTGCCCGGGACAAGGCCCTCGACCACGTGGCCGGGTACGCCCTCGGGCTCGACATGACTGCCCGCGACCTCCAGCAGGCAGCCAAAGACCGGCGCCACCCCTGGTCGGTCGCCAAGGGGTTCGACACCTTTGCACCACTTGGGCCCCTTACGCCGGCCTCGGCAGTCGACGATCCTCAGGACCTGACGCTGCGACTCACAGTAAACGACGATGTCCGACAAGAGGCAAACACGCGCCGCCTGTTCTTTCCGGTCAATGAGCTGGTGCACTACTGCTCACAAATCTTTACGTTGTCGCCGGGTGATCTGCTCTATACGGGCACCCCCTCGGGCGTCGGACCAGTGCACGAGGGTGATGAGCTGCGGGCCACCGCCGCGGGATTGGCGCCCCTGCGGGTCTCAATTCGCCGGGCGGCTTGAGCCAAGATAGGGGGCATCCTGATTTTTCGTCTTTCTGAATCCGTTTTTTCAGTGATGGAACTGCCTCGTTACGAAGACCTCGACGCGGTACGCGAGTTGGTATGGGAGCGGCTAGAGGCTGCTGCCCAGGAGCCCGGTCATCCGTACCGTACCCTCACATTCGGCACAGTACAGGAAGAGGCCCCCGACCTCCGCACTGTTGTGTTGCGCACAGTGGCACCAGAAGACCGCCGACTTCAGTTTCACACGGATCGCCGCTCGGGAAAGGTGGAGGCGTTGCGTGCCAATAATCGAATCGCGTGGCATGGATGGGACCCGGAGACCCGGCAGCAAATTCGGCTGTACGGTACGGGCACCGTCCATCTTGACGATGAGGTGGCCATGGCACTGTGGGAAAGCCAGTCTCCGGCGTCCCTCACTGTTTACGTGCGCCCGCCGAGTCCGGGGACGCCGCTAGAGGTGCCTGAGGACGGGTTGCGTCCGGTCGTCAAGTCCGAGTCCGTCACCGACGACGACGTGGCGGAAGGCCGACAGCATTTCGCTGCAGTTCGGACGGTGATCGATGAGGTAGAGTGGCTCCATCTGCATCCAGAGGGGCACTACCGAGCACGATTCAAGTACCAGCCAGAAAAGGAAACTTTCGAGGGGAGTTGGGTAGTCCCGTAGTTCGCCGCTCCTTTACGGCGTCGCAGAGGTGAGACGACGGTCCACGTAGGCCTTAATGGCCTGGAGCGCCTCCTCAATCGCCGTCATCGACACGTCGCGATGTGTCGTAGCCCGAATGGTGGATGGCCCGAATGGGGTGAGCAAGATGCCTTCCGCCTGAAGTTCGTCCACGATGTGGTCGGCCTGCCCGGTGGGCACCTCGAAGATCACGATGTTAGTGTCCACGTCGTCCGGCTCCACGGTGAAAGGTGGGCAGGTGGCGAGGCCCTCGGCGAGCCGCTGTGCTTTGTCATGGTCCTTCGACAGGTCGGGGCGGTGGTGTGCAATTGCATAGAGGCCCGCCGCGGCCAAGATGCCGGCCTGGCGCATTCCGCCCCCAAACTGTTTCCGCGTGCGACGGGCGGCATCGATTAAGCTGGAAGGACCCGCCACGACGGACCCGGCGGGGGCCCCCAAGCCTTTCGAAAGGGCCACCCACACTAAATCTGCAGGGGTGGCCAGTGTGGCCTCGTCCACGCCCAGCGCCGTGGCGGCATTCCAGAGGCGCGCCCCATCGAGATGCAAGAACAGGTCATGGTCCGCCGCCACCTCGGCGATGGCCTGAATGCGATCCGGAGCGTACACGACGCCCCCGGCCTTGTTGGCGGTATTTTCGATGGAGACCACCCGTGAGCGAGGGGCCACCACAGCGTTGGGGCGCACGGCATCCGCTACTTGATCGGCCGCAAGGCGACCCCGGTCGCCGTCGAGTGGGTGCAGTTGTACTCCGGAGAGGAGCCCCGCTGCCCCCGATTCATAGTTGAAGACGTGGCTGCTCCGCTCGAGGAGAACTTCGTCGCCGGGATCGGTGAGGACCTGAAGACAGATCTGGTTGGCCATCGTGCCGGAGGGCACGAACAGGGCCGCGTCCTTGTCGAGGAGAGCGGCCACGCGGTCTTGAAGTCGGTTGATAGTTGGGTCCTCTCCGTACACGTCGTCGCCCACCTCAGCCTCGGCCATTGCCTGGCGCATGCCGTCGGAGGGGCGCGTGATGGTGTCGCTACGAAGGTCGATGTCGGGCATGCGAGGGATGCAGAGTCGCTCAGGTGGATGAACAGAGGGCGGGGAGAGGGACGCTCGGGGTAGTCTCGCGTCGGAGGTTTCTGACCCGCGGGCGTGCTGTCCGGCAGACGTCCGATGCTTTCCCGTTTGCTTCACGACCACCCATTGGAACGTGGACGTGGAGCCCAATCCGTACGTCTGGCTGGATGTTAGTCAGGGACCGACATTTTTTGGCGGACCCGTACAGGCCCGCCGCGTGGGGCCACGGGGGACCTAGCGTGAGATGTCCTTGATCTTGAAGCGGACGGTGCCGGCCGGCACGTCGATCGACACTTCGTCGCCCTCTTCCTGGGCCAGCAGTCCTTCGCCAATGGGACTCTCGACAGAGATTTTGTTTTGGGAAATGTCGGCCTCCTCTTCCGAGACGAGCTTGAACGTTTGCTCGTCTCCACTGTCGAGGTTTTCGACGGTTACGTCGGACAAGATATACGCTTTGCTGTCGTCGACGGTGGACTCGTCGACGATCCGGGCCCGGGCAATGGTGTCCTCAATCTGCGCGATGCGTGATTCGAGCTTTCCCTGTTCCTCCTTGGCCGCGTCGTACTCGGCGTTTTCAGACAAATCGCCCTTGGCCCGCGCCTCAGCAATTTCGTCGGCGATGCGCGAGCGCTCCTTGGTGCGGAGGCGGTGGAGCTCTTCCTTGAGTTCCTCAAGGCCCTCTTCGGTCATGTAAACGGTCTCGTCGTCAGCCATACTGCTGGGATCCATGTGATGCAGAGTCGCGCGAGTGCGAAATGCCGCACCTTCCAAAAAAGGAACGCCACGGCCGAAAGCGGCAGCGGCGTTGTGGAGGTAACTCCTCAAATGCGGTCATTTTTGTTCGCGCGTGGGCCCGGTAAAGTTCCGCCGTCGTGAAAAGGGGGACGGTTCGTAGCAAAAATCCAAAAAGGCTTCCCGTCCCTCAGGGCCCAGCCCCTTGCGGCCTGTATGAGAAGTCACGCGTCGACCACAGGTTCGGCGCAGAGCGAAGCCGCCGACGAGGTTGCGTGAATCTGGCCCGGTACCCCAATGGGAATGCTACAGCGCGGAAGCTGGTGTCCGTAGGGCACGTTCGTCACGACCGGGTACGGACGGTTGGCGAAATAGTCGTTGAACACCCTGCTCAGGGAGAGGGTAGGTGTTTCGGGGGCGAGGTCACCAGTCGTGAAGGTGCCTAAGAGGACCCCGGACACGGCGTCGAGCACACCTGCGTGCTCCAGGTGCGCCAGCATACGGTCCACTCGGTACGGCGGCTCCGCAACCTCTTCTAACACCAGTAGCGCGCCCTCAAAGGATGGGGCAAACGGTGTGCCCAGTAGTCGTGTAAGGACGGACAAGTTGCCTCCCAGGAGCGGCCCCGATGCTCTTCCCGGCACGAGGACGTTCACTGAGGCGTCCATTTGGGCGGTCAGGTCCGAGACGGTGCTTCCTTCGCACCAACGCTGGCAGGACTTCAGCGTGGCCGCATCAGCCTGTGCCCACTCGGTAACGACCGGTCCGGAGAGGCCCGTCCCGTCCGCTCGAGCGTACAGCGCGAGGTGGAGGGCAGTGACGTCGCTGTAGCCCACCAATAGCGTGGGATGTTTGCGGGCGAGCGTCCAGTCAATTCGAGGCAAGAGTCGAAGGCATCCGTAGCCGCCCCGCACGCAGAGGATGCCACGGATTTCGGGGTCTTCGAAGGCTTGATGCAGCGCTTCAGCACGAGCGGCGTCTGGGGCCGCAAGATATCCGCGCTCGGTCCCGGGATGCCAGGCGGTTCGGACATCGTACCGGTCTCGAAGGCGAGCAAGCCCCTCCTCGTAGGTCGATCGGGAGCGGGGGGCGCTCGCGGGGGCGACGACGGCGATGGGGGCGCCGGGATGCAGAGGTGGGGGGCGACGGAGCACAGGCAAGTCCTCAGAGAGGAGTAGAAAATGTATCGCGCTACGACGTAGAGCCGCTCTTCTCTCCGCTCGGGGAAGAAGAGCCCGCCGTGAATGTAGATGAAGCGGAGGGGTCCTCCGAGGAGTCCTGTGTTCGCTGGAGCTCCTTCAGTTTGCGCCGCGTTCGCAATTGTTTGGGGAGCGTGCTAAGCAGCCCCACCAGGATCCCAAAGCCAAACGTAAGGATGAGGATTAAGGCGGTTGACCCACTCGTTTTGAAGAACAGTAGGTTGACGTCCATCGGCTGTGGGTTCTGGAGGGCAAAGATAACCGCTACGATGGCGAGGGCAAGCGAAAAGACGAGGCTGAAGCGCATAGCACGAGAGGGGCTGGTGCAGAAGAGGGAGCGCCGTTCCAAAAAGTAAGGACTAGACCAGCGTCTGTCTACCCGGTAGAGTCGGGCGTGCCGCCTACTGGATCCGTAGGGGAGGTGGGGGGCGGGGCGGAACTGGGCACGGAACGTCCCTTCCAGGTTACGCGGTCGCTCCAGTGGTGGATGGCAGAGTCGAACTGGAGGGCGAGGCCAAGCACATACGAGACGGGCGCCAGTACACTGATCCACAGGGGCATTCCGCTGGCACGGTCGGTAACTAACTTCAGGCCGTACAGGGAGGCTACGAACCAGAGCGAGAGAAGCGGGGCCACCAGCCAGGTCAACACAAACGCAGCGTGCATTCCCAAAAACTTTGGGACGGTGCCCCCGAGTAACAGGTACGCGTTTTTCCGAAATCCGCGCCACGCCGCCCCAAAGTCCGCGTACATGTGAACCGTCACGAGATCTTGGACATCCAAAAGGGTGGGCGGGTGGCCTTTGGATTTGAGATAACGACCAATCGCCACGTCTTCTAGGACCGCGTCCTGTACCGCAGCGTGCGGCTCGTGGGCGTGATACGTGTCCCCGTCAATCAGCCAGCACTGACCATTCAGTGCGCTCAGCGTCGGGGTTCGTGTGCGCGTTACCAGCGCCCAGGGAAGGCTGCGAAGAAGGGCGTGGGGAACGAGGCTGACCAGGAGGAGAGCCGCGCCGGTTAGGCGGGGGAAGCCCGATGACACTGAGGTGTCGCTGCTGGCGTGCCGGGCTACGAGCCGCCGCAGGGCATCGGGGCGGCGCAGTTCGGCGTCGGCGTCCAGAAACAGGTAGCAATCGCCGGACGCACGGCGCGTGCACTGGTACAGGGCATGTACTTTCCCCACCCAGTCGGCGGGGGGAGGGCTCCCCTGCAGGGCGGTGAGGCGTGGATCGTCGGCCGCGGTGAGAACCTCCCAGGTTGCGTCCTCGGAGCCGTCGTCCCAGACGAGCACCTCAACGTTGGGGTAGTCCTGAGACTGAAGCGTGGGGAGCAGGCGGCGCAGATTCTCAGCCTCGTTTCGGGCGGGAATGCAGACGGAGAGGCTCGGAAGAGGTTCGGGCGGGGTTGAGCGTTGACGTCGCAGGTACGCCACGTTGCTCAGTAAAATCCCCCAGAACGACGCGTGGGCCAGGGCGAGGGGCGGAATGAGAAGCAGTCGGGCCGTCTCGAACGACATTCGACGGAGGGAATGAGGGGAGAACACGATGCCGGAAAGCTTACACGTCCGGTGGGTCGTCCAAAAATTGCTGGTAGAGCGGCGGCAGGTCCCGCTTTTGCAACAGCGCCTCCAGGGCCGCCGCCTTGTCGCTTCGTCCCGCCTCGTTGAGGGCTACGCACCGCCACACCTGAGCCTCGGTGCGCGTGATCCCCGTGCTCCCGCCCTCGTCTACTACGTCGGCCAGTCGCTCGAACCGGTCGGCGGCGGCCTTCGCATCTTTGCCCGCGATGGGGGGGCGAAAGAGGAGCGATTGTCCCTCCACGAGCAGCACGAATGGAGCGTCAGGGGTACGAGCCTTGGCCTTCTCCAACAAATTTGCCGACCGCCGTCCGTACTGGATGACCGAAAAGAGGGAGGCCTCTCCCGCCCGGTAGGCCCAGAGGCCCGACAATAGCGCATATTCGCGCGCCGTCCCGTCTGTCAAAGACGATGGAAGGTCTTTCAGGGTCGCTGCGTCCTCCGTGAGGGGGTACAGCCGGTACCGCACCAGAAGACTGTCGGCCCGCGAGGAAGCCCGTTCGAGCAGAGACTGGAGCCGGTCTACGTCCTGCTGCGCGTAGGCCGTCTGCGTCGCCTCGGAAAACGGGGGCATCGCAGTAACGAGGAAAAGGAGGGCGTGAGCGATCATAAACGGCCTTAGAGGTAGCGCTCGAAGAAGGAGGACGCGAAGGAAAAATCCCACCACTCCTCCAGGCTTTCACTGCCCTGAAGAAGGGGACGGGTCGGCCGGCGGGAGACTCCGTGTAGGTCCTCCCAGAGACGCTCAAGGCGCGTGTGTTCCCTGCCATCCGCGTCGTGGACCGTACCGCCGGCAAGAAGAACGGTCGGATCGGCCTCGTCCCGCCACGTTACCCGCACAGCGTAGGGCCACCACTGCGCCTCCGGGTACAGCCGGGCCAGTCGCTGGACGGCGGTGCCGCTGAAGGTGCGGATGCCTTGGTCGGGGGCGTGGAGTGTACCCTCTGGATAGTACACGAGGACGGTCCGGGGCCGGTCCCGAAACCGACGGGCCGTGCGGCGGATCGTAGCAGCTCGGCGCGTGGCGTCGTCCGGAGGAAACGGCTGGGCCCCGACCGCTGCAAAGAATGGAAACCGGTCCCATTCGGCCATCCAGAGGGTCGGGGGACGCCCGAGCCGGGCCTGGAAGAGAAGCCATGCCAAGTGTCCGTCGTAAAAGTGATGATGGTTGGCGTACGCGATGACGGGGCGATCGGGGAGGGAGGGAGGCCACTCGCCCACCCAGCACACGCGTCGGAAGGCCCGGTACAGATCGAACCAGAGGAGAGCCTCCACGAGCCGGTGCATACACAGTTGGCAGGGAGTTACGGGACGACGTGAGAGGGGCAAGGTGGGGAAAAGGGATCACGCCGCCACGGCCAGTCGGCGTTTGCGACGATTATACCCATCGTAGATGAGCAGCCACAGCTTGCGCCGTAGGGACACGTAGGCCCGCTGGCTCAGGTTGTCGTAGTCGTTGGCCCGCACCTCATTCATGATTTCCCGGTACATCCGGGCGGCGGCGCGGATTCCGTGCCGCGACCGGAAGGGCAGTTCGGACACGCCGTCGAAGCTCTCCGTGTAGTACGACTCGGCGGTCGACATGGCCTGTTCCAGAAGGGCCGGATAGCCGTTTGAGACGTGAGCGGACGCCAGATCCTCCTCGGACACGTCGTGGGAGTCGAGCCACTGTTGCGGCAGGTACACCCGACCGAGATCGTCAATGTCCTCCCCTACGTCGCGCACGATGTTCGTGATCTGCATGGCGATGCCAAGACGTCGGGCGGCTGGTTCAAGGGCGTCGTGGCGGGCGTCGGCGGCAAGGAAAGGAAGCATCATGGCTCCCACGCTGCCCCCCACAAGGTTCGAGTAATCGATTAGGTCTTTCTTGGAGGCAATCGGGTGTGCTTTAAGGTCCCAGATGGCCCCTCGAATCAATTCGTACAGGGGCTCGCGGGGGAGGGAGGCATGCTCGTGGACCTCGGCGAGGCGGCGCCAGAGGACGGTATTCGAGGGAGGATTTCCGTCCAGCGTATCGTCCAATCGATCTCGCACTGCTTTTACCTCTTGTAGGGCCCGCTCTCGCCCAACCTCCAGTACGCGCTGGTCGGCGATGGAGTCGACCCGTCGGCAATAAAGGTAGAGGGTAGCCACCGACATCTGCACCGATCGCGGTAGCAGGTAGGCCGCCAGGGAAAACGTCCGGGAATGGTACCGGAACGACTCCCAAATCCACTGATCTTCGTCGGCTTGGCCGTCGAGAGAGAGAGTGGGCATGGGGTGGGGCTTCCAGGGCGGCGTGTTGAGGAGTGTGGCGCCTACGTGCGGAGCAGCGCAACGGCGCGCTTCAAAGAGCGAGGGTTTGTCCGCCACAGCAGTAGAAAGGGAAAGAGCGTGGCAAGGGCTCCGATGAAGGCTGCGAGGTACACGTCCCGGAGCAGGCAAATCGAGAGTGGGAAAAAGCAATTGAGCGCGTAGACCCACGGGGCCCACTCATTGTGAACGGGGCGGTCCCCCCCAATATATTCGTAGCCGATCAGAATCACGAACGTGACTGCGGCCCAGCCGCCCCAGTTCGAGAGGGGCATGCCGAAAAAGAAGCCGTCCACTGCGTACTCCCAGAAGGGGAACGCCCGGTTCATCGCAGGATCGAGCGAGACGTCCCATAATACCATGAATAGCGTCCCCAATAAAATTCCTCCCCACCGACGGTCCGTCACGCGCCGTGCCAGATCGAGCGAGATAATCGACATGGCAAACCATGAGGGCGGGATGAAGTACGGAACGTGGCCGGCAATCTTAGGGCCCAGCCACTGCGTGTACTCGTAGGCGCCGAAGGGCAATTGAATCCCCGCGATCGTAAACAGCCCTGTGGTGCCGATGAGTTCACTCGCCCCGCCGATGATGCATCCCCACGCGGCGATGAGGCCGATCCGCTTCCAGCCCAGGAGGGGGCCGTACATCAAAAGCGGAAGCAGAGCCAGCATCGTCATGAACGTCCAGGTGGGCGTTTTTACGAGCTTCGTGTACATCGGCCCGAAGAAGGACATCGTCGAGGGCACGAGTCGAAGCAGTAACATACCCGCCACGCTAAACGAAATCGCCCCGACAAACAGCCAAAGGGCGAATTGGAAGAGCAGGGCATAGTTGCCCTCAACGGTCGGCTGCGAGGGGTCAGAGCTCGACATGAAACGTGCGAGGGAAGTCGAGAAAGTGCGGGAACGGCGGGGGGGGTCTTAAGAACAAACCCGCCAGTATACGGGAAAGGGTGGGGAGGGGGCGCAGACGTTCACAAGATCCGGATGGCGGAGAATAAACCGGAGCGGGGGCAACGAGTTTTGCGTACATGGTGGGCGAATTCCGGAGCGCCCATGCTGCCGTGCACCAGTTCCCAAAGAGGTCCCTATGAGCGAGACCCGAATTGCTGTACAGCCCCCGGAATACTTTCCGCGCCTGTCGTACACGGCTCTAATTCAGCACGTGGATCACTTTATTCTCGCGGACACGTTCCCGTACCGTCGGGAATCGTTCCAGGACCGTAGCAAGGTCCGAAGTCCGCAGGGATGGCACTGGATCTCGATCCCAATTTTTGGCAAGCGGGACGGGGCTCTCCTTCAGGAGGTTGACATCAAGACGGGGGGGCGGTGGTGCGAAAAGCATTGGCGGTCGTTCCTGTATAATTACCGTTCGACGATGTACTTCGAGTTCTTTGAGGCGTCGTTCCGACCGTTTTTCGACCGCACCTGGAGGCAGCTCAGCGCTTGCACCTGTCGTTCCGTGGAGGTCACGGCCGAACTATATGACCTCCATACCTCTGTCACACGGGCCTCAGAGCTGGAGGGGACCCCCGACTCTCTCCCCGAAATCCTTCGGGCAACTACCGCGGATATTCTCGTGGTCCCCGATACGTGTACCATCGATCGAATCTGCGAATCCGTTGACCTACAACGAGTTACATACAAACACCCCACGTATCGACAGAACTTTGAAGGATTTGAGCCAGGCATGGCTGCGGTCGACCTTGTGTTCAACTACGGGCAGGAGGCGCAGCGTATGCTTGCTGGGGGCGTGGAACCCGATCCGTACGCATCCGCCGACTCCTCCCGCACGGAATAATCAACGGGTGATTCGTTGATGTTCGGCCCGGTTTCGTCGTAGGTTCTATCTCCGTCCACATCCTTTTGCGCGCTCAGCCCTCCCTTGTCTATGATTCTCCCCGACCACCATATCCGAACGCTCGCCACCAAGCAAGACATGATTGAACCCTTCGTAAACGGCCAAGTGCGGGAGGAGGTGGTCAGTTATGGACTGAGTTCGTTTGGGTACGACATGCGAGTCGCGGGTGAATTCCGGGTCTTCACGCCCAACATCTACAACAGCGTAGTAGACCCGAAGCGCATTGATGAACGGGCGCTGGTGGAGTACGACGTGGAAGACCACATCCTCATTCCGCCCAACTCGTACGTGCTCGGCCGGTCCATCGAATACTTTAGCATGCCAGACGACGTGCTGGGGCTCGTCTTGGGAAAGTCGACCTACGCCCGCTCTGGCATCATTGTGAATGTGACGCCCTTAGAACCTGGATGGGAAGGACACGTCACCATTGAAATTGGCAATGGGACCCCCCTCCCCGCAAAGGTGTACGCGGAAGAAGGTATTGCACAGGTCGTTTTTCTGCGGGGAGAGACGCCGGAGATCTCGTACGATGAAAAAGAAGGTAAGTACCAACGGCAGGAGGGGATTACGCTTCCTCGCCTGTAGTACAGGGTGCGGCTTCCTGGGCCTCGTCCCCCTATCGAATTTGGTTTTCGACGCGTTATGCCCTCCTCCGACGACACGACCTCTTCCCGCTCCTGGCGGCGGTGGATTGCGGCCGTCGTGTTCCTAGCATTCTTCGGGGTCTTGATTTGGAAGGTTATCAACCCGTACCGCGGGGAGCGCTTCGAAAAGGTCCCTCATGGCAGTCACGTTCACTTCGTACCAAGGGACCGCAATCCGGACGCCCCCATTAGCCGGTTTCCCACCCAAAAGCCAGCCAAGGACGAGCGCATCACGCCCGACGGAGACGTGGTTCCCCTGCGCGCCACCGACTCAATGCCATAAGCGTCCGGTCTCTACTCGGTACCGAGGTGAATGCCTTCCTCGGCCAGCTGCTCCGTGATTTCATCGACGACCTGGGTCTGGTCCTCCTCAAGGGGGGCCAAGGGCGGACGCACGGTCTCCCATGCGGGCATGTCCGACTCCCGGGCGAGTAGATGCTTCAAGGCCGGAATCGTGGGCACGGACGCAAAGGCAGCCCGGAGGCGACGCAGTCGGTCCTGGAGGGCAGTCGGGACACCTCCGTCTCGCCACACCCGCACCACCTTTGCGGCCAGCGGCGCTGTGACGTTCACCGTCGCGGAGATGCATCCGGCTCCCCCTGCGTCTAGTACCGGCAGCAAGAGGCGCTCGGTACCCGAGAAGACCTGAAGCTCCGAAAAATCCCGGCACAGGGCTTCGGTATGGTCCCATTCACCGCTCGAATCCTTGATGCCTGCAATCTGATCGTCGTATTTCTCCTGCAGGCGTTGGATGAGCGTGAACGGAATGGGGACCCCGGACAACTCGGGGAAATGATAAAAATAAAGTCGGAGATCCGCGTCTCCTACGTCCTGCACGAGGCGGTCGTAGAAGCGGTAGAGGCCCTCCGGCGGGACCTGACGAAAGTGTGGGGGGGGCAGTACAAGTACGCCCCCGATGCCGTGGTGCGAGGCCGCCCGGGTGAGCTGGACGGCGTCGGGAAGAGCCGTAGCCCCGGTGCCCACCAGTAATCGCTCCGGGGGGATCCCGGTCGACAGGAGCGTGTCGAGCACGTCGATGCGCTCTGAGACGCTGAGCGACAGGCCTTCTCCGGTGGTTCCGAAGAGCAACACCCCGTCGCAGCCATTAGCGAGGAGCCACTGTACGTGACGCGCAAACGTGTCGTGGGCGACCGTCAGATCGGGATGGAATGGGGTAAGGCCGGCGGCGACGACGCCGTCCGGGAATCGAGTATGCATGAGGCGGTGGAAGGGACGACAAAGAGAATCAGCGAGCGGTGCCCCGGACCTGCAGAAGGCCTATCCCAGAGCCACGTCCATAACCATCATAATGGCGAACCCGCCCATCACGCCCAGGGTGGCCAGGTCGGTGTTGTCGTGGCGTTGCGACTCCGGGATGAGTTCCTCGACCACGACGTAAATCATTGCGCCGGCCGCGAACGAGAGGGCATACGGGAGAAGGGGGCGCACAGTGAGAACCGCGGCGGCCCCGAGGCCCGCCGCCACTGGCTCTACGACGCCGGACAATTGTCCATACCAGAAACTGGTGGGCGCCGACACGCCCTCGCCCCGCAGCGGCAAGGCCACGGCGATCCCCTCGGGAAAGTTCTGGAGCCCAATGCCCAGCGCAAGTGTGAGGGCCCCTGCCAGGGTGGCCCCGGCGGCCATGTCCAACTCAATTGCGGCCGCCCCGAAGGACACCCCCACGGCCAGTCCCTCCGGAATGTTGTGTAGCGTGATCGCGAGTACCAACAAGGTGGCCCGGCGCCACGACGTGGACAGCCCTTCGGCCTCCGACCGACGGGCGCCGGGGTGGAGGTGGGGGAGAAGCGCATCGGCGCCTCGCAAGAAGATGCCGCCGAGCAAAAAGCCCACCGTGGGGGGAATCCAGATCGTAATGCCTTGCGCGGCCGCCATATCGATCGACGGGGCGAGTAGCGACCAGAAACTGGCCGCCATCATCACACCGGCCGCAAATCCCATCATCGCGTCTAGGAGCCGCTGGTTCACGCGACGCGTCAAGAAGACGACGGCTGCGCCCAAAGCGGTCACCGACCAGGTAAATCCCCCGGCCAGGAGTGACTGAACGATGGGAGACAGGGTTTCGAACCAGGGGCCGAGATCGGCGAGCATATTTCTAGGGGGCTGTTGAGCCGCCCGCTCGGTCGAGCCCGGCACTCATGAGACCAGAGTGCGTGGCGCATTGAGCGCACCGGGCGCTTGAGGGGGGCAAATGAAGCAGCGTGAACGGACAGTATCGGAGTGCGCACGCAAAAAAGACAGGCCCGGTCCCCCGTTGCGTGTTGCCCGCACGTGCCGAATCGCTCCAGAGGCCCCGCGGCCCCACGCAACTTCCGGCGACCCCGATTGTATCAACCGTCGCTTTCTGATGGGGCGCGGTCGCGCCCTCCGGCACGTTCGTTTTTCCGGTCACACCCCGCTCCGATCGATCTTCATGAGCTCCTCTCTTCCCGACGGCGAGTACCTCCTCACAGACGTGCGGTGGCGACGCAAAGATCGAGACGAAGCGGCTCGGCCGCTACACGGCTTCACGACGGGCCACCTTGTTGTGGATGGCGGCAGTGCACAGGCCGAGGCGCGCTTCAACGATCAGTTTCTCTCCAATCGGCTCAGTGATTTGGACGAAGACGGCGTCCCAATTCAACTCACTGTTGAAGTCCTCGAGACGGAGGACACGTACACACTCTCGTGTTCAGCACCCACGCTGGTCCGAGCAGGCGCGTCCTACCGACTGGAAGCCGAAGGGGAGTTCACGGAACTTGGGGAGGCGCCCTCCCTGTGACGGACCGAGGAGAGGTCTGCCCGGACATCCACGGTCCTACTGGTGACGGAAGTTGGGAGGCGAGGCCGGTTCGTTATCGAGAATCGATTCGATCTGGGCCTCCACGTCCGCATCGATGCGGTCCACCACATCGAGGGCCTGCATGTTTTCTTCCACTTGGGCCGGCTTGGACGCACCGGTGATCACCGTGCTCACGTCGTCGTTCAGCAGGCACCACGCCAGAGCAAGCTGGGCCGTAGTGCAGTCCAAGTCCTTAGCTACGTCTGTGAGCTGTCGGACCGTATCGAGCCGCTCCTCGATGAGTACCTGATCCTGGAGCCATTCATAGCCTTCCGTGGCGAGGCGACTGCCTTCGGGGATACCGTCGTTGTACTTGCCCGTGAGAAGGCCGCTGGCGAGCGGGCTCCAGATGGTAGTTCCCAGGCCGATGTCGTCGTAGAGCGGCGCGTATTCGCGTTCCACTCGCGTTCGGTGAAACATGTTGTACTGGGGTTGCTCCATGGTGGGCGGCACGAGGTGTTCACGACGGGCTACGGCGTGGGCGTGCCGAATTTGCTCGGCGCTCCATTCGCTCGTGCCCCAGTAGAAGGCGTACCCGTTTTCGACTAGGTAGCTCATGGCCCGTACCGTCTCTTCGATCGGGGTTTCGAGGTCCGGGCGGTGGCAAAACACGAGGTCAACGTAGTCCATCTGCAGGCGCTCTAGTGCGGCAGTGGTGCCCTCCACCACATGTTTGCGGGAGAGGCCGCGGTCGTTGGGACCGTCGCCGCCCCAAAAGATCTTGGTCGACACGACCAAGTCGCTCCGATCCCATCCTTTGTCCTGGACGATACGGCCCATCATACGCTCGGACTGTCCTCCCGAGTAGGCCTCCGCGTTGTCGAAGAAGTTCACGCCATGGTCGTAGGCGATCTGCATGCACTCGGCGGCACGATCGGTGTCGATTTGGTCCCCGAAAGTGACCCACGAGCCATACGAAAGTGCGGAAACTTTAAGACCGGATGTGCCGAGGTGACGGTATTTCATAAAAGGCAAATCTGAAAAGAGGAATAGTGCGTTGTGAGATGCGGGCCGAAGGCCTAACAAAACAACCCGTGGATTCCAACGGAGAAGTGTCTGAATCGTGTCCCGTAGTTGGGGATCGGAGGTGAAATCTGGCAGAGGTCAACCCGTCGGAGGTCCCGCGCCGGGAGCCGGGCTGGGCTGGTTGGACTACCCGCGATCCGGGCACCGATGCGAAGGTCGTTCGGGGCGAGCCGCTCGTCCTCGGGCGATGGACTGGTTTTTGCGCATTTGAAAGCCCTGCGCAGAGCACGCAACGACTTCTGTCCGATGGATCGAGTCCGCCGTGTCTTACGGGTGCCGATTGCGACGCACCTCCTGGCCTGGGTAGCCTCTCTTCAGGGCGGGCGCTGCGCCGTGCTCCTGCCCGCGCAGTGGTGGGCCTTGTCTGTTCCGGACGTCGTACTGAATCAGGTTGAGGCCCTCGGCATCCTTGCGATCGGCTGGGGGATGGGGGTTACCGGGTGGCTCGTAAGTGGACATCAGGCCGTGGCGTGCTTTCTTGTGAAGCTTCCCCGCGCCTGGATGCTTCGGCGCCGAAACGTGCTTACAAGCGCTGTACCGATCCTGAAGTACATTTTTGCCGGGGGACTCCTGCTTGGCCTCGGCGGCCTGCTCGCGCATCAGGTCTGGGGGCTGTGGACGCAGGCGTACGACATCGGCCTTCTATTAGGGGCAGGGACCGGTCTTGTGCATTCCGTCGTCAGAATGCGGACGCTGGACCGGCCGATTGACTTCTTGGAGGCCAATCAGCGCTACGTGAATGAGGAGGAGACCCCGCTCTTCTCAGAGTACAGTCCCTAGTCCTCAGGTGGCGCTTCCGCCAGTTGCTGGAGACGGCCCGATTGAAATTTCTCAGGGAGGCAGTCAGTGGAGCCGTCACTCTACTGGTGGGGATACGATGTTATTTCACTGCCAGCGGCGCATCGGTCCCCGCGGCCTCTCCCCAGATCTCCCGCAGTCTTGCATCCCGTCCACAACCGGCCCGGTAGTTCTTGTACTCCTGCGGGTTCTTTTTGTAGTAGTTCTGGTGATACTGCTCGGCGGCATAGAAGGCATCGAGGGGATGGACCTCGACCGCAATCTCCTGGTCGAACTGGTCCGCTACGGCCGCACGGGATTCTTGGGCCAGGTTGTGCTGGTGGGCGGTGTGGGCGAAGATCGCTGGGCGGTACTGCGAGCCCCGATCACAAAACTGTCCACCGCCGTCGAAGGGGTCCACGTTGTGCCAGTAGATGCGGAGCAGCCGTTCATACGACACTTTCGTTGAGTCATACACCACCTGTACCACCTCGGTGTGCGAGGTCGTCCCCATCGCAACCTCGCGATATGACGGGTCGACCTCCGTGCCCCCGGCGAATCCTGAGGTTGTAGAAGCCACGCCCTCAATCTTGTCGTAGGGGGGCTCCATGCACCAGAAACATCCGCCCGCGAAGGTGGCCGTGTCGCTTACGGCGGCTGGAAGATCGGAAGCGGGCGACTCTGTGGCAGCGTCAGGATTTCCGGGCGAGTACAAAAGGACGCTGCCCGCGATGAGCCCGAGGAGCAACGCCCCAAAAATCCAAGGAGAGCGGAGGGAGGTGTGCATGGCGGTCAGGTGATTGGTGATCCCTGGCAGTATAGGCGGTGCAGTGGAAGCCCCTTGTAGTGCCGGAGCCACTTTATAATCTCAATTTTGAGAGCGGATATTGTCTGGTACGCAACGGCGATCTGTAAATTCCTACGTCTACGAGAACGGCCAAATTGTTACACGCTCGTTTCCACTCGATGTGCGGCCGATCCAGGACACAGAAAATCGCGGATAGTGGGCCGCTCAATCCTACCGATGGGGATGTTCGCCTCCGGAACATACGACTTTCCGTCTTCGGAGGAGGCGCGTCGAGAGCGAAGAGGCTTATCTTCGTACTCCCGTTGGTCCCCAGTGAAGAGAAAGGCCAGTGGTCCCATTTCACTCCCACATGATTATTTCGAGGTATACCCGATGGCCAAAGTAGGAAAAAAAGTCAAAACTGTCGTCGACATTGCAACGAACGACGAGAATTTTTCGATGCTCGTTAAGGCGCTCAAAACCGCAGGATTGGTCGACACCCTGAAGGGGGATGGTCCCTTCACGATTTTTGCCCCGACGAACAGGGCCTTCGAGCGACTCCCGGAGAAAAAGCGGGAAGACCTGTTCAAGGCGAAAAACAAGGCTCGCCTTGCCGACATCCTGAAGCATCACGTCGTAAGTGGTCGGCGGATGGCGAAGGACATCACCGAGCGCTCATCGATCTCGCCGATGAAAGGCGGTTCACTTCGTGTCGAAAAGGAGGGGACTCGCGTGAAAGTCGGCGACGCCACGATCCAGAAATCAGATCTGGAGGCGCAAAACGGTGTGGTTCACGTGATTAACCGCGTCCTCATGCCGTAGTGGACCGGTTTTTTGCATTTAAATGGGGCACGGGTCCTTGGGTACGTAGGTTGTACCCTTGGGCCCATGCCCCGTTGTTGTTTGGGGCTGATCTACAGGGCGCCCCGTTCGGATTCGAGCCGGAGCGTGCCGTCCTCGAAGGCCGCAGCCCGAAAGTAGCTGCAGTTCCCTCGCGGCGGATCGTCGTACTGGGCGGTGTGGAGCACTATGAGTCCCGCCTGTGTGCTGCTTAGCTCCTCGATCGCGTCGTCGATGTAGAGGGGAATCATAATCTCGTCCATTGCTGACTGTAGATGATCCAACGCGTCGCCATGCTGTGTGCGGGCCTCCGGCGGGCGACGGTCCTCTACCGTCAGATCGTTTCCGTTCGCCCGAAGGGCGCAGAGCATCGTGACCTTGGTGAACGACGAGGAGGCAATAGTGACGGTATGCACCGTTTCCACTGCGGTCCGGGCCGGTGCGCCGGAGAGATCGTGGACAGTGTCCGGGCCCACCAAATGCACCGTTGGGGAGTCCGCATCGATCATGATATACGGCGGGGTGTCGGGGGCGGTGTCGGACGGGGTCCACGTGCCGTCCTGGGGCGTGTAGTAGGTCATGGTGTTTAGGGAAGGGGGAAGATGGGGGTTATCGAGCGCCGTAGGTGTGCTCTGAGCGCTCTTCTACTCGGTCGGTAGCCGGGGGCGGGGTGGGGGCAAGATCGCTGATTGCAGCCCGAAGATCCTCGGACATATCAATCTCCAGCGCGCCAAGCGAGTCTGCGAGTTGCTCGGGCGTCCGGGCGCCGATGATGGGGGCCGTAACGGTGGGGTGATGCGCCACCCAAGCTACCGCCAGCGCCACAGGGTCGTATCCGTGATCGCTTGCGAAGGTCGCAAACCGATCGGCCACCTCGTAGTGGACCTTAGCGCCGTAGCGGGTTTGGTACATGGGGTTCTCCACGAGCCGTCCGTCGTCAGGGCGGTGGCCCACGCCGTACTTGCCGGTAAGCAGGCCGCCGCCCAGGGGACTATACGACAGCACCCCGAGGTTTTCACTCGCGGCCAGGGGCAGTAGCTCAACCTCCGCCTGTCGCTTCGTCAGGTTGTACATGGGCTGGAGCACGTGGAATGGCGTCCATCCTTCGGCCCGTTGCCGACCGAGTGCCTTCATGGCCTGCCACGCCGCGAAGTTGGAGGCGCCCAGGTAGAGCACTTTGCCCTGCCGCACTAGGTCGTCAAGGGCGCGGAGGGTTTCGTCGAGGGCCGTCTTCGCGTCGAAGCGGTGCACGAACAGCACGTCGATCCGATCGGTGCCGAGCCGCCGTAGGCTGTTTTCCACGGCCCGCACCAGGTGGTAGCGGCTTGCCCCGCGGGCATTGGGATCATCGCCGGTGGGGAAGTACGCCTTGGTGGTAAGCACGACTTCATCCCGACAGTCGGCCACGAGGTCGCCGAGAATCTCCTCGGAGCGGCCATTTGCGTACACGTCTGCGCAGTCGAACACGTTGATGCCGGCCTCCCGACAGCGCCGAAAGAGTGCCGCCGAGGTGTCGGGATCTGCAGGGTTGCCGAAGGTCATGGTACCCATGCACAAGGGGGACACTTTGACACCGGTGTCGCCGAGATATCGATGGGAAGGAAGAGCCATAGCGGGGCTTGGTGCGGGAAAAATGGTCGTGGTGGAGGAATCACTCGGCGTCGAGGTAGTGGCGGGTGAGCAGCGGGGTAAGGGACGGCAGCGGCACCTGGGCGAAGTTGTGTCGCGTACCGGGGAGGATGGTGAGGCGTGCGTTGTCGAGACGCCGATGAAGCGCGAGCGCATCGTCGAGTTCAAACAGGGGGTCTCGGTCCATCGCCGCGACGAGCGTGGGTGCGGTGAGGGTCGGAAACGCGTCCGCCAGGGTCGCAGAGGCGGCCGGAAGCGTGTCCACAAAGGCCTGGAGGCGACGCAGGAGGCGGGCCGTATTTGCATGTCGGGAGTGCAGCTGTTCGGCCCGGCCTGGGGCCTGTTCCTTGAGGGTGTCAAGGGCCAGGCGTTGTTTCATTTGCGCGGCCTGGGCCTCCGTCCAGTCCACTGTGGTCTGGAGGACAGCCAAGCGTCGCACCCGGTCCGGGGTCTCGGCTGCCAGGTGCAGGGCCACGCCGCCCCCGAGGGAGAAGCCAAAGACGTGCGCATCGCGAAGATCGAGCGCATCCAACACAGTGCGGACGTCCGCTGCGAAGAGGTCGAGGGCAAATGCCCCGTCCGGCATCGCCGATGCCCCGTGCCCGCTCAGGTCGACCCCCACCACGTGGAAGGAGGATTCTAGCCGCCGAATGAGAGGCGCCATCTCGTGGCGCGTGGTACCGGCGGCGCCGTGCAGCACCAGCAGCGGCGGACAGTTGTCTGGCCCCCGTTCGTAAACCGACAAGTGGTCGTTGTGTCGGGGGATACGGGTGGGGGACCAGTCGGGCGTCTGCGACGCACAAAACTCCACGAGCACGCCATGGGTCTGTTGGGGGTGCACGAAGACAACCGCCTTGTCGTCGGCCCCAGTCTGTGGGGTCTCGCTCAGCAGTTCGAAGCCCGCGTCTCGCAGCCGCGCCATGGTGGCCTCCAGGTCCGACACCGCGAAGGCTACGTGGTGGAGGCCCTCGCCTCGACGGTCCAAGAATTTCTGGATCGGAGACTCGGCCCCCAGTGCCTCCAGAAACTCCAGCTTCGTGGTCTCTGCGTCCAGGAAGTGCGTACGAACCTGTTGGGAGGACACCGTTTCAGACTTATAGGGCTCTCTCCCAAGAAGCTTCTCGAAGGTCTCTACTACGGTCGCGACCTCGTCGACGGCCAGGCCGATGTGTTCGACGTGCATGAGCTGTACGATGGGGTGCGAAGGAAACGTGCGGGACAATTCGCCGGGGCGAACGGCGAGGCAAAATCAGGGCAAAGGGCGAACCTGAGCCCGGCGTCCGATGTTGGACCTTCTACCATGACCAGGACCCCCACGTCCCAGAACGATGCCACCCCCGCGACCCGGGGGGCCGCGCGTCGGGCCATGACGGCAAGCCTGCTCGTATCGGTCCTAATGCTAGTGGGCAAGCTCACGGCGGCCGTCCTCACGGGCAGCACCGCCATCTACTCCGACGCAGCGGAATCGGTCATTCACCTCTTTGCTACCGGCTTTGCGGGCTTCAGTCTCTGGTACGCAACCACGCCCCCGGACCCAGAGCATCCGTACGGCCACGGAAAAGTCGCGTACTTTGCCTCCGCCGTAGAGGGCGCTCTCATCCTCGCAGCCGCTGTGGGCATTGCGTGGATGGCGGTACACGACCTGATGACGGGAACCCAATTGCGTGATCTCGACACTGGGCTTTTCCTGCTTGGCGGTCTCACAGTTGTGAACTTTGCCCTGGGGCGCTACCTCATTCGCACCGGGCGTCGCACCAACAGCCTCGTCCTGGTGTCGAACGGGCAGCATGTGATGACGGACATGTGGACGAGCCTTGGCGTGCTCGTGGGAGTAGGGCTCGTCTGGGGCACCGGTATCGCCTGGCTAGACCCCGTCGTAGGGCTTCTCGTGGCCGTCAACATTCTTTGGACCGCCACCAGTCTGCTCCGTCGCTCGGTCTACGGGCTCATGGACGAGGCCGACCCGGACGCCACGCAGGCATTGCTCGATGAGCTAGCCAACGCGAAGACAGATGGAACCATCGCAGAATTTCATCAGGTGCGGCACCGTCGCTCCGGCGACCAAGTGTGGGTGGAATACCACCTCATGTTTCCGGGCGACATGACCATCGAAGAGGCCCACGCCCGCTCTCACGACGTGGAGGACCAGGTGGATGCCCTCTTTCCGGACGACGAGGTACACGTGACGGCCCACCTAGAGCCCCGTCGTCACGACGACAACCATCCTGAGGACCATCGTGAACCGGCCGATCCGCTCCGCGATGTCTTTTCGGGGTAGGGGGCGTAGGAGAGGGAGGGACGCATCGCGCCCATCCCTTCATCCCGCCCCCCATGGGAGCATTACCCAATTTTGCCGGCGTCGCGGAGGCGTTCCAGATCCTCGAGGTTGCTGTGGACGTGCTCAGCGGAGGTTTCAAACTGCGCCTGCTCGTCCTCGGTCAGCTCCACCTCAATGATCTCCTCGACCCCGTCGGCCCCCAGCTTCACGGGCACGCCGATGAAGAGGTCTTCCACGCCGTACTCGCCGTCGCAGTACGCCGCGGCGGGGAGGATGCGCTTGTTGTCCTTGATGATGGCCTCCGTCATTTCGGCCGCCGCCGCGCCAGGGGCGTACCAGGCCGAGGTGCCCATCAGGTCAACGATCTCGCCACCGCCGCCCTTGGTCCGCTCCACGATGTCGTGGATCGTGTCGTCGTCGAGCCACTGCGGGAGCGGGATGCCGCCGATGGTCGTGTAGCGCGGGAGGGGCACCATTGTGTCGCCGTGGCCGCCCATGAGGAGCGCCTGGATGTCGCGCACCGACACATCCAGTTCCTCGGCGATGAAGGACCGGTAGCGCGCCGTGTCGAGGACGCCGGCCATGCCCATTACGCGATTTGAGGGAAAGCCGCTAGCCTCGTACGCGACGTAGGTCATCACGTCAAGTGGGTTGGCCACCACAATGATGGTGCTGTCCGGGCTGCCGTCGACGAACTGCTCCGTCACGCCGCCCACGATCTCCGTGTTTTTCGCCAGCAGGTCGTCGCGGCTCATGCCGGGACTGCGCGGCAGGCCGGCGGTAATGATGCAGACCTCCGAGTCTTCGGTTGGGCCGTAGTCGTTCGTGCCGGTCACGGTGGTGTCGAAGCCGTGGACCGGGCTCGACTCCATCATGTCGAGGCCCTTGCCCTGCGGCATGCCTTCCTTGATGTCGACCATCACGACCTCGTGGACCATGTCTTTCTGGGCGACACAGTCCGCGACGGTCGCGCCCACGTTGCCGGCGCCAATTACAGTTACTTTCATGGGTATCTGAGGGGATATGAGCAGGATGTAGCGACGCGAAAGTGCATCCCTCAAACAAGGAAAATGTGGGGTGCCCTGCCAGCAATATTATGCGAAAAGTGTCAAGGTTGGGGGGGCTATCAGCCTGGCTCATTCGTTCGTCGGCAGGCCGTCCCGGTCCGCCCGGACTGGGGCGGACGAGGCCTCGTCCGGCGTCTTTGTCGTGTCTGCCGCGGCGGCGGGCGCGCTCTTAGATGAGGGCTCCGAGGAGGCGTCGTCGTCCAAAAACGCCAGGAGGGGACGCAGGCCCGCACCCTGATATAGCACGGCCACGCCGCCGGACAGGGTGTAAAAGACGAGCTGTGCCCCGTGGGTGAGCACGGCATAGGTGAGCGCTTCGGCCGCCGGCACGCCGTAGAGGTGGACCAGTGCCTGCTCGGTGATGTAGTGGTACGAGCCGATGCCCCCGGGGGACGGCACCAGGATGCCCAGGGCACCGATGGCCATGAGCGCCCACGCATCGAGGATGCCGATGCCGTAGGGCTCTGCCAGGTGGAGCATGCGGAAAGGAAGGTAGGCCATGAGTAGATACCCGCCCCACATCCCCACTGTCGACACGAAGATCCCGATCCGCCGCGGGGAGTGGAGAAGTGTTCCCATCCCTTCGTTGAATGACAGGAGGGCGGGCTTGAGGCGGTTTCTCCACGTCCGACCCAGCCACGAATCCTCGCGTCGCAGGAGTCCCCGAACGCCCAGGAAGAACACCGTGCCCACCAGCACTATGCCTACGACAACGCCCACCACCCATCCGGTCGGGATGGATTGCAGACGGGCCCAGGCCGGCGCAAAGAACTGCGTTTGAAGCACGTCGAGACGCTGGAAGAGTAGGCCCACGGTGCTCAACAGTGCAACGCCCAGGACGGCCGTATCAAAAATTCGCTCCGACACCACCGTCCCAAACAGGCTACTAAATCGGTAGTCGGTCCGGGCCGAGAGGTTGGCCGTGCGGGCGACCTCGCCCATCCGGGGGGCGGCGTAGTTGACCATGTATCCGATCATGACGGAGGAGAACGACGCCTCCAACATGCGCCCCGTGGAAAGCCGGTCGTCTTCACAGCCCTTGGGTGGGGGGAGCGCCTCCACCAGGATTTGCCATCGCCAGGCCCGCAGAAGGTTGCTGCCAAGAATCAAGGCGATCAACGGCAGGAGATAGCGGTAGTCGGCCTCCGAGAACGCAGCCCAAATGTTACTGAGATCGACGCCGTATAAAGCCAAGCCGAGCAGTGCGCCGGCCAGGACGAAACTGCCAATTTGAAAGAGTCGGCGTCGAGTCACCAGGCGTGTGGGGCTGAGTGTAGAAGGCAAAACGCTACTGCGACGCGGTCTGGCGTAGGTCGACCACTTCGATTTCAGGGGGCGCTGAGAAGGTGAACGGCGACCCCTCGAATGTCGGATTTACCGTGATGTTGTTCAGGCGGAGGTCTAAGGTAGAGCCGTTGCGGTCGGTGGCGCGGAGCCGTGTCACGATCTGATCGGACTGTCGCACCCAGAGAGTGGCTTGGCGGAAGCGGGCGGCCTCGGTGGTTGCAGTGAGGGCGAAAACGTGATGGGGAATGCCCCGGCGCTGTACTGAGCGGGTCTCGGCTACGTCATATTTCGTCGACGCGGTGGCGAGGAATGTCTGTGGTGTTAGGGTCGACGCGTCTGTGTCCGCGTCGTTGACCACTACCTGGCTGTCGGCTGGGGAGTAGATCCACGTGGTCGTATCGTTGGCCACGACGGTCTGAGAGGGCGTCTCGACACGGTACTGATTACCAGCCAGCAGTACGCGGCCGTTCATGCGGGTGGAGTCGCTGGCAAACTCCGACGCGCTAACCTGTGTGAAGGTGGCGCGGAGGCTAGTCAGACGGTCGTACCGGGCTTGCAGTGCGTCCAACGACGGCGCGTCCTGGGCCTTTGTGGGAGTGGCAAGTCCCAGTCCCACGAGAAGCCCAAGGAAAAAGAGGCGACGGAGCATTGGTGAGTGGTGAATGGTGGGAGCGTGACGCGGCATGAACGTAACGACGGACGCAGCGAATTATGGTGGTGGCACGATCGGGGCATAAAAATTTGACGTGCATGGCCATCACCTCACGCGCTGAGCGGATAGGTGGCCCGGGGCTCGTGTCGGGCGCCATTGGGTGTCAAGGTGCTTTCGTACAGTACAATCTGATCGGCCCGGAACGCAGGCAGCGATATTTCGTCGTGCGTCTGAAGGAAGGCGTGAACTGCTTCGGGGTCCGGGTTGTCCAGTCGTCCAAGGGTAATGTGGGGACGATAGTCTCGGTCTTCGGGGGCAAGGTCTTCGGCCTCGAGGGCATCACTCACCGCGTCGTGAAGGGCGATGATCGAGTCGGTGGGTTCCAGACCCACCATTAGCACGCGAGGGGTGCGGCGGGACGGCAACACGTCGAGGCCGTAGGGGACGCACCATCCCCTAGGTCCGTTGATGGCCCGCAGGGTGTCCTCAAATCGGCGGGCCTGGGGAAGGTCCACGTCGCCAATAAAACGGAGGGTGACGTGAAACTGATCAGGGTTGGTCCACCGCATTGGCAATGACGGGGCGTTCTGGAGGGTAGATAGGGCGGTACGAAGATCGTCGGGCGGATCGAGCGCTGTGAAGAGCCGCATGGGGAACCGAGGGCTGCTGAGCGTCAGCGCCTGAGGGAAACCGGAGGCGACAGGGAAGGTTCAGGAGATCCGCCGGACCCTTCCCGACACGTTTTTGCCATGCATCTCCAAAAAATCATCTCTGGTGGCCAGACTGGGGTGGATCGCGCCGCACTCGACGCAGCCCGTCATTACGACGTGCCCGTGGGGGGATGGTGCCCGCGAGGCCGGCGCGCCGAAGACGGTCCCATTCCCGAGCAGTACCCTCTCCGCGAGACGCCGTCCGACGAGTACGCGCAGCGCACCGCCTGGAACGTCCGCGACAGCGACGGGACGCTCATCATTGCGCCGGCCCCGCTGACTGGCGGCACGGCCCACACCCGAAGCGAAGCGGAGGCCCAGGAACGTCCGGTGCTGCACGTTCGCCCCAGCGACCCCGTCCCGGTACCGATGATTCGGGCCTGGGGCAGCGAAAACGACATTCAGGTGCTAAACGTGGCCGGGCCGCGGGCCAGTGAGGAGCCGGGCATCTACGACCAGGCGCGGGCACTCATAGAGGCGTTGCTCGCGGCACACTCCAAGACATCGCGTGCCGATTCGTAATGGAGAGATACCTGCTCGCTGTGGGTGCGGGATTAGCCGGAGTCTGGTTCGTCCTCGGTGTTCGACGGGTGACGCCGGTGCCGTTGTGCGAAGAGATCTTCCCCGTCTTCCACACGCCCGGCGGCCGACCAAAGTAGCAGTACGCCGACCCCGGTGGCGAACACTACGAACAGCGTAAAGGCCGGCCAGATAGGGGCGTCGAATCCAAACTGACTCGCACGGGCCTCGGGGTAGCGAACCCACTTGTCGAGTCCCCAGGCCGCCATTGAACCCCCAATGGCGGCAAACACCACGGCGGCAGTCTTGAGCAGGCGCGCCTGGGTGGTGGATCGATCACTCGGTGGCGACATGGCGACTGGTCCATTCTTCGGAGGGTGGGCGAACCGGGAGTCCAGCGTCGCGGAGGTACTCCTTCGCCTCGCCCACGGTGTATTCGCGGAAATGAAAGATCGACGCCGCGAGAACGGCGCTGGCGCGGCCCTGCACCAGCCCCTCGCGTAGGTGTTCGAGTGTACCTGCCCCGCCGGAGGCAATGACCGGAATCTGCACCGCGTCGGTGACGGCCCGTAGCAGGTCGAGGTCGTAGCCGTCCTTGGTCCCGTCCCGATCCATGGAGGTGAGCAGAATCTCGCCCGCCCCCCGCGCTTCGGCCTCCGCGGCCCACTGCACCGCGTCGCGGCCCGTGTGCTTGCGGCCGCCATGAATCACGACCTCCCACCCCCCCTCGTCCTCGCGCCGTTTCGCATCGATGGCCACCACGATGCACTGGTTGCCAAAAGCGTCGGCGCCGCGGGCAATAAGGCTCGGGTCCTTCACCGCGGCGGAGTTGATGGCCACCTTGTCGGCCCCCGCGTGCAACATCGCTCGCATATCGTCGACCGAGCGGAGGCCGCCGCCTACGGTGAGAGGAATGAACACCTGATCCGCCGTGCGGCGCACCACGTCGTGCATGATGTCGCGCTCCTCGTGGGTGGCAGTGATGTCCAAGAACACCAGCTCGTCGGCCCCGGCCGCGTCGTAGGTCTGGGCCTGCTCCACCGGATCGCCCGCGTCGCGAATGTCCACGAAGTTGATGCCCTTTACGACGCGTCCTTCGTCGACATCAAGGCAGGGGATGATGCGTTTGGCGAGGGGCATGGTGTTGGAGAGAGGAAGGGGATAAGGAGAACAGGCGGGCACCAGCGGTCCCGAAATCAGCGGAGGGACGCTGTCGAAAACGTGTCGAGGTCCACGTTTTCCTTGTCCTGCCACGCCCAAAACTGCTGGCAGGGGAAGCGGTTCTCGTAGAGCGCCGTGCCCACAATGACCGAGTCGACGCCGTAGGGCTCGAGGGTTTGAACATCGAGAAGATCGTTGTGCTCGCCCACACCGCCCGAGGCCGTAATCTTAGCCGCCGACAACTGTTGGCCCAGCGTGCGGTAGGCCGCAATATTGGGGCCTTCGAGCGTCCCGTCGCGGCTAATATCGGTGTAGATGAAGCGGCGCACACCGCGCGCTTCCATGTCCCGGGCGAACTCCACGGCGTCAAGGCCCGAGCCTTCCGTCCAGCCCTGCACCCGCACCTCCCCGTCACGAGCGTCGAGGCCTACGACCACCCGCTGAGCGCCGAATTCGTCAATCGCCTGTGCTACGAGGTCGGGCGACCGCACGGCCGCGGTCCCCAGGATGACCCGGTACACACCCCTGTCCAGTGCCGCCTCAATCTGCTCCATCGACCGGATGCCGCCGCCCAACTGGATTGGAATATCGAGGGCGTCGCACATCTGGCCAATGACGTCCCGGTTGTGGGCTCCTTCCCCGCGCGCCGCATCAAGGTCCACCACGTGCAGTGTCTGAGCGTTTTGCACACGCCACAGCTTCGCCATCTTGACCGGGTCGTCGAAGTAAACAGTTTCGTCGTCGTATGACCCCTGGTGCAGGCGCACGCACCGGCCGTCACGGATGTCGATGGCGGGAATAATGAGCATAGAGATACGGGGCAGGGAAGCGAGGACGAATCACAGGTTCTCATATTGCTCATCGGGGACGGAGGTTCGTCGCATGGCGGGCCCTGCGATCGGAAGAGAGACGCGGACTCCATGAAAATAATCCGTCCCCAATCCCGGAGAGGAACTGTGCGAGTATGGGGCGTGTGGAATTATCAACTCTACAGTACTTTGCGCCTCTGTCGTTGCGTCGTCGCGCCGGGAAACCTCTTTGTCGTTCACGCTGCATCGGGGGAGCGCACCAACCAACACCAAGTAGAACACACTATGCAACGCGGAACGATTAAGTGGTTTGACAGCGAGAAGGGATTTGGCTTCATCGAGCCCGAAGAGGGTGGCGAGGACGTCTTCCTTCACGTCAGTAACATTACCGGCTCCACCCGGGGCGATGACCTGCAAGATGGGCAGCAAATGGCCTTTGAAACCGAGCGAACCGACAAGGGCCTGAGCGCCCTCAATGCCTCACCGGTTGGGTAACGCGCCGGACGCCCTTCTGGCAGATGGAAGATCGAAAGCCCGCCCCTTGCCGGGGCGGGCTTTTTCTGTTGGGGGCTGGGCGTTCTTTCGATCTCGACGCCACAGGTCCGTCATTGGGTGTTCGGGTCCGGCCAGGTGTATCCCAGGCGAGTCACTCTCTCCGAAATGACCTCTCGCCATGTTCGCCCACAAATGTTGGTGGCCTCCCCTGCTCCATGGCGCGCCGTTCATCTTCCCGCTGCTTTTACTCGGCCTGCTTGGTGGCACGGCCTGTTCAGGACTGACCGATGGAGGCTCGTACGGTCAGTCTGTTCGGGTTCAAGTGGACCGCTCAGACAGCATGATTGTTGTCAAGAATCAGGGTCCCGATACCGTCTGGACCGCACAGTACGGACGATCAGTCCTGGCCCGCATTCTGTGGCGGCCCACCCTTACGGCCCCGAGCGTAACGCCCGGCAGCGAGTGGACTGTGCCCCTGCGCGAGGTGCCAATGGACGAGACGGAGAATCAAGTGGTCGTGTTCTGGTGGGGAGCCGTGGGGCGCGGGGCGGACCGCACCCCCGGAGACATCTCCAGCGAAACGGTTGACCTATAAGGGAGAAGGGGAGCGGACAGATCGTGTTACGCCGCCGGTTCGTCGGCCTCGATAGGAAGGGTGGCGAAGTTTTCCAGCAGGCCCAGCCCGGCGGCCTGAGACTTCTCCGGGTGGAACTGCACCCCAAACACGTTCCTCCGTTGCACGACCGACGGGAATGAGTGACCATAGGTGGTAGTCGCCAGCACATCGCTCGCCGCCGCGGCTACAGGATGATACGAGTGTACAAAGTACACATGCGGCGTCTCTCCCAGGCCCTCCAGGATTGGGTGAGAGCGGGTCGGCTCGATCGTGTTCCATCCCATGTGAGGCACCGAGAGGTCCTCCGGCATCTCGGCGTCCACCGCCCGAAAATGCGCCACATGGCCCGGCAGCACGCCGAGGCCCTCGTGCTCACCCTTCTCGTACCCAGTCTCGAAAAGCAATTGCATCCCCACGCAGACCCCTAAGAAGGGAATGTCTCGATCGATCGCGTCGTGGATCGGGGCCTCCAGGTCGCGCTCCCGAATCTCGTCGATGCACGCCCGGAAGGCTCCCACGCCTGGGAGCACCAACCGCTCGGCGTCGGTGATCGCGTGCGGGTCGTCCGTGCGGCGGACCGTGACGCCGACCGTCTCGAACGCCTTCTCGATGGAGCGGAGGTTGCCGATGCCGTAGTCGATGATCGTGATCATAGGCGGAAGAGGATGGAAGGGAAGGCGAGGAACGCACGAAAAATCACGGGGGACGCTGCTTTACTCCTCGTTCAGTTCCTTTGAGCGCTGCGTAGCGGTGCCCACGGCGTTGATGAGCATCGTGCGGAGGCCGTGTTCTTCGAGTGATGAAACGGCCGCGATGGCCGTTCCGCCGGGTGTGGTCACTTCATCGCGCAGAATGGCCGGGTGTTTGCCCGTATCAATGGCGAGTTTAGCGGCGCCGTAGACGGTCTGCGCAGCCAGGTCGGCGGCGTCGGAGCGCGAGAGTCCCTGCTTCACGCCCGCATCCGTGAGGGCCTCAATGAACATGTACACGTAGGCTGGGCCGCTGCCAGACAGACCGGTCACGGCGTCCATGTATTCTTCAGAGACGACCACCGCATCGCCGACGGCCTCGAAAATGGACTGTGCCTTTGCCACGTGCTCTTCCGTCGCGTACGTCCCGGCGGAAAGGGCAGTGGCCCCGGCGTCCACGAGGGCCGGGGTGTTGGGCATGGCCCGGATCACCGGCTGGTCCTGACCGAAACCGAGCTGGAGCCGCTCGCTTGTAATGCCTGCCAGGACGCTAATGACAAGCACGTCGCGCTCGACGTGATCGCGGAGATTTGTGATGACCTCCGCCCGACTCTGAGGCTTGATGGTGAGCAAAATGATGGAGGCGTCTCGCACCGCCTCCACATTGTCGGTCGTGGTGCGGAGGCCTGGAAACTCCTCGGCCATGTCCGCAAGGGCCGAGGCCGTGCGTCGAGTGGCGATCACGTGTTCGGGGGCGATCAGGTCACTGCCGATCATGCCCCCGATGAGGGCTCGTCCAATGTTGCCGGCCCCGATAACGGCCACCGTTTCGTCAGAAAGCATAGGGAGGTAGGCTGGGGGTTGTGGATGAAGAACTCAGCGGGGGAGACGGTCGTGCATGGCGGGTGTGTGGAGGGGAAATCCCTTCCCGAACGTCTCACCCTACGAAAGGGTGCCTTTCGTGGAGGCGACCTCGGCGTGATCGGCACGGCGGGCCACGGCGGTGCGGAGGGCCCGAGCGGCGGCCTTGAAGAGGGCCTCGATTTTGTGGTGGGCGTTGTGGCCGTGCAGGACCGTCAGGTGGAGGTTGCAGCGGGCGTGTGCGGCCAGCGAGCGCCAGAGGTGCTGCACCATTTCGGTGGAGAGGTCGCCCACCTGTTCCCGCCCAAACGAGGCATCTAGCCGGGCGTAGCTGCGTCCGGAGAGGTCAATGACGGCGCGGGCCAGGGCATCGTCCATCGGCACGTAGGCGTGGCCGTACCGGGCGATGTGAGCCTTGTCCCCAAGGGCGCGTCGCAGCGCCTGGCCCAACCCAATGGCCACGTCCTCTACAGTGTGGTGCTCGTCGACGACCAGATCCCCGTCGCACCGCACCGTGAGGTCCAGTCCGCCATGCTTGGCGAAGAGATTCAGCATGTGGTCGAAGAACCCGACCCCGGTTTCCACGTCGTATGTGCCGTTGCCGTCGAGGGTCAATTCGATCGAGACCTCTGTTTCAGCCGTTGTGCGCTCAACGGTAGCCGTGCGGGGGGGAAATGATGGATCGGACATGGCGGAGCGAAGGCGGGAGACGGAGGGAGATTGGAACGGAATGCCGCTTTTCACGAGCGGCTCACGACGCTCGAACACGCACAAGTGCCATTTGGTTTTTATACTCCCCCGTAGACAAAGTGCCGCGGTCTTGCGGCTGAACGTGTTCTTGACGAAGGATCCCCACGAATCGTGGCTACTTACAGCGAGGCCGACTTTGAGGACAGCCGCTTCAATTACGGCGAACGCGTCCGCATCCTGCTGCGCCACCCCAAACTGGGCGGCGTTTACGACGAGGCGGAAGGGACCTGCGCGGCCCGCGAGGAAAGTGTCGAGTTCGAGGCGAAGGACGGCACCATGCGTACCAAGACCCTCGTCTGGCTCAAAGACATCGAGGGCTACGAGAAGCCCCACGAAGACCTACCGGACACCACTCAGGAGGTGAAAGAGGCCTGGTTCGCTGAGGAAGCCCTCCGAAAAAAAGAAGGCGACCCACTCGATGGTGTGAGCTTCAACTAAGGGAACTGGGCGGGAGGCGGCTTGAGGAATTCCTATCCGTTTCTAAACGGGGCTTCGGTGGGGCTTCGGGATGCTGGGCGGGATTTTGCGTCCCGAGTGTCCCCAGTTTAAAAATCGTTTCTATTAAGCCTCATCTTTTCTGATGGCAAATTCCTCTTCCGATCGGCTGCTCGTTACGGCCGCGCTCCCGTACGCCAACGGCCCCATTCACATTGGCCACCTGGCAGGAGCCTATCTCCCGGCCGACCTGTTCGTGCGATACCAGCGGCTGAAGGGTCGCGACGTAGCCTTCATTTGCGGCTCCGACGAAATGGGGGTGGCCATCCTCATGCGGGCCCTCCGTGAGGATCGGACGCCCGAGGATATCATCGATACCTATCATCCCCAGATCCGAGACAATTTTGACCGGTTCGGGATGAGTTTCGACTACTACGGCCGTACGTCGAGCGAAACTCATGTCGAGACCACGCAAGACTTTTTTCGGGTGCTCGACGAGAAGGACGTCTTCGAGCTAAAAACCGAAGAGCAACTCTATGACCCGGAGGCCGACATGTTCTTGGCCGATCGGTTCGTGGTGGGCACCTGTCCAGGATGCGGGTACGAAAAAGCCTACGGCGACCAGTGCGAGCAGTGTGGTTCCTCGCTTAGTCCGACGGAACTGGAGAATCCACAGAGCACCCTCACGGACGCGACCCCCGAGCTCAAGGAGACGACGCACTGGTACCTTCCCCTCGGCCGGCTTCAACCGAAGCTTGAAGACTGGATTGAGGAGCACCCTGAATGGAAGAACAATGTGCTCGGGCAGATTCAGAGCTGGTTCAACGAAGGCTTGAAGTCGCGGGCTATAACCCGCGATGTGCCATGGGGGGTTCCCGTGCCGGAAGATGTCGCAGAGCGGCACGGTTTGGAAGCGGAGGGCAAGGTCATCTACGTCTGGTTCGACGCGCCCATCGGCTACATCTCGGCCACTAAGGAATGGGCCGAGGCGCAAGGGACGCCTGACGAGTGGAGCGACTACTGGCAGGACGAGGATACGACACTCGTTCACTTTATCGGGAAGGACAACATCATCTTTCACTGTCTCATGTTTCCGGCGATGCTGATGGAGCATGGGGACTACGTGCTGCCCGACAATGTGCCCGCCAACGAATTTCTCAATCTCGAAGGCCAGAAGCTTTCGACCAGCCGCGGATGGGCGGTGTGGCTCCACGAATACCTCGATGACTTTGCGAGCGAGCGTCACGGTCCGGATCTGCTCCGCTACGCCCTCGCAGCCACGCTCCCTGAGAGCGCCGACGCTGACTTTAGCTGGGAGGAATTCCAGCGCCGGGTGAATGGCGAGCTGGCCAACATCTTCGGCAATTTCGTGCACCGCACGCTCACCTTTGTCCATCGCTACTTCGATGGCCAGGTCCCGCCCCTGAATGATCCCTCGGCAGCCGATAGAGCCATGCTCGACGCTCTGGGTGAGGCGCCAGAGGCTGTCGCCGCAGCGTATGACGAGTATCAAACCCGCGACGCGGTCTTTGAGACGATGGCCTTAGCACGGCGGGGGAATAAATATTTCAACGAAACGGAGCCGTGGCACACCCAGGAGACCGACCCGCAGGCGTGCGCTAACACCATTCATGTTAGCCTCCAGGTGTGCGCGTCGCTGGCGGTGCTTTTTGAACCGGTAGTTCCCAGTGCCGCGGCGGCCCTGCGTGACCGTCTAGGACTGGAGAACGTGCGCACTAGCACCCCTGGTGCCGACCCCGACGATGCTGCTGGGTGGCACGACGCCGGCACCCCCCTTCTGCAGGCCGGCATGACACTCCCCGTTGCCTCCGACGCAGACCCGCTATTCGAAAAAATCGACGACTCACAAATCGAGGCCCAGATCGAGAAGCTTCGCGACCGGGCCGATCAGCAAGATTCTGAATCATCTTCCACTTCTGAAATGGCCGACGCCCTCGACGACCTGAAATCCCCGATCTCGTTTGACGACTTTAGTGCCCTTGACCTACGCTCTGGCACCATCACTGACGCCGAACCGGTCCCCGACGCCGACAAACTGCTCCGGCTGGAGGTCGACATCGGCCTGGAAGAGCGACAGATCCTGGCCGGTGTGGCCGAGCAGATCGAGCCCGGTGCGCTCGTTGGCCTCAACGTTGTGGTTGTGGCGAATATGGAACCGAAGGAGATGTTCGGGTTCGAGAGCCAAGGCATGGTGCTCATGGCCGAAGAGCCGGATGGGACCTTCGTACCCGTCACCACAGACGCCGTAGACGGATCGGTCGTGCGGTAAAGTCCGTCGCTAGTCACGAAGCCCGCCCGGTTGTCGCGGAGATTTCAAGTGATGCTTTCATTGAGGCTAATGTGGCTATGTCCGTGGGCATCATGTCCGCAATGGACATTGAGATGGAACTGTATCTTGATCGCTGTGAGATTCAGCGGTCCGTCCAGCGGGCGGGGCTCACGGTCCACGAGGCTGCATGGGGCGGGCACGACCTCGTGCTGGTAAAGGCGGGAGTGGGAAAGGTCAATGCGGCTCTCTGCACGCAGCTTCTAATCGATGCTTTTGAGGCCACGGCCGTGCTCTGTACGGGATCGGCGGGTGCCCTCGTCCCATCCCTCGACATCGGCGACATTGTGGTGGGAACCGACTGTGTACAGCACGACCTGGTGGTAAATTTCATGGGACTGCCCCGTGGCCAGGTCCCATTCACCCACCACCGATTTTTCGAGACGGATCCCATGCTTCGCCGTTACGCCCTGGAGGCCTCCCTCCCCGAGCACAACATCGTCGAAGGACGCATCCTCACGGGGGACCGGTTTGTAGAGGACGACCGACACCGGCGGCAGATTCAGGAGGACCTGCACGGCCACTGTGTCGAAATGGAAGGGGCGGCCGTGGGGCAGGTCTGTACGGTAAACGAGGTTCCCTACCTGGTGGTACGGGCCATTTCGGACCGGGCCGACGGAACGTCGGACATTGACTTTGAGTCTTTCCTTCAGGATGCTGCGCGGTCCTCCTCTCAGATCGTTCTGCAGATGCTCGATGCCCTTTCGCCCGGGTTTGCGTCCTCCGCCACCCCCTAACAGTTTCCATCGACGCCCGCGTTGACGCCTTATTCAACCCCCTGTAGGCGAACAGATCAGCCAAGGCGTTGTATCAATTCCGAATCACGTGCTCGCGGACTTTGATTGCCTCTATGCGGTTTTTTGCCGTCGGTCTCAACCATGAGTGCGCCTCGCTGGAGCGTACCGAAAACTATGCGCTCGATGCAGACGACCAGGAGGCCCTCTACGCAAACCTGAGCCTGAGTGCCGACGCTGAGACGGTGGTGCTGTCAACCTGTAATCGCACCGAGGCTTATTTGTACGGCACCGAGGCGGATGTGCGTCAGATGCAGGCGCTACTGGGTCAGGCTGCCAGCAGGCAGTGGCCGGCCGAGGCGGCATTTCGCGTGCGGGACGAGGCTGCTGTTCGACACCTGCTGCAGGTGACCAGCGGGCTGCGCTCCGTGGTTCTTGGAGAGCGGCAGATTTTTGCGCAGGTGAAGGCGGCCTACGAACGGGCGGTGGATGCCGGGGCATTGCACTCCGTGATGCATCGGCTCTTCCACACCGCATTCCGGGCCGCCAAGCGCGTCTCCTCCGAAACGGGGCTCGACCGTGGGGCCGCGTCGGTCTCAACGGCCGCCGTGGAAATGGCGCGGCAGGACCTTGCGGCCCATACCGATGCGTCGTCGCTTTCCGAAACGGACGTCGTGCTGGTTGGGGCGGGCAAGATGGGACAGCTCGCCCTGGAGGCTCTTGCCGACGAAGCGCCTCGGTCGGTCACTGTGGTCAACCGTTCGCCGGAGCGCGCCCAGGAGGTGGCCCACTCGTACGGCGGGTGCACGCGTGCTTGGGCGAACCGGCACGATGCCGTGGCCTCGGCCGACCTTGCCCTGGTGGCCACCGGTGCTCCAGATCCAATCCTCACGTCTGCCTCTCTTCCCGTCCCGGATGCCGGTACCACCCTCGTCGTCGACGTGGCCATGCCCCGCAACGTGGATCCCACCGTGGCCGACCGTCCGGGCTACCGTGTCTACGACCTCGACGACCTACAGTCGTGGACCGAGGAGGTGCGCGACCGCCGCGCGACCGCTGTTCCGGAAGCGGAGTCGATCTGCGAGGAGTTGCTCGAAGACTTCGTGACCTGGTTCTTCCACCAGCAGGCCCTCCAGCCTGCGATCCAGGCCATTCGCAGCACCTTCGACACGATTCGAGAACAGGAGGTGGACCGCCACGCCCATCGTACCGACATGGACCGGGAGGAGGTGGACCGCCTCACGGAGTCCATTATGCAAAAACTCTTGGCGGTTCCCATCGTCCGCCTAAAAAATGTCGACCCGGAAAGTATTGACTTTGTGCAGGGCATCGAGCTTCTTCATGCCCTCTTCGCGCCCTCGAATGAGCAAGAGGCGGCCCGGTCTCTCCCCCGCGCATCCGACTCGGGACGACCCAATCTGGGGGACGCGCCCTCGCGCTGTCCGTACCTTACCCATGACTCAGGTCCCGAGGATGCAGAGACAAAAAACGTCCAGCATGCGCTTCGCATGTCCGATCGCTCGTCGTCGACGGAGCGGACTGAGGACCCTGAGAATGCAGAGTGACGACCTCCTGCCCCCACCACGCAGGTGTTTTTGAAGCCGTCCGCCTAGGGACCGCGCAGCGGCGTCTCCTACGAATGATTCTGATTCTGCGATGTCCATCCCGGAACCGCTCGTTCTTGGCACGCGAGGAAGCGACCTGGCCCTTCGACAGGCCAACGGGGTTCGATCTCGGTTGGAGGCCGCCGGCTACCGGGTGCGCCTAACTACGATTACGACACGGGGCGACGAATCGACCGACACGCCGATCTCGGAGATCGGGGACGAGGCGGTCTTTACGAAGGAACTGGACCGCGCCCTGCTCCAGGGGGATGTGGACCTGGCCGTGCATTCATTGAAGGACATCCCGTCGCGCGTACCATCGGGCATCGTTCTCGCTGCCACTGGGGAACGAGAAGATCCCCGCGATGCGTTCGTCGCGCATCCGTCATTCGACGGACACGTGCACGACCTGCCGGAGGAAGCCACCGTAGCCACGGCTTCGCTCCGTCGTACTGCTCAACTGCTCGCGTGGCGGTCGGATCTTGACGTGGTCCCCGTGCGCGGAAACGTGGATACGCGCCTTGACAAGCTCCGACAGAGTGACTGGACGGGAATGGTGCTTGCGGTGGCCGGCCTTGTACGACTCGGCCTCTCGATGCACATCCGAGACCGCATTGATCCCGATCTCATGGTTCCGGCGGTGGGACAGGGGGCTCTCGGGATTGCCTGTCGGGAGGGCAGCAGCGAGGTAAAAACCCTTCTGCACGACGTGCTTCACCACGCCGCCAGCGGCTACGCCACCAGGGCTGAACGGGCTTTTCTGCGAGAAGTGGGGGGCGGGTGCCAAGTGCCTCTTGGCGCCTGGGCGCACTTGGAGGATGATGCGCTCGTTCTCGATGCCTGTATCGCGGCCCTCGACGGAGACGAGTACTACCGCGATCAGCGCCGCTGCGCTCCGGCGGAAGGCGAAGAGATGGGGCGCGAACTCGCGCGTGATCTGCTGGGGGCCGGAGGTGACCACATCCTCGACGAGGTGCTTGGGGATCGGCGCCAGAAGCCAACCGGGTCGCCGTTTCAGCCGTGAAGTTTTCCGCTGATCTTGGGGCGGCGGTTCACCAAGGGTTTTTTGGTCGGTGATCGCACGCCTTGGGTTCTGAAAGACTTCGCTGAGGAAAGGGATTCCTCGTCAGGGGCACTCCCGTTACGGCTTTTCCCATCCGCGACTCCAGCCTCCATATCGACGAACGCCTCAATGGTTGACCTTCCCGACGCGATTCTCTTACGATCGGCGGATCCGCCGGATGGGTATCTCGCTGCCTTCGACGAGGTTGGCCTCCGGGCCGTCTGTGAGCCGGTTCTTTCTTTTGCGTTTCCCCGGCAGGACGCCTTTACGGACCGCCTTACCCGCCGGGCGGACTATGAGGGAGTGGTTGCCACGAGCCCGCGTGTAGCGGCAGCGCTTGGGCGTGCTTTCGAGGAGCAAGAGGCACTGGCCCAGGCCTGGCGTGGCGCTCCGGTCTACGCCGTGGGTCCCAAGACGGCTGGACGGATTCGGGACGTAGGGCTGGATCCCAAGGGGGCGGACGCTGGCTCAGCAGATGCACTGGCGGCGCGAATCATCGACGATGCGCCCACGGCCCCACTGCTTTTCCTCTGTGGAAACCGGCGCCGCGACACAATACCCCGCCGTCTCCGGGACGCGGACATTCCGTTTGAGGAGATGGTCGTCTACGAAACCCATCCTCGAACGGACCTGACGCTGCCCTCCTCCGACGGGTCTGCGTGGCTCGTTTTCTTCAGTCCGTCAGGGATCGACGCTGTAGAGGCATCCGGGACGGTGGCCCTTGATACGTATCGCCTGGCCGCAATCGGACCTACGACGGGAGGGGCCCTGGAGGACGCCGGACATGGGGTCGAGGCCGTTGCCGACACCCCCTCGCCCGATGGGCTCGTGTCCGCGATCTACGAGGAAACGGAGGGGTGAAAGAGGCGTCATTCAGATTCCCGCAATACGCCGTCGATGGCGGCCCGAAAGCGAGCAGTCGCGCGCTCCGGATCGCTTGCCGTCGCCACGGCCGAGAGCACGGCGACTCCGTGCGCGCCGGCCTCAAGGGCCGCCCGAACGCGATCGTTCGTAATGCCCCCGATGGCGATAACTGGAATGGGGACCGCCTCGCACGTTTTTGCCAGTCCCTCGGGTCCCTTCACCGACTTTGGATTTCGCTTTGAGGTTGTGGGAAAGACCGGTCCGAACCCGATATAGTCCGCCCCCAGTTCGTACGCCGCCGAGGCCTGGTGGGGTTTGGTAGCGGTGGCTCCGATGATGCGGTCCGGGCCGAGGACCGATCGGGCAGCGTCTATCGGAAAGTCTCTCTGCCCGAGGTGGACCCCAGTGGCGTGAACCGTCTGGGCGATGTCGGGACGATCGTCGACAATGAGGGGTATGGAGGCGTCGGCACAGACCGAAGCCACGTGCCGGGCTTCCACGATCTGATTCTGAATGCCCCCATGTTTCTGGCGGAACTGAATCGTATCGGCCCCGCCCCGGATGGCCAACCGGGCAAGATCAGCGTGAGAATGGTCCTGCTGAAGATGAAAATCGGTGAGGACATGCAGACGTCCGATTGATTCAGCGTCTACGGCAGGCGCCCCATTTGGCGAAGGATCCTCCATGATGTGCGGCGAACCGGTTGAAAAAATGCGTCGGAGACTGCACATCTGAGGTCGTACGCAGTTCCCTACACCCAAGCGGTTGGTCGATGGTTCAAAGCTATTGCGAGGGCTGAAGAGACCGCGGGGATTTTCGATGTCCAGTATCTCCCTCAAACACAGTCCGAGAAATTCGGCATCATGACGCAGAGGTCCGTCCAGAACTCCCTGGTTGAGGATGCAAAATCTTTGTTTTCGGCGGCGGTAGAACGCGTACAGGCCCCGGCCCTCCTGTCGCAAAGGGACGCGTCGATCTGGGCCCCGGCGCCTCCCGATGCGTACGACGTCATCCGGGTGTTGGGCATGGGCAAGGCGGCTCTCGCAATGGCCGGCGAAGTGGAACGCCGTCTCGGGGTGTCCCGCGTGCAGGGATGTGTGGTGGTGCCGGAGGGTTATCCAGACACCTTCCCTAAAGACCTGTCGAGGCCGACGGTCATCGAGGTGCGGGAAGGAGGACATCCGTTGCCGTCGCAAGAAAGCATACACGCGGCCCGGCGTATCATGGCGCAGGCCGAAGCGGCAGGGCCCGACGAACTAGTGCTCGTCCTGGTGTCAGGGGGCGGAACGGCGCTCAGTACGCTTCCAGCTCCCGGCCTAGAGTTGGCCGATCTGAAGACGACTTACCACCGCATGTTAACTGGCGGCGTCAAGGTGCACCAGATGAACGCGGTCCGCAAACACCTGACGCAGGTGGGCGGAGGACAACTTGCCCGGGCGGCTTCCCCGGCCGATGTAGGCAGCCTCGTGGTGTCGGACGTCGTTGGGGACGATATGTCCGTTATTGCAAGTGGACCAACCGTCCCAGATCCCACCACGTACCCGGACGCTATGCAGGTGCTGTACACCCATGGACTGTGGCATGACATTCCCAGTCCTCTCCGCTCCCACCTTGCGGAAGGCGCACGAGGGGGACACCCTGAGACCCCAGGGTCGGACGACGCATGCTTCGAGAGGACCAAAAACACGTTGCTTGGCACCAACCGCACGGCGCTTGATTCGGCCAAGGCGGCAGCAGAAGCTCATGGCTACGTGGTGCGTGGGGTGACCGAGGACGTCGAAGGGGAGGCCCGGGCGGTTGGCACGCATCACGCCAACAGGTTGCTTAAGGCTGACCCCACCGTGCCGACGTGTTGGCTCTGGGGGGGAGAGCCGACCGTTACAGTGACCGGGAAGGGGAAGGGAGGGCGTAACCAAGAGGTGGCGCTCGGTGCCGCGCTCGTGTTGGACAAGGTACAGTCCCCAGCCGTACTGCTGAGTGGGGGAACCGATGGCATCGATGGGCCCACGGACGCGGCGGGAGCCTGGGCGACGCCGGAGACGATCGAGAAAGCCCGCAGGGAAGGATGCGATCCGGAACAGCATCTCTCGGAGAACAACGCCTATCGGCTGTTCGATGCGATTGGTCAGCTGTTGCGGACAGGGCCTACCCACACGAACGTCATGGACGTGCACGTGGGTCTCGTGCGTCCCAGGCGGTAGGCAGGAAAGGCCCATGCGTGCCCCAGAAGGGAGGGCGGACCCAGTTGGGGGACACTGCTTCAAATCGCCTGACGTTTTGGTTAGCTTATTCGGCCCGTCCTTTCCGTCTGCCGTCCGATTCGTAAAACGTGTCTGTTCTTGCTAGGCATCCCATTGCCGGAGCGATTGTCCTGGTGCTGCTAGGGGGGGGGCTCTCCCTGTGCTGGCCTCTACCGGAGTCTGTTTCTCCTGAAGCCCCTCGCGCCAGTCTGGAGGTCACGGCTCAACATCGGACCCTGCTGCGCCGTGCCCATCCGCAGGGGCGAAGTGAACCGATCGCCGTGGACGAGCTTCCGGAGAGTGTGGCCCAGGGGTTGACCGCGATCGAGGACCGGCGGTACTACTCGCATCCGGGCATTGACCCGATCGCACTAGGGCGGGCGCTCTGGAGCAACCTGCGACACGGCCGCATCGTGAGCGGCGGCTCCACCGTCACGATGCAGGTGGCGGAGCAACTCCGTGGCACTCCGTCGCCGACAATCTGGAACAAGCTCGTGGAGATGCACCTCGCGCTCCGGCTAGAGGTGCGGCGGTCGAAGCGAGAGATTCTGTCGCTCTGGTTTAACCGGGTCTCCTTTGGCAATCGTCTCCACGGCATCGAGGCCGCTGCCCAGGGCTACTTCGGCAAGTCGGCCCGTGACCTCACGCCCGCCCAATCCGCCTACCTCGTGGGGCTCCCCCGGGCTCCGAGTCGCTACAACCCGTTCCGCCATCCCGAGCGTGCCGAGCAGCGCCAGCACCGCGTCCTCCGCGCCATGCAGGACGCCGGAGTTCTTTCGGCCTCTGAGCGCAAGCACCTCGCCGCGGTGCCGATCGACGTACAGGAACCGGACCCCGTCTTCCGCGCGCCGCACCTCACGCGCTGGGTGCTCCAGCACCGCCATCCCGAGTCCGGGTCGCCGCTTGCTGAGATCCGGACCACCCTCGACCCGCAGTTGCAGCGGACGGTTGCCGATCTTGTGGAAGGGCACGTGCAGACGTTCCGGCAGGAGACGCTGACGAACGCGGCGGCGGTGGTGCTCGACAACCGCACCGGGGCGATTCGGGCCTACGTGGGGAGTGCGGACTTCTGGGACGCCCGGCACGGCGGCCAGAACGACGGGGTGCGCATGCTGCGGCAACCGGGCAGTGCGCTGAAGCCGTTCACCTACGCTCATGCGCTCGTCTCACGCCGCTACACGCCCGCCTCGGTGTTGGCCGACATTGAGTTGAACGTGCCGGAAGCGAGCGGCGCCTTCACTCCGGAAAACTACGACGAAACGTACCACGGCCCCACGCCTCTCCGCCAGGCCCTCGCCTCTAGCTTCAACGTGCCTGCCGTGCGGCTAGCGCGGGAATTTGGGCCTGCCAAGATTCTGGAGACGCTGCACGAGTTCGGCTTTGCGTCGCTCGACCGCGCCCCCTCGTACTACGGCGTCGGCCTTACGCTAGGGAACGGGGAGGTGCAGCCGATTGAACTGGCCCGGGCGTACGCCGGGCTGGCGCGGGGAGGGACCTTACCCCCGGTCCACGCCGTGCGCTGGGCCCGCACCGCAGAGGGGGACACCCTACACGCCGACCTCCCGACCCCGAAACAGACCGGACTCTCACAGGGCGTCTCCCACCTGATCACGGACATTCTGGATGATCCGGCCGCTCGGGCGCCGGGTTTCGGGCGGGGCGGGCCGCTCGAACTGCCGTTCCCGGTGGCGGTCAAGACGGGCACCTCGAAGGACTACCGCGACAGCTGGACCGTCGGATACACGCCGCGGCACACGGTGGCGGTGTGGGCGGGCAACTTCGACGGGACGCCGATGGACCGGATGAGCGGCGTCGCGGGGGCCGCGCCCCTCTTCCACAGCATCATGCGTACGCTGGGGAGCGGGGGCACCTTCGAGCGTCCGCTCGGGCTCCGGACCGCACAGGTGTGCCCCGCCAGCGGCACGCGCCCCGGCGCCCACTGCCCGGCGCCCCAGCGCGAGCTGTTTCTGTCTGGGACGGTCCCGACGGACACCTGCACGGTCCACCGCGTCGTGGCTATTGACGAGCGAACCGGCCACCGCGCCGCTCCCGGCACGGCATCACGCTACATGAAGCAGAAGCGCTACGCAGTGTACTCCGAGCGCTACCACGCCTGGATGCGCGAGCACGACATGCCTCTGCCGCCGGAAGCGCCACACACCGCGTCCCAGGCGCCAACCGCTGCGCCGGGGAGTCTCCAGGTCACGGATCGCCTCCGCATCCGCTACCCCGCAGACGAAGCGCTCTTCTACGTCGACCCGGTCCTGCGCGACCGCTATCAGCGGCTCTCCCTGAAGGGCACGGCGCCGGACGCCTTTCGGGATGTGCACTGGGTTGTGAACGGGGAGCGACACGCCTCCGGCGCCGGGCGGGCGACGTGGCAGCTGCAGCCCGGGACGCATCGCATCGAGCTGCGGGCGCGACGCGATGGGCAGGCTGTTCGTAGTCCGGCAGTTCAAATTCGAGTTGTCTCCGCTTCGAAAACGAGCGGTCGGCCCGCCGAACGGTGAGTGTTGCGTTGTGAAGCGTGAGGCGTAATGCGTGAGATAACCCAACCTCACGTTTCACGCCTCACGAGTTACGGAGAGACCAATCCGAAAAGTGTAGCAAACGACACAACACAGACTCCTTCTTTCTCCCGGCAGTGCTTTTCGCCTCCATGCCCACCCGCCTCCTCCAGGCCATCACGCTCATCATTCTCACCACCCTCGTCGCCGCCTGCGGCGGAGGCGCGCCCGCCCCGTCCGGCGACGAGGTAGCCGTGGAGCAGGTCGCGCTCAATGCCCCCGAGCAGGCGCAGAACTACGTGCCAACGCTGGAGGGGCCGCTCCGCATCCTCAGCGCCACGCCGGGCGGACAACTGCAGACGCTGCAGGAGCGGCAGCCGATCTCGGTCACCTTCAGCCGCCCGATGGTGCCGCTCGGTGAGGCAACACCACCGCCCGAGGACGCCCTCACGATCGAGCCCGCCGTGCCGGGATCGCTGCGGTGGGAGGGGACGCAGACGCTCGTTTACCAGCCGTCCGAGCCCCTGCGACCCGCCACGGAGTACACCGTCACGCTGGCGCCGACCGTCTCGGATCTCGACGGCAACACGCTCTCGGAGTCGTACACCTGGACCTTCCAGACCCCACGCCCGCAACTCGTAAAATCCTCGCCCGCGGACGGGGCCGAGTTTGCCGCGCCCGACGACTCGGTTCGCCTCTCGTTCAGCCTGCCCGTGGCGGCCGAAACGGCGCGGGACTTCGTGGAGGCGAGTTTTCTAGTGCGCTCCGTCACCAACGATGGAGATAGCACGCTGGTCGTGGTGCCTGCCGAGAGGCTGGAGCAAGGGGGATCGTACACGGTGACGCTGAAGGAAGGGCTCCCCAGCAAAGGCTATGAACTCGGGCTCGGGGCGGAGCGGAGTTTGGGGTTCCGGGTGTGGCCCGAGCCGGAGCTAACTCGCATCGCCCAATTCCGACGATATTTTGACGACGGGCCGTACGCGCCGGACCGCGACATCAGCCTGCACTTCAGCACGCCGGTTCGCTTTGGCGATTTGCGGGAGGCGCTTTCGTTTGAGCCGGCGGTGGAGTGGTCGGCGGGAGCGAACGCCCGGGAGGCGAACGAAGATGTGCAACACACGCTGCCCGTAAAGCTGGAGCCAGAGACGGAATACACGCTGACGATTCGGAATCTGAAGGATCAGTTCGGGCAGACGCTGTCGGTTGCGCGGCGCTCATTTCGGACGGGGCCCTACGAGCCGCACTTCCACATGGACCGGGGCATGATGGTCATCGAAGCCGACCAGCACCCGGTGGTGCCCTTGCAGGTGACGAATGTCGAATCGGTGCGGCTCGGCATGGAGCGGCTCTCCGCGGACGAGATCGTGCCTGCACTTGCGACCTACGATCAGCGCCACAACTACAATCGCCCCGACGATGCCCTCACGCGTGCGCCCGTCACAGCCCGCCGCACCGTCGAGATGCCCATCGAGCGCAACACGCTGCAGACCGTCCCGCTCCGCCTCGACTCGATACTGACGGGGGAGGCCGGTACGGGCATCGTGGGCGTGCGCCTGATTCGGCCGCCGCTCCACGAGGACGACCGCGAAGGCGACCTCCGGGCACTCGCGCAGGTGACCAATCTCGGCATCACCGGCAAATTCAGCCCACACCAGAACGTGATTGTCGTGAGTGAACTAGCCACGGGAGAGCCGGTCAAGGATGCGACGGTCACCCTCCGCGGCGACAGCAACCGGGTCCACTGGACGGGGGAGACCGACGCCGAGGGCCGCGTGCAAACGCCCGGCTGGCACGTGCTCGGGATGGAGAAGCCCAACGAGTACGACGCGCCGGCCCAATACGCCATCGTGGAGCACGAGGGGGACGTGGCCTTCACCAGCAGTCGCTACGACGACGGGACGGAGCCGTACCGGTTCGACGTGAACTACTCGTGGCGGCCGGACGCGGTGACGGAGACGGGCACCATCTTCTCCGACCGCGGCCTCTACAAGACCGGCGAAACCGTTCACCTGAAGGGCATGCTGCGGAGCAAGACGGACGACGGGTGGCAGTCGATTGAGGACAGCGTGAGGGTGGTGGCTCGCAGCCCACGCGACGAACTCGTCCTCGACCGCCGCCTCCAGCCCAGCGATCTCGGCACGTTCGACCTCGACTGGTCCGTCCCGCAGAATGCCTCTCTTGGCGACTATCGGGTCCGGGTCGGATACGCCGGCGACGAGACGCTCACCGCTGAGCGGCAATACGAGCGGGAAGGCATCACCACCGGCTCCTTCCAGGTGAATGCCTTCCGCCGCGCCACTTTCGAGGTCACCGCCCGGTCCGCCCGCGACGAATACGTGGCGGGGGACTTCTTCGAGGGGCGTGTGTCGGCCCGATACCTGTTCGGGGCAGGGATGGAGGGACAGCCCGCAACGATCGAGCTGGAGCGAGACAACGGATCCTATTCGCCGCCCGGCTACAGCGGCTACCGCTTCGGTCCCATCGACACCGACTACCTCGGCGAGACGCTCCTCCGCCATGAGACCACCCTCGACAGCACGAGCAGCGCCGAGGCCCCGCGGACGCGCCTCCCCGGCAACCCACAGGGTGCCCCGGCGTGGCTCACCTGGCGCGGGACCGTCACCGCTCCCTCCGAGCAGCAGATCTCCGACCGCACGACCGCGACCCTCCACCCGGGCCGCTTCTACGTCGGCCTCAAACCGAGCACCTCGTTCATGGACCTCACGCAGGACAGCACGCTGAGCGTCGACGTGGTGACGGTGGACCCGAACGGTGCCCCCGTCGCCGACAGGGATGTGTCCGTGGAGCTGGTGCGGATTCAGTGGAACAGTGTCCGCGAGGTGGGGGCCGACGGGCGTCTCCGCTGGCGCAGTGAGCGCACGGAAGAGGTCGTTCGCTCAGCGTCCGTCACGACGAAGCCGGGACAGGCGAGCCGCCTCCGCATGATCGTCCCCGCAGGTGGGCAGTACCGCCTCCGCGCCACGAGTCAGGACGTGCGCGGCAACGCGATTCGCACCGAGACCTACCTGTACGCCTCGGGCGAGGGGTACGTCGCGTGGCAGCGCGACAACGACGACCGGATCGACCTCGTCCCCGAGAAGACCGATTACGCCCCCGGCGAGACCGCCCGCCTCATGGTACAGTCGCCCTACGAGGAGGCCACCGCGCTCATCACGGTGGAGCGGGAGGGGATTTTGCAGAGTCGCGTGACGACGCTGGAGGGGAGCACGCCGATGGTTGAGGTCCCGATCAAAGACAGCTACCTCCCGAATATCCACGTGAGTGTGATTCTGCTGAAGGGCCGCACCGCGCCGCCAAAGGCCGGAAGCGACCCCGGCGCGCCCAGCTTCAAGATCGGCTACGCGAGCCTCTCGGTCGACCCCGATCAGAAGCACCTGCGTGTCGACCTGGAGGCCGATCAGGAACAGTATCGGCCCGGGGAGGAGGTGACGGTGGATCTCCAGCTCACGAACGCCGCGGGGGACGGGGTGCCGGGCGAGATTGCGTTCAGCGCGGCGGATGCGGGGGTGCTCGACCTCATCGGCTACCGCCTGCCCGATCCGTTCAACACCTTCTACGGCTCGCGCCCGCTCGGCGTCACCACCGCCGAAACGCGGGGCGCGCTCGTAGAACAGCGCAGCTACGGGCAGAAGGCCGAGGACGTGGGCGGGGGCGGCACGATGCAGAAGTCGGAGGTGCGAGAGGACTTCCGCCCACTGGCACACTGGGCCCCTGCGGTGCAAACCGACGACGATGGCGAGGCGTCGATTACGTTCGAGCTCCCGCAGAGCCTCACGACCTTCCGCCTCATGGCGTCGGCCCTCACGGAAAATCACACCTTCGGCGCGGAACAGACCGACATCGTCGTGACCAAGCCGCTGGTGCAGACGCCCGCGCTCCCCCGCTTCGCCCGGATCGGCGACCGGTTCTCCGCCGGCGTCCTCGTCACGAACCGGTCGGACGAGGCCGGCACGGCCACCGTTTCGGCCTCCACCGAAGGATTGACGCTGCGAAACGATTCGACCCAGACCGTGCAGCTGAGAGCCGGCGCCACACGGGAGGTGCGATTCGACTGGACGGCGCCCACGGCGGACACGGCCCGCGTCACCTTCCGTGCCCGGCTGAACGGTGAGACGGACGCGCTGTCGACCTCGCTTCCGGTGAAGCGGCCCACCACCAAGCGTGCGAGCGCCACGTTTGCCTCCACACAGGACACTGCCCGGGAGGCCCTCCAGCTTCCCGAGCAGCGCGTGCCCGGCCTCGGGCAGTTCGACGTGACCCTCGCCAGCACGGCACTCGTGGGACTCGATGGCGCCGTGCAGTACCTCTTCGAGTACCCGTACGGCTGCCTGGAGCAGACCACCTCCCGCGTCCGGCCCCTCGTGGCGGGCGGGGCGCTCCTCGACGCGTTCGACCTGGAGGCGTTCGAAGACAAGAACCGCGATCAGGTAGTCCGGGACTGGATGGGCTCGCTGCAGTCGTACTGGACGGGCGACGGCTTCAGCCTCTGGGAAGGCGGCTCACACGTCAACCCGTACGTCACCGCCTACACACTGATGGCGCTGGCCGAGACGGACGCTGCGGGGTACGACGTGCCGCAGCCGCTCACCCAGAACGCGATCGATGCGGTGGCGAACATGGTGCGCAATCGGAGCGACCGGCCCGATTACTACGACGAGGACGTGTGGCGCGACACGCGGGCGTTCATGCTGTTTGCGCTCGCCCGGCACGGCGAGGTGCTGGAGAGCGAGATCAACTGGCTCGCCGGAAATCCGCCGACGAGCGTGGAGGGGCAAAGTCACCTTCTCCGCACCCTCCTCATCACCGACCAGCCCGATCTCCCCGACGTCCAGGCGCGGCTGGTCCAGCAGCTACGGCAGCGGATCCGGGTGGAGGCGACGACTGCCTACCTGCAGGCGTCCGAAGACGACGACTACGGCTGGATCTTCAGCAGCGACGTGCGCTCCACTGCGTTCGGCCTCACGGCGCTCCTGGAGGCCACGCCGTCCGACGACTTCCGCCCGCTCGCCCAGCGCATGATCCGCTACCTGATGGACCGGCGCCAGCAGGGCCACTGGTCGTCGACGCAGGACAACGCCGCGGTGGTAACGGCCTTTCAGCGCTACGTCGATGCCTACGAGGAAGAGACGCCCGACTTCGCGGCGTCCGTCCAGCTGGCAGGCAAGACGATCCTGGACGACACCTTCCGGGGGCGCAGTCTGCGCACGACCGGCACGACGATTGGGGCCGACGCCTTCCCCGAAGGCCTTCAGGGCCGCGAGCTGCCCCTCGCCATGACGAAAAGCGGCACGGGGGACCTCTACTACTCGGCCCGGCTCGCGACCTACACGAGCGCGCCGCAGGATGCCCTCAACCAGGGACTCCGGGTCGAGCGCACGATGCAGCGGCTCGACAGTCGGGGAAAGGCCGTCGGGGCGCCGCTGTCAACCGGCAACGAGACGATCACCTTAGAGTCCGGCCAACTCGTGAAGGTGACCCTGCGCCTCACCTCGCCCACGAGCCGCACCTACGTGGTGGTCGACGATGCGCTCCCCGCGGGATTGGAGCCGGTCAACGAGGCATTTGTAACCAGCGCGGAGGGTGTGCTCGACGAGGCGGACACCGGCTCGGATCGGTGGTGGGGCTCCTTCACACACACCGAGATGCAGGACGATCGCGTGGTGCTCTTCGCCGACTACCTGGAACAGGGGGAGCACACCTATAGCTACGTCGCCCGCGCCACGACGGCCGGCACGTTCGAGCACCCGCCCGCGGAGGCAGAGATGATGTACCAGCCGGAGACGCGGGGCCACACCGCGACCGGGACGGTGGTGGTGGAGCCGGCGGCAGGGGCAACGGCAGCCGAGTAGGCTTGGGCGATCTTCACGGTGCTGTCATTTCACCTGCCGGGGCAATTTCGTATACTGAAAGCGGTTTTTGAGCGGGTCGTCCCGCTGCGTTCTCTGTTCACAGTTGTCTCACCCCTATGCTTTCCCGCCTCTCCTCGCCTCTTATTGCAGTGCTACTGTGCTGCGGGCTCGCCTTGCCGGCGGCTGCGCAAGATTTGCCGCTTTCCATTGACACTCCGGTGCCGGGGACGGAGGGGTATGACGATGCGATTCCGACGCCCACCGAAGTGATAGGCCACGAGATTGGTACTCGTCACACGCGCCCTGCTCAGGTGGTGCGGTACTTCGAGGCGGTTGCTGAGGTCAGCGATCGGGTGGATCTCCGTGGGCACGGGCGTACCTACGAAGGGCGCCGTCTCATCCACGCCGTCGTCACGAGCACGGGCAACCACGACAACCTTGAGCAAATTCGTCGAGCCAATCGGCAGACCACCATTGCCCCGGGGCAGGTGTCGGACGCCGAACTGGAGGATCGGCCCGCGGTGGTTCTGATGGGCTACAGCATCCATGGCGACGAGGCGAGCGGCACGGAGGCAGCGATGCTGCTGCTCTACCACCTGGCGGCTGGAAGTGGGCCCGACGTGAGCGCGATGCTTCAGAACACCGTCACACTTATCGATCCGATGTTTAACCCCGACGGGCGCGACCGCTTCGTCGATTGGGTGAACGGCAACCGGGGCGGCACGCCCACGGCCGACCCCCAGGACCGTGAGCACAACCAGTCCTGGCCCAGCGGGCGCACCAACCACTACTGGTTCGACCTGAACCGCGACTGGCTTCCGGCCCAGCACCCCTCGTCGCAGGGGCGCCTGGAGTACTTTCACCGCTGGAAGCCGCAGTTTCTCACCGACTTCCACGAGATGGGGAAGGAAGCAACCTACTTTTTCCAGCCCGGCGTTCCCAGTCGCACCAACCCGAACACTCCCGCCCGGAATCAGGAACTGACCGGTGAGATGGCCACGTTCCACGCCGACTACCTGGAGCGGGTCGGGTCGCTTTTCTACACCCGCGAAACCTTCGACGACTTCTACTACGGGAAGGGGTCCACGTACCCCGACGTAAACGGGACGGTGGGCATTCTCTTCGAGCAGGCCTCCTCCCGCGCCCTGAAGCACGAGACGGAGAAGGGCGTGATGACGTACGCCTTCACCGTCCGCAACCAATTCCTCACGTCGCTCTCCACTCTCGAGGGCGTGGTGGAAATGCGGATGGATCTGCTCACCTACCAGCGCGACTTCTTCGCCAATCGGGACGAGGCGCTCCAGAACACCGAGACGGAGGCGTACCTCGTGGATCGGTCGACCACGCCGGCCCGCGCCCACGCCCTGGCGCAAACCCTGGCCCGTCACGACGTGCGTATGTTTGATCTCAATGAACAGGTGCAGGCCAACGGCCAAATCTTTCGGCCGGGTGAGGCCTACATGGTGCCGCTCGACCAGCCGCAGGGCCGCTTCGTAAAGGCGGCCATGGAACGAACCTCTGCGTACCCCGACTCTATCTTCTACGACGTGTCCACCTGGTCGCTGCCCCTCGCGTTTGGCGTCGACCACGCCGCCGTGACCGACGCGCCCGATCGCGGCTCGCAGCTTCAGGATCCTGGCTACCAGAGTGGAGAGGTCGTGGGCGGCCGTTCGGATTATACCTACGTCCTCCCATGGGGCCGTTACTTTTCGCCACGAGCCGTGCAGCGCCTCCACAACAATGACATCCGCCCCCGTGTCATGACCGATCCGTTCGCGGCGCGCGTGGGGGGCACCACGCAGGAGTTTGGCCGCGGGGCCGTCGTCATTCAGGTGCAGCAGCGCGGTGTGCCGGCCGACACGGTGCATCAGGTGGTTCAGCGCATTGCGGCGCAGGACTACGTGGACGTCTATGCCGTGGACCGCGGTCTGACGCCGCAGGGGCCGGACCTCGGCAGTCGCAACTCCCCCATTCTGAATCCGCCGAAGGTGGCGATTATCACCGGCACGGGCGGCGGCTCGCGCTACAGTGGCACCAGCGCCTACAACGCCGGGGAGGTGTGGCACCTGCTGAGTGAGCGCATGAACGTGCCGGTTTCGCTCGTAGATCTCGGAGATGTGCAGTACGCCGATCTGGACCGTTACAACACGATGGTCCTTGCGGGCGGCAGCTTCGAGGACCTGCCGGAGGAGAAAGTCACGGAGTGGATCGAGAACGGAGGAACGCTCATCGGCATCGAGGACGCCGTAGAGTGGCCCATCGAGCACGGGCTGGTGGACCTGGAAGAGCGCTCCCTGGATGTCGACTCGCTGGTACAAGATCAGCCGTACGCCAATCTCCCCAACGCCTATGGTGCGCATGGGATTGGGGGCTCCATCTTCGAAACGCATCTCGACACCACGCACCCCGTCGCCTATGGCTACGATGAGACAGTGCCGGTCTTTCGGGTGGGCACCGGGTTCTACGCCCCGAGCGATGAGCCAGGCGCCAGCGTGGGTACCTACGATGCGGACAGTCCCCGCCTAAGCGGCTACCTCTCGGAGGAGCAGGCCGAGAAGGCCCAGGGCGCCGCTTCTATAGAGGCCCACGAGGTGGGTGGAGGACAGGTGATCTTGTTCATGGACAATCCCAATTTCCGTGCGTTCTGGTACGGCACCAATGGCCTCTTCCTCAATGCTGTCCACCTTGGCCAAATTTTGTAGTGCTGCGTGCCTCGTGATGTGTGAGGAATCGTCTTGGAGCCGCGCGGCCTGATCCGTGTTCGCCAGTCCCATTCTCTCCAGTGCCATGCCCAACCGCCTCGCCGACGAGCAGAGTCCCTACCTCCGTCAGCACCAGGACAATCCTGTGGACTGGTACCCGTGGGGCGAGAAGGCCTTTGCGAAGGCGCGGGCCGAGGATAAACCGATTTTTCTGTCGATCGGGTACTCCACGTGCCACTGGTGCCATGTCATGGAGCGGGAGTCCTTCGAGGATGAGGAGGTGGCTGCCCTACTCAATGACGGTTACGTCGCCATCAAAGTGGATCGTGAGGAGCGGCCCGACGTGGACAGCATCTACATGGACGTATGCCAGATGATGCGGGGACAGGGGGGCTGGCCGCTCACGGTACTCCTCACGCCGGACCGCAAGCCCTTTTTCGCAGCGACATACCTGCCCAAAGAGGGTCGCTTCCAGCAGACGGGGCTCATGGACCTGCTTCCACGCGTACGGTCGCTCTGGCAAAACGACCGTGACAAGCTGCTTGACGACGCCGAGGAGGTGACCGATTTGCTGCGCCGCTCCATGGAGGGACAAGAGGACGGGGATGCGCCCGGCCCTGAGCTCCTTGATGAGGCAGCCCGGCAGCTCGCCCGCCAATTTGACCGAACGCACGGGGGCTTCGGGTCAGCGCCGAAGTTTCCTGCCCCGCACAATTTGCTTTTTCTCCTGCGCCACTGGCACCGCACCGGCGAGGGGCGAGCACTAGGCATGGTTACCGAGACGCTCGACCAAATGCGCCTCGGCGGCCTCTTTGACCAGGTAGGCTACGGCTTCCACCGCTACTCCACCGACCCGCAGTGGACCCTGCCGCACTTTGAGAAGATGCTCTACGACCAGGCGATGCACGTCCTGGCGTACACGGAGGCCTTCCAGGTTACCGGAGAAGCCCGCTACGAAACGACGGCCCGCGAGACGCTCACGTATGTGTTACGAGACCTGCGGGCGCCGGAGGGCGGCTTCTACTCGGCCGAGGACGCCGACAGTGAGAACGAGGAGGGTGAGATGGAGGAGGGCGCGTTTTACGTGTGGTCGACCAACGAAGTCCGCGATCTGCTTGAGCCGGACCTCGCGGAGCTCGCGATTGACGTCTACAACATGAGTCCGGAGGGCAATTACCAGGACGAAAGCACCGGGAAACGAACGGGCAAAAACGTGCTCCACCTCGACCGTTCCTTGGCCGAGGAGGCGGAACGGCGCGGCATGGATGAAGAGGTCCTCCGCGAGCGTCTGGACACCGCCCGCAACGCGTTGTTTGGCGCCCGGGACGACCGACCCCGTCCTGGTCTGGACGACAAGGTGCTCACCGACTGGAACGGCCTCATGGTGGCGTCCCTCGCCACCGCAGCGCGCGCCTTCGATGAGCCCGAATACGAGAGAGTTGCCGTCGACGCCGCCGAGTTCCTGGCGGACACAATGCACAATGCGAAGGGACGCCTGCTGCATCGCTACCGTAATGGGGAAGCAGGCATTCGGGCCACGCTTGACGACTATGCGTACCTGACCTGGGGCCTGCTGGAACTCTACGAGACAACCTTTGACCCCCGCTGGCTCCGCGCCGCCCGCGATCACATGGACGCATGCCTTGACCGATTTTGGGACGCGGATGCTGGGGGCTTCTACCTGACCCCGGACGACGGGGAGACCCTTATTGTACGCCCCAAGGAGGCAAGCGATGGGGCTCGGCCGTCTGGCAACTCCGTGCAGCTCATGAATCTGCTGCGGCTGGCGCGTTTTACGGGACGAACGGCCTATGAGGACAAGGCTGCGGCGCTGAGCCGTTGGACGGGGGCGGACGTCCACAGCCGTCCAACCGGATTTACGGCGCTCCTCATGGGGCTTCATTGGGCGCTGGGACGCCCCCGCGAGGTTGTTGTGGCGGGCGCTGCTGACGCCGACGACACAACCGCCTTAATCGAGGTGATGCGCGACGCCTACTCGCCGACCACTGTCACTCTGCATCGACCGCCCGGCGACGCCCCTGAGATTACTGAACTGGCTCCGTTTACAGCCGCGCAGCCCCCGCTGAATGAAGGGGCCGCCGCTTACGTGTGTCGGGACTTCCAGTGTGAGGCGCCCACCACGGATCCCGCACGCCTCCGAGAGCAGTTGCGGGCTCCCTAACGGAGCGGCCTTTTGCTCTCCCAACCGATTTCTGTTCCACCACTCCCCAGTTCCTCATGCGTGACGTCTACATTGCCTCCGCCGTTCGTACCCCTATTGGCCGCTTCGGCGGTGCCCTGAAGGACCACTCGCCTGTGGACCTCGCGGCGCCTGCCATGCGGGCGGCCCTCGACCGTGCCGACGTGGACGGTGGGGGACTGGATCTCTACATTTTCGGCAACGTCCTGCGCGCCGGGCACGGTCAACTCGTGCCACGGCAGGCGGCCCTACAGGCCGGCATTCCCGAGCACGTGGACGGCTACGCTGTGGACATGGTGTGCGCATCCAGCATGATGTCGATTATGAACGGCGCGACGATGATTAAGGCCGGCGAGGCAGACCTTATCCTGGCGGGGGGCGTCGAGGCGATGTCCGACGCCGGGTACTATCTTGATTCCGGGGCGCGGTGGGGGTACACACTTTCGCCGGGAGGGGAGCAGGTACAAGACATCATGCAGCGGGACGGCCTCAGCGATCCGATGAGCGGGGAAGCCATGGGTGAGCAGACCGAGCGACTCTGTGAAGAGCACGGCATCCCCCGCGACGCGCTTGATGAGATTGCCGCCACGTCGCAGCAGCGGGCCGCCACGGCCACCGACGAGGGACGATTCGACGACGAGATTGCCCCCGTCGAGTACGAAGACCGATCGGGCCCTGAAACGCTGGCGGAGGATGAAGGCATTCGGCCGGGGACGACCGCCGAGGGCCTCTCCAAGTTGAGCCCCGCGTTTACGAAAGACGGCGTCTTGACGGCAGGAAACAGCAGCCAGATTTCCGACGGGGCGGCAGCGATGCTGTTGGCCAGTGCGGACGCCATCGAGGCGCACGGCCTTACGCCGCTTGCCAAGGTGCATCGCGGCGGCTGGTCGGCGCGCGAGTCGTGGCGGTTTCCGGAGGCCCCTATTCCGGCGGTCCGCGATGTGCTCGACGCTACGAGTACTGAGATTGGCGACTATGACCTCTTCGAGAACAACGAGGCCTTCGCCATCAACAACATTCTTTTCCACCGCGAGCTAGACGTCCCGTACGATCAACTGAACGTGCACGGTGGGGCCATTGCGCTCGGCCACCCCATCGGGGCATCGGGCACCCGCATCACTGTTACGCTCCTGCACGCCCTGCACCAGCACGACGGCACGCTGGGGCTCGCCTCAATTTGCCACGGCACGGGTGGAGGCGTGGCCCTTGCCATTGAGCGGACCTAGCGCGGGTGCTATTGGGCGCGGCAGGCAACCAGGCCTTGTACAGCCTGGAAGGTGAGAGAAACGCCGCCTCCCTGTAGGGTGCCGGTGGCGTGCCCATCTGTCTGGGTGCCCGCAAACTCAAAGGCGTCGTCTAGCGCCACCTGACTGCCCGAGAGAGACACGGATGCTTCGTGGGCGGCTGGGAGGTACGCGTAGAGCGGACCGCCCGCGACCCGGAGCGTCGTGTCCCATTGCGGGGCGCCGCGGTAGGTTAGGGACGCGCCGTGCACCATCGCGTCGCAGGGACCGTTTACGTCCTGCAAGGAAAGTGGGGCGCCGTGCACGGCGAGGTCTACGGGGGCCTGGGCATCAGAAAGAGTGGTCGGGGCGGCCCGTGCCCGGAGTGCAACCTCGTCGCGAGTGCCGCTCAACGTGACCTCCCCACCGGCCCAGTCAAGGGCCACGGGCCCACTGCTGTTCGACACCGTGAGCGCCCCGCCGCTGCCCTGGATCCGCAGAGGTCCCTGCAGGTTTGCAGTGTGGACCGACCCGCCGTGTACCGTCAGGTCGAGGACGCCGGCAAGTCCGGAGGCGTCCACGGACCCACCGGGCAGAGAGGCATCTACGGCCAACTCGGGCGGCAGATGGACAAGTAGATGGACCGCCGTGAGGCCGCGCTGGCGCCACCGCCAGTCCTCTACGGTGGCTGAAGGTCCCTCACCGTGAACAAGCAGGCGATCGCCCGATTGGCGCGCGGCGATGTTTGTGCGGTCGAAGGCCCGTTGCGCCTGTTCCGGGGCGGCGTCGGGGATCCCCCCGCGAACATGCACCCGATCGGCCTCGTCGTGGGGGCGCAGCGTGACGTGCGCCTCGGGGAGGTTCAGGGTCAGGGTTTGGAATGTGTCGGCCTCGAAGACCGCGTCCATCGCGGTTGCGGCCGGGGAGGGAGAGGAAGACATGGACGACAAGCTTCCCAAGATCAGTGAACACTCGACCTACTGGCCTGCCTACCAAACTGTTCGCCTTCGATGAAGCCACTTCCGTCCTCGTTTTTTGATCGCCCGACGCTCCCAGTCGCGCAAGACTTGCTTGGGGGGCTCCTCATCCACGAGCACCCCGAGGCCGGACAACTGGTCGGACGCATCGTGGAGACGGAGGCCTACACCGAAGACGATCCGGCCTGCCACGCCGCGCATCTGGCGACGGACCCGGAGACCGGTGCCGTGACCGGACAAGGGCGCGGCCGCGATCTGTTTGCGCCGCCGGGGACCGCCTACGTCTATCTCATTTATGGTGTCCACTGGCTCCTCAATGTCGTAACCGAGCCAGAAGGCACCGCGGGCGCTGTGCTCATCCGAGCGGTCGAGCCGGTGTCCGGGGAGTCCTTCATGCAGAACCGCCGTGAACGTCCGCGAGATGTGGAGCTTACCAATGGTCCGGGCAAGCTGACAGAAGCCTTCGATATTGCAGAGGGTCTCCACGGGGCACGGCTCACGGCCCCACCAGTGTATTTCGCTGAAGGGCAGGTTATAAAGGAAGAAGAGGTTGCGCAGTCGTCCCGAATCGGCATCTCCAGCGGCGTGAAGCGGCCGTGGCGCTGGTACCTGGCCGATAACCGGTTTGTCTCGAACGGCACGCCCAGCGATCAGTGCTGAGACTCACAGCGTCCGGGGGCAGGAGGTCCGGCGCCGCCCCCTCCAGTCTCCCGGTGTCGGAATCCTCGTTGCACTCAGCCGTACACGAAGAGTCCTATTCCACGCTCCACGATACAACCACGCTCACCGAGAACTGACTCTTGACCGCGTCGATGAACCCGCATCTCCAATCTACCACCGATGCCCCCCGTACCTCTGAAGAGCTTCGGCGAGACTTTCTGCAGTTCTTTGAGGACAAGGGCCACGAAATCGTTCCTAGCGCCTCGCTCGTCCCGGAGGGCGACAGCACGCTCCTGTTCACAAACGCTGGCATGAACCAGTTTAAAGACGTGTTCCTGGGGGCTGGCCAGCGTCCCTACATGCGGGCGGTGGACACTCAAAAGTGCCTGCGGGTGTCCGGCAAGCACAACGACCTGGAAGAGGTGGGGCACGACACTTACCACCACACCTTCTTCGAGATGCTCGGCAATTGGAGCTTCGGCGACTACTTTAAGGCGGAGGCCATTCAGTGGGCGTGGGAACTGCTGGTGGAGCGGTGGGGATTGGCCCCGGATCGGCTTTACGCCACGGTCCACGAGGGAGATGAGGACTTCGGGGTGGGCAGGGACGAGGAGGCCTACGATCTCTGGCGTAAGCACACGCCACTTCCCGACGAGCGTGTTCTCTACGAGCCCTCTAAGGAAAACTTTTGGATGATGGGCGACACTGGGCCCTGTGGGCCGTGCTCCGAAATCCACGTAGACCTGCGGCCCGAGGCCGACCGGGTGAAAACGCCTGGCTACGCCCTCGTAAATGAGGACCATCCTCAGGTGATGGAGCTCTGGAACCTGGTTTTTATCCAGTACAACGCACAGTCCGACGGCACCCTGGAGCCGCTGGACGACCAGCACGTGGACACGGGCATGGGCTTCGAGCGCATGGTGGCGGTCCTGCAGGGCAAAGAATCGACGTACGATACCGACCTTTTCGCTCCGCTCCTGCGGGCCATTGCCGCCCTCTCGCCCCGAGACGACGTGCAGGGGTACGACAATCTTCAGATCGACGATGCGGAGGAGCGTGAGCGTGTCCGCATCGCTCTCCGCGTAGTGGCCGACCACATCCGGGCCATCGCCTTTGCCATTTCCGATGGTGTCATGCCGAGCAATGAGGGCCGGGGGTACGTCATCCGTCGCATCCTGCGCCGCGCCGTCCGGTACGGCTACCAGACGCTCGCTCTCGAGGAGCCATTTCTCTACCGTCTCGTCGATCCCCTCATCGAGAAAATGGGGGGACAGTTCGATGGGCTCGTGGAGCAGCAGGAGTTTATCGAGGAGGCCATCCAGTCGGAGGAGGAGAGCTTTCTGGAGACGCTGGGAACGGGAATCGAGTTCTTCGAGCGCGTGGCGCCGCACGTGACCAGTTTTCGCGAGAAAGACGGCGAGGTCACGGATCGGCTCCTCGGAGAGCTCCAGCAGGACCGACGGGCAATGGACTTGCTGGAAAAGGCGTACGTCGACACCGAAGATCGAGGACAGATACTCCGCGACTTTGCTCGCACGGCCCGCGATGGTGCTCTTCCGGGCGAGGTAGCCTTTCTCCTGCACGACACCTACGGCTTCCCGATCGACCTCACGGAGTTGATGGCTCGGGAGCGGAACCTGCAGGTGGACATGGAGGGCTACGAGACGCTCATGGAGCGGCAACAACGTCGGGCCCGGGCAGCATCGGACTTTGCAGTTGACCAGAGTGATGTGCACGCGTGGCAGGCTATCACGGAGGGGGAAGCCTCTGAGTTTGTTGGGTATGATCAGGAGCGCGTGGAGGATGCAGAAATCCGGGCATTGCGCGTGGTAGAAACCGATGGCGGTCGTCAGTATGAGGTGGAGCTCAGTCAGACCCCCTTCTACGCAGAGGCGGGGGGGCAGGTAGGAGATACCGGCACATTGCGCATCGGCGACCAGGAGGTCCGGGTGCTCGACACGCAATACGAGGGCGAACGCATCGCCCATACCATCGACACGCTGCCAGATGCGCTGGACGCACCGGTAGAGGCCCGCGTGGACACGGATCGCCGTCGTCGCATCCGCGCTCACCATACAGCTACTCACCTGATGCACGCGGTACTTCGTGACACGCTGGGCGACCACGTGCAACAGAAAGGATCACTCGTGGCGCCTGATCGGCTCCGGTTCGATTTCAGCCACTTCGATGCGTTGGAGGCAGATACGCTACGCGACATCGAGCGACGCGTGAACGCTGCGATTCAGCGCAACATCCCGAAACAGGAGCACCGTGACGTGCCCATCGACGAGGCCCTCGACCGTGGCGCAATTGCCCTATTTGACGAGCAATACGACGATCGAGTTCGCGTCATTGCCTTTGACCCTGATTTCTCGATGGAGCTCTGCGGCGGGACGCACGTCAGCGCCACCGGTGAGATTGGGCTTTTTCGGTTCCTCTCAGAAGGCTCTGTCGCCTCGGGCGTGCGCCGTGTGGAGGCGGTGGCGGGCGACGCTGCGTTGAAGCATGTTGAGACCGAACTCGATCAATTGAACCGGGCACGCCGACAATTTCGGTCCCGTCCCGACTCGCTGCCAGATGCGGTTGCCGAGTTGCAGCGTGAGCGCGACCAGCTACAGGATGAAGTAGAACAGCTCCGACGCGCCCAACTCGCGGACCGACTCGACACCTTCATTGCCGAGAATGCCACGACCGTCAATGGCGTCACCGTGGTGACGGGTCGTCTTGACCGGGCCAGCATGGACGACCTGCAGGCGCTTGGGCAGCAGCTCCGCGACAAATTGGGCGAGGGGGCTGTGGGCGTACTGGGCAGTCTCGGGGAGGAGGGGGAAAAGGCCTACGTCGTGGCTACCGTGGCCGACGACGTCCTTTCGGAGCGCGACCTGCAGGCTGGGGCTATTGTTGGCGATCTCGGTGAGCGGTTGGGTGGGGGTGGGGGCGGGCGTCCCGCACTGGCCTCGGCCGGAGGACGCGACACCGAAAAGTTGGACGCTGTGCTCAACGCAGTACCGTCCATCGTCGCGTCGGCACTGAGGGAAGGGGCCTAGGCCTTCACGGCCTTTTTGAGGCCGGTCCCGCCGGCATTCAGGAACGAGTCGTGAAGGGGCATGTAGGTGATCTTCGCACATACTTGTGGAGCCATCGCTGCGTGACTTCTGGTGGGGTGGCAGAGCCTGGTTGAATGCACCGGTCTCGAAAACCGGAGGGCCCTCACGGGTCCCGGGGGTTCGAATCCCTCCCCCACCGCTGAAGACCCCTTCTCAGCATTCCTGAGAGGGGGTTTTTATGTTTTTGGGCTACTTTTTGTGATGGGCGGGCGGAGGACGACTAGGTAGCGAGGAGCGTGACCCAGCGACGGATGCAGGTATGAGTTCCCCTCGGATAATTGATTCAGTCTCTCGTGGGGGAGTGCTGAGAGAAACCGATTGATGTATCGGTTTGGGGTAGACAGAGAACCTCGGCCCCTTTGCATTCACGGCTCGATAGTGACACTACTACTTTGCTTCTATTTTTCTCCCATAAACCCCGAAATCATTTATTTATGAGAAATGTTACGGCTCTCCTCTTAACTGTAGCAATTCTTCTTAGCGCCCCCTCCGTCGTAGAGGCTCAGCCTACCGTTGACGGTCAGACGACCGATAGTGAATATCTGCTTGTGGGCACGTCGCCCCCTGAACCTGGGGGCTCATACACTGGAGGCGTGGTGGGACTTAAGGCCTACGCGGGACCAGACTCTCTCTATGTGGCTGTTGAAGGAAAGGTGGAAAATGACACCGGAGCCGATACCCCCGAAATGGTTGTATTTATCAACTCTGCCAGCGTAGATGGTGTCGCGGCTGGTACTCCCCTTCCGACTGGATCAAACTCCAGTTCGCCGTTTGCCTTCGTCGATAGTATGCAGATGGACATGGAGACGGATTTTGGTGTACGGATCACAGGTGACGCGGAGTCTCCACAGGCCTTTGCTAGCATCGCCGACTACGCGGGATACGCGGCTGGGGACAGTACCAGCGATGGAAAGGTGAAAGATGTCGGAGACACTATACTCGAATCATTGGACGGCACGCCGTCAACGGGGGATGCTCCTGGTAGATACGCCTACGATGATACCTCCGACGTAACCACGGTTGACGACACCGGATTCGAGTTCGCCATTCCACACGACCAACTGGGAACCTCTGAGGACGATCAATTTCAGTTTTTTGCCATCTACGGGTTCATGCCGGACACCGTATCGGCAACTCTCATTCCCGATGATGGAGAAAAAACCCTCTACAGCAACTCGGAAGACTGGACGGCCGTGACTGGGAAGCAGGCAACCGGAGCGCAGGTGCTCCCGGTCGAGCTTGCCTCCTTCGAGGCCCGTACCGATGGCGGTAACGCCGTTCTGAATTGGGTGACAGCCACCGAAGTAAACAATGCGGGCTTTTCAGTCCAACATGCCGTAGGTTCCAGCAACTTTGAACAAGTTGGTTGGGTGGACGGAACTGGCACCACCGCAGAATCGCAGAATTACTCATTTACCGTCGAGGACCTTTCGGCAGGCACTCACCGCTTTCGTCTGCTACAGGAGGATCTGGATGGGAGCACGACTTTGAGCAGCGTTGTCAAAACTAAAGTGCGTCCCAAAGAGACAGTCAGCATTGAAAAGGTCGCCCCGAATCCCGTCCAATCAACAGCCACGCTGCGGTTTACGCCGCGCGAGAGCGGGGACGTAACTGTCACTCTGTACGATGTGCTTGGTCGTCAAATAAACCGGCTTTTCGCGGGGCGCGTGTCGGGCGGGCACTCCCAACGAGTGAGGATTGATGCGTCCTCGTTGTCAAGCGGCGTGTACCTCTTGCGTGTCCATGGAGACGGCTTCACCCGTACGAGACGTATCAGTGTTGCTCAGTAGCATGGCGAGACACAGAATCACTGGATATGTGGATCGTTTGCCGTGGAGTAGATTCGGCCCGATGGGTAGAGCCTGGTTGAATACACCGGTCTCGAAACCCGGAGGTTCGAATCCCTCTTCCACCGCCTCAAATACCACTCAAAACGCCCTCTAGCTCCACTGGAGGGCGTTTTCTTGTTTAGGGATGCCCGCCTGCCTAAAGGGACGGAATTTGGATCTCGGAGGCGGGGCGAGTATGGACTGTTGGCAATTGCTGCAGCCACCGGACATATCCGTACGACTCATCGGGGGAAAGGGAAAAGGGAAGGGTATCATTTAGCAGTTGGGGAGCGGCGGTGAGCAAGGTCTCCACGAGGCTTTCGACGGGTCCTTCCGCCTCGACGCAGAAGGTCCACGCCGAGGTGTCTTGGACCTGCAGGGTTGTGAGTTCTGCCGCGACCAGTGCAGGCGGAGTGGTCGGAAGTGCGTCGGTAAGCGATGGTTGGTCGGCGGCGGGAATCTTCAGTTGGTGACGGGTTTTCTGAACAGCTACCCATAGGTTTGAGGGATCATCATCCCAGAGCACAGACCGCTCCGCGGCGAGGTCGAAGCTCCATTTTCCCCACTGCTCGCAGTGGCCGTCTGCCTGCGTGCCAAAGGCCTTTCGGAAAGGACCGCCCAGTTGGCGCTTGATCTGAAGCTGGCCATCTCGCACCTTCACGTTCAGCGCCGGGTCCTCTGCGGGCAGGTACAAATGAGTTTGGGACGTGGTCTGCACCTCGCCTAGAGTCTGGAACCACTCGTGGAGAGCTGGGGGAAGCGGGGGTGTACCGAACCAACGGACTTCGAGGGTGTGAATCATGGGGCAGAGAGGCGCTGGGAATTGCAGGACGCCGGAAAGGGGGTAGAGAGGAGGGGCGCGATGGAATCGAAACAGGACTGGTAGTGATGGAAGCGGGAACAGTCTAGAGGTTTCGTGCTGAAGGAAGACGTCCGTCCGCTTCCGAGACGATGTGGAGTGATGTCAAGAAAAGCAGTCACTTTTTTGGACAACTGATGTCTCCTATGAAGTCGACGCTCCAAGGCCTCGTTCTTGTGGGGGCCCTTCTCTTCCTCCTTGGACCCCACACCGGGCAGGGACAGGGCGTAACTCAACTCGGGACTGACTTATACCCAATCACCTACCGACCCATCGACGCCGAGTATCGCACCGTTGAAGGGGAGTACTTTGATCTCATTTACCAGGAGAGTACCGAAGCGGCCGCCTGGCGTATCCGGCGGGCCCTGCGCCAGAACCGGATGGAAACAGATCGTCTCGTGGGGCTCACGTCCCGTCCCATCGATATGCCAGTGGTCGTAGATGGCTTCTCCGACCGGTCCAATGGGTTTGTCACGCCCTTTCCGTTCAAGCAAGAGATTGAAGCGTCAAGTCTCCGGGATGACGCGCTCGTAGCCCGGTCGTCATCCTGGCCCGCCATTGTGGGGCCCCACGAACTCGTCCACGCCATGCACAGCGAGATCGATCCGGGCTTTGGGCTGGGGGGGATCGTACGCCCTTTTGCGCCGGACGTGGTGCGAGCCGGAAACCTGACCGTGCCACGTGGGCTCGTGGAGGGAGTGGCGGTGTACCGCGAGAGCCGGCTTGGGGACAACGCCGGACGCCTTAACGCGCCTCTTTTCACCATGAAGATGCGGGCGGCCATGCTCTCGGACGATCCGTGGTCCCTCACGCAAATGTTGGAGCCGCCCCGCTACACGCAGCCGACCAACCGCTTCTACATCGGGGGCGCGCACGCTTTCGAGGCGTGGGCCGAACGAGGAGACTCAACGAGTACCGCGTTTTTTCAGGAGGCCATGGCGCTACACAATCGAATTCCGCTTCTGGGGGCCGGGATTGGGCTCCGGGTAGGGCTCGGGCAGTGGCCCGGAGCGCTCGACGATTCCCTCCGCCGAACGTTGCGCACTCGGTATCAGCGGGAGTTGAATCGTCGCAGGCCCTTTACCGATAGGGAGGCCGTCGCCGCCAAGACGGGGCGGAACTACCGGCGTCCCTACTGGCTCGACGACACCACAGTGGTCGCCTACCTGCATGGCTACGACGTGCGCCGTGGCTTTTACCGGATCAATGTGAAGACGGGGAAGCGCTCGCTGATTCGTGTGCAGTCCCTTACGGAGGACTACACGTACAGCTTGGGGCGGGACACGAGTGCCCTCTATGCCGCCCGCTACGTCCCAGATTCCTGGGTGCCCACGCAGGACGTGGCGGAGGCTGAGCGCGTAGACCTGACCACTGGAAGGGCGACGCGGCTCACCGACGGGGGACGGGTATTTGGTCCCGTAGAGGCCCCCAACGGATCCGTCTGGGCCATCCAAAACGACGGGGCCTTCAGCCAGTGGGCAGTCGTGGAGTCTCCCGAAGTCCGCCGGCGCACGGACTTCGAGGCGGCCCGTTTCAAGCAAATTGCCCCGTCACCTGACGGACGGAGGGTTGCAGTGCTGCTAAACGTGGAGGGCACCCAGCGTCTTTACCGGGTGGATCCTGAGCGCCGTGAGGGCGACCGGCTCCGGCACTGGCTCGGCCTCGAGAACACAATCATTTACGACGTGTGCTGGGGGCCCAAAGGCCGTTATTTGCTATTCTCCGCCGACCTCACCGGGACGCCGAACGTCTTCGCGTTCGATACGGAAACGAACGACGTGCATCGACTGACGAACGTCCCGTTTGGGGCCCTTGAGCCGGCGCTGTCCCCCGACCGTTCGTCGGTCGTGTTCGTTGAATACCAACACGAGCGCCACGAACTCGTCCGGATTCCGTTTCGTCCCGAGTCTGCCCCCACGGTCGATTCGTCGCGGGTAATAATTGGGGACGAGTCCCCTAGGCCTCCGGCGCGAACACGCACGTCGGCGCAGGATGAAAAAAAGTTCGTCGAAAGCTCGCCCTATCAGGCTTGGAAGCACCTCGCACCGCGTGCTGTGCATCCCACGATCGCGTTTGATGTCGACGAGTGGGACCGCCCCCAAGGGACGCAATACGAACAACTTGGGTTGGGCGTGGGACTGGGGGTGACGGGCAACGACCCGTTGGGGCGCTGGCAGTATCAAGGCACGACGTACTGGCAAGACGGACGGCTCTGGGGGGCGGCCACCGTGCGGTCCGGGCGCTGGCGCCTGCGACCGTCCCTGACGGCGTTCAATACACCGGAAACGATTCCGATCACGCTGCAAACCCCCGAGGGGGCCCGTCCGGGACGGGTGGGGTTTGAGGAGCGAGGGGTTGCGCTGGGGACCCGTCTGCCCGTACGGCTCCAATCCAATGTCTACCAGACGGTCGCCGCCGTGCGAATGCGTGCGGAGTATCGCCAGACTCGTTTCTTCGGGTCACCTCTCGACGCCTTGCCGCCGTCGAGGGCCGCAGGGCTCCGGCAGTGGCGCGACCGTGTGACCCTCACGCCGCAAGGCGTCTTCGGGTATCGGGTGCAGCAAAATCCCCGCGACCTCGTGCCCAACCAAGGGCTAATTTTTCGAACTACCGCCGAGCTTGATGCATGGACCGACGGCGTGTCGGCGCGCCGGGCGGTCCGTGCCAGCGCGGACGTGTATCTGCCCTTAGCGCTCCGTAGTCATACCGGCGTCCGGATCGGTGCCGGAGTCCTCTCGCAGAACGTGGGGTCCGTTCTCAGTACCCGCCAGTTCCTCCCCCGGGGCTACGAGAACACGGTTCTCGGGTCCGGTTCCTTTGTACGGCTTGGCGCAGAGGTTACGCAGCCGTTGTGGTACATCGACGATGGCTCCACCCTCGTGCCGTTTTACGCCAAAGCCCTGTACAGCTACGGGTTTGGGGAGACCCTTTCACCTGTGGGAAGCGCCTCGGAGTTCCGAACCTCCGTCGGTGGCGGTATTGGGCTGCAGTTCCGATTTTTCTATGTGCTCGATTTTGACCTTCGGTTCGGGGTTGCGTTTCGACTGGGGCCACAGGACGCTGATGTGGTGTGGCGGTAAGGTCCGTTTGAGACCCCCTGTACGAACTTCGTCAGGATGTAGGCGTGCAAGAACCGAGGAATTCCCACACCAACCTTCAACATCACATATGGAAACGCTTCACTGCAAAACGTGCGGGTGTGAAAGCCTGCAACCGATGCAGGTTGTGCTCGACGATGAAGACGTGATCGATAACCTGCCCGGGGAAGAACAGGAGTCTCGCTTCTACAGCTGTCAGGTATGTGGGGACAACTGGTTGTCAGTGAAGCAGAAAACCGCGGACGGAAAGTGCACGATTACATTTGTGCACCAAATGGGAACGTCTCCCGTGCTCAAACGCGTGGCCTACATGTCGAACTCCGTCGTCGTCTCCGATGAGAGCGTCGAGGAGTGGGAGTACTTTAAGGGAGAGGAACCCGTAGCGGAATCTGAGTGGGAGTCGGTCCTTTCGAGTCGCCGCGATACCTTGAAGGCCACGTGTGTGAACTGAGGGTGCACACAGGTCCACCCGTGCACGATCCATGACCGATGGCGAAATCACGCCGGGTTGAGGGTGTTTTCAATGGCTTCCGTGAGATCCGTTCGGGTGAAGGGTTTACTTACATACTCGTTGAACCCTTCTTCCAAAAAGTCTTCCCGGTCGCCTGGCATGGCGTAAGCCGTGAGGGCAACTGCCGGGACCCCCGCCATTCCATCGCGGTCTCGAATGAGATGGAGAAGATCCGTACCGGTTTGGTCCTCGCTCAGGTTGATATCGAGCAACAAGACATCGAACGAACCGGTGTCGATGGCCTCGAGTGCATCCTCGACGCCGGGTACGACCTCGACATCGTAGGATCCCTTCAGCAGATGCTCAAGCAGAAGTTGGGTTTCTGAGTTGTCCTCAACGGCGAGGATGCGCGGGCTCTCCGAGTTGCTCATAGGTTCGTACATAGGTGGGGGACAACCGGAATGCAAAAGGCCAATGGGCGCTCCCTGAGACGCATATGTCCATCAGGGAAAGATCCCCACAGCCTCACCACGCGAATGGACACGTGGAGTCGAGGATCCGTGGGCCCTATGGTATTATCAATCACCATGCCACGTTGCAAAAAGGCCCGCACCAAGGGTTAAAGCGTCCACCGGATCTGAGCCCGAATCTCTCGCCGACTAGATCCCTGAAATTCGTTGAGCCCTGAGCCGATCCGTGAGCGGTTGTCGTAGGTCGTAATTCCGTACTTGGCCTCAATTGTGAGGGACGGAACGGGTTCGTAGCGGATCAGCACATAGGAGCGTCGTCCCCGGTCAAAGAAAACCGGCACAGAAAAGCTGTACAAAAGGTCTCGCTCATACGCGTAAATTCGGGCCGCGAATCCGTCGGTGTCAAAAAATGCGAGTTGGGCATCGAGTTGTACTCGAGGGTGCGGGGTCCAGCGCAGGCCTTGCGAGAGAAAGACGCCCGACGCGCTGGATGCGGGGGTGGTGCGTCTTGAAAGCTCAATGCGAGTGCGGGCGGTGAGGGCGTCGCTGAATGTGTACTCGGTGTGCCAGCGAAGGGAAGAGCGTCGTTCGCGCTGCACGGCTTCGAGCAACCGTCCGCCGGGTCCCTGCTGTTCGGTTGCTTCTTCCTGGCTTTGGGTGCGGACCTGAAGATAGGTGGATAGCCACGGACGAGGTTCGTAGTCGAGGACCGCCCGTGTTTCCCAACCAGTAGTGGGGCGGGGGATATTGAACCGGAGCCACGGAGCGCGAAACTGGTCGAAGTACACCCCCAGTGTCCAGTCCCGTGCGATCTGAAGGTTGAGGCCGGTGTAGATTCCAATTTCGTTTTGCGGGCGGCTTCCGTTCCCGAATGCCCCGCCGTAGAGTCCCGCAAACTGTGGCGGATACCAGCGGCCTAGCAGGATGGCATCGGCGATGGAGTTGGCGTTCAGGGCCGCGCCAAAGAGGCCGCCATATGTCCCGCTTGGCGTCCGCGCTACTTCTCCAAACAAGGTGTAGTCGTCCAGGAAGGCCGTCGCGTACGCACTAACCATCGACGTTCCACGACCATCAACCCGGTAGCGTCTGCTGGGCCGGTCTCCGGGCCGGAGTGGGCGATCGAAACGGGCCCGGTACCCGACCATGCCCACGTGCAGAATGGAGGCGCGGTACTCGAGAGCACTTCCCATCGTCCTTTCTCCGAAGGTTCCCTTGCGGGCAATTTCCGACGGGGTCCGGTGCTGTCCCCCCACGGAAACGGTACGAACCGGAATGGAGGATGACGAGGGGCCTGATGGGGCCGCCGACGAATCGAGAGACGCATCGCGGTGCCGATGCGACGCAAAGGCCGTGAGAGAAAGCCCAGCGGGCAAAGAGATGGTGGCCGCGATGCCCCGAAAAAAGTTGGCCTCCGACGCCGAATGATACGGGACGACCCCACGGCCCGTTTGGAGGGCAGGCGAAACCGGATCACGTCCCTTACCGAACCGGAGCCCCTGCCACAGCGCGATCCCTTGGCCAAACTGGCCCGTAAAATCTCCCAACACCAACGTTTCGATGGGGCCAAGATCGCGCAACGTGAGGCTTCCCGAAATGTGGTCAAACCCGTAGGTGTCCGTCGAGGGCGACCACCGGAGCGGCTCGCCCGGATCTTTGTCGAGCGTCATGGCCAGCTGCAGGCGACGCCGATGCTCCAACCGCAGCCGTGTGGTGAGGCGGCCTGGTGCCCCCAAGAATCGACCGGTTCGATACCCACGTCCCAAATCGAGATCTCGGGAATACCGCTGAATCAAGCTGAAATCCAGGTTTGAGATGACCGTGTCGAAGCCAGGAAAGATGCCTGGATCGGGAGGGGTCAAGGTCAAAAACGGACGGATTGCTCCAACCGTGGTCTGTGTAATTCCGCTCACTTCACGGACCTCCGTCCAGGCCTGGTAGGGCCCCTGCTTTCTTCGGTGCTGGACGATCCGGTAGGCGTCGCTGCCCGAGAGTCCCGGAAGAACCGACAGATCGCCGGCCGAAGCGTTGTTCAGGTCGAGCGGGGACTTAGCGAGGGCCGTGAAGCGTTCCGCCGCCTGTGCGGTGGTTTGATCTGCGCCCCCAAAGGCGTCTAGCACGCGTTCCAATCGAGGACGGAGTACGGTCGTGTCGACGGCCACTGAATCGCTGGTTTGGGCGTAGCTCCCCATGCATCCCCCGAGCAGGATGGTTAGGAGGCTGATTTGGACTGCGCGCGCGACCAAACAGGCACCCGCGCGCCGTATCCAGGGCCGTACCATGGTAGCGAGAGTGTTACCAGCGAAGTTCAAGAGAGGCGGAGGGGGACCAGCCCAGTTCCTGATGCTGCTCCGCGGCCACGTGTGCTCGAAGCCGCCCGAGGCGAATGCCAACGCCACCAGTAAAGCGGACGGGAGCGGTGGTTACCCCGGCACGGAGAGCAAGCATCGAGATGGGACGCACCTCTATCCCGGACCGGACGGAGACTGGAAACGAGAGGTCTTTAAATACATCGGTCAAAATTCGGACCCGTGGTCCTACGCGGTACTGAAGCCCTACCGATAACGTCTGGGGCAGGGCCTCCCCGTCCGTAAGGGTCGGGGCATTCACGTTCGTCGCATGGGCGCCCAGGTACAGTGAAGGCAGGAGAGGGAGCAAAAGCCCGAGGTGTAGACCGATGGCACCGGCGCTCCCGTATCCATCAATTCGGGTATGGTAATACCGCCCTGTCAGGCCCACGTAGACGGTTCGCGAGGTCCCGAATTGGAGACCTCGCGCATACCCAAGACTGTAGTGGAGTTCGCGGTACTCGTCCCCGCCGAATGTGCTTGCGCCGCCGGATACCGTCCCCCAGCTTGTGGGCCACGTTCCGTGGGCCGCCCCGTAGCGAAACGCAGCGAGTCCGTAGCTTTCGCGGGCGAAAAACGAGAAGCTCCACTGCTGGCGGAGGGCACTAGACGCCGGATTCGTGTGTACGCCCGCTCCAGATGTGAGAGCTGTGGAGGCGTACCCAAGCCCCGCGGCGCGGGGGCTTCCGTACAGGTCGTATCCCGACTGGCAGTACCCCGGCCCGGCCCCCATCAGCAACAACACGAGGCCGGTGAGAACGAGTCTCAGCAGCGCGCGCATACGGAACGCTAAGACGGTGCGTTAAGGAGATGGACACAAATAATAATCTGCGATTTGAAAAGAATCAAACGGAATGGGAAACCTCTCGCCCGAATCGAAGGTTGCAACGTGCTGTCTTGTGGCACTCACCGTTTTCTCCCTTGACTGTGGATGAGTCGTCCCCTTCGTCCTGGCTTCTGGGCCTTTTGCTTCTCGTCCTTGTCGTTCCCTCGGCGGCGGGGCAGGAATTGGATTGTCGGGTACAGGTCGATGTCTCACAGATCGGTGGGGCGGACTCGGAGCTCTCGTTCTTGGGGAACCTGGAGCGAAAAATTCGGGAGTACATGAACACCCGCTCCTGGACGGACGATGAATATCTTCGGCATGAGCGAATCTCCTGCTCGATGCAGGTCGTCGTGCTTGAGTCCCTAAGCATCTCGGAATTCCGTGCCCGGCTCGTCGTCACTTTGCGGCGCCCCATTTACGGCACGTCCCAGTCGTCCGTCGTCGCACGCATCAATGATTCGGAGTGGCAATTCGATTACAGCCGTGGCTCCTCGCTCAGCTACGACATCAACCGCTACAACTCCCTCACGTCGGTACTCGACTTTTATGCCTACCTGATCCTCGGCTATGACCGTGATACCTTTAGTCCGCTGGGGGGAACTCCCTATTTTGAGCAGGCGCGGACCGTGGCTAACCAGGCGGAGGGAAGTGGAGACCCCGGCTGGTCGTCCGTAGGAACGCAGCAGAACCGGGTGCAACTTCTGTCCAACCTGCTTGCTCAGCGTCACGAGCCGTTACGCCGAGTGTACTACAACTACCACCGGAAAGGACTTGACCGATTTGTGCGGGGGACGGAAACGGCCCGAAAACACATGATGGGGGTTCTGGAAACTCTCCAGTCCCTGAATCAGCGGCTCTCGCGCTCTTTTGCGCTCAACGTCTTTTTTCAGACCAAATACCAGGAACTCACCGCGTTCTTTTCGGACAGCGATCGGGCGAGCCAGGCACACAGTCTGCTCGTTCAAATGGACCCGTCTCATTCCTCTGAGTACGATAAGCTAGTTCAGTAGTCTCGGAGTCCCTGAAGAATCTGTCCCCAGTCGTGCGGTGCGTGCCCCGGTTCGGAACGGACAGCTCATTGCATCGTCAGAATACATGTTCAATGCATGTGTATACGGCGAATAGTAGGGACCAACCCGATGCGTCCCTCGTTCAGTCCTGCGGTTGGTAAGGTGTCTCAACGTCACGTTAGATCCGCGGCGCGTCCGTGTCTACCGAGCGTCATTGCTCCGGAGATGCGTTTGCCCGCGGGGCAGCGGTCTGCAAACTCTTTTTGATTTAGTCGCGCCAGCTACGATATGTCAGACAAAGACGGAGAAGCGAAGGAGAAAGCCCTCGACCTTGCTGTGGAACAGATTCAGCGGGAGCACGGAGAAGGGTCGATCATGCGCCTGAGTGACGACCCGCACCAACAGGTCGAGGCGATTCCCACCGGGTCGCTTGCCCTCGATAACGCGCTGGGGGTGGGGGGTGTGCCCCGCGGCCGCATCATCGAAATTTTTGGCCCGGAGTCGTCCGGCAAGACAACGCTGGCGGCTCACATCGTGGCGGAAGCGCAGAAGAAGGGCGGCACGTGTGCGTTCATTGACGCTGAGCATGCCTTCGATCCCAACTACGCGGAGCAGTTGGGAGTGGACACTGACGAGTTGCTGATCTCGCAGCCGGACACGGGCGAACAGGCCCTCAACATCGCAGATACGCTGGTGCGAAGCGGCGCCCTGGACGTAATTGCGATCGACTCGGTCTCGGCTCTGGTGCCACAGGCGGAACTGGAGGGCGATATGGGCGACACCCACGTGGGCCTCCAGGCGCGTCTCATGAGCCAGGCACTCCGCAAGTTGGCCGGCACCATCAACCGGACGAAGACCGTTCTCATTTTCATCAACCAGATCCGGATGAAGATTGGCGTGATGTTTGGCAATCCGGAAACGACGTCTGGGGGGCGCGCCCTGAAGTTTTACTCCTCGGTTCGCATGGACATACGTCGCATCGGCGCCGTGAAGGACGGGCAGGACGTCGTAGGCAACCGCACCCGAGTCAAGGTCAAGAAGAACAAGGTGGCGCCGCCGTTTCAGGAGGCAGAATTCGACTTGATTTACGGCGAGGGCATCTCCTCGCTGGGGGAGATCATTGACCTTGGGACCGAATACGACATCTTGGAGAAGCGCGGCTCGTGGTACTCCTACGACGACGAGACCATCGCGCAGGGCCGTGAGAATACGAAAGAGTGGCTGGAGGAGAACCCGGAGCAACTTGAAGAAATCAAGTCGGCCATTCGGAAGGAAATCGGCTTGTCGTCGGAGGGGGAAGAGGAGGGGAGCGAAGAGGGAGAAGAGGAAGAGGTCGAAGCCACCACCGAAGACGTATAGCATCGTGGCTACACTGGGGCGCCGTATTCAGGGGGGGCTGCTGCTCCTCGTCGTTGTTTGGTGCGGTGGGGGGGAAGCCACGGCACAGTCCGCTCCAGCGTCGGCGTCCTCAGCGGTTTCGACCGGGAGGCATTTTTGCACGACGGGACCAGAGGAGGGCTCGCTGGATGCCCGAGGGCTTTCCCTCATCTATTGCGCGTCTCAGCCGGGTATCACCGCTCCGCTACGGGCGGCCCATGCCTCAGCCCGTCCCGCCTTCTATGGGGCCGTACCGGCTGCTTGGATCGGTGCTGGGGTCACTCAAGAGGCCCAGCTGGCGGCCTCTGCGTACCGCCTCACACTGACGCAGAGCTTCTCCTACGGACTCATCACGGGCCTGAAGCACCTCATCGGACGGCCACGCCCGTACGTCACCCATCCCCTCAAGGCCCGGGTCGAGCGCCACCCGTCCCCGGGAGAAGCGTGGCTCTCCTTTCCCTCCGGACACGCGGGACTCTCGGCAGCACTGGTGACCTCTTGGAGCCTATCATATTCGCGGTGGTACGTGATTGGGCCCGGGGCCGTGTGGGCCACAAGTGTGGCGTTAAGTCGTCTCCACCTCGGAGTACACTACCCGAGTGACATCCTTGCGGGGAGCTTGCTTGGGGCAGGCATCGCCGTACTAGTCCATGAGCTTCGCCGCGCACTCACTCCAGCGCGCCTTCAGGCTTCACCGGGCACATCGAGGCTGCGGGCACCGCCCCTCGTCCTTCGGATGCAGTTCTGAAGAGATACCGTGGGGGAGGGGCGATGACAATAGGAGGACGTCAGGGGGCAGGCTGTCCATTTCCGCTGAAGTCGTTCGGGTCCACGCGGCCGAGATCCAGCATTAAGCGCGCGTTGCCTTCTTGCTCCAGGACCCGCAGGGGGGAGGTCTCTTCGTCCGGGGCTACGATGCTGGCGAGCACATCGACGGCCACCTCCTCGAGGCCGCCGTGCAAAAAGGACCGTAAAGTGTTGAAGGTGGACGAGGCCGATTCCCGAAAGTCAAACCGGCAGTCCTGGAACTTGCACTCGTCCGCGGCGGTGGGGCCGTCGCCGTGATAGACGATTGTGCAGTCCTGGAAGGTGCATTCTACGTATTTGTGGTAGTCGAGGATGATCTCCTCATCGCGGTAAGTCTTCTGGGCGGTCACGTTCATTGGAGAAGTAGAGAATGGTGGAACTGGGAGGCGGGATGAGCGGTGAGGGGCTATGCGGTCGGGGTTAGGGAGAGCCTTGGAGTCCTGACGTTGTGGAATCAGGTTATAGACCTGGTGCAGACAGGGGTTCTGTGTGCGTCTTCGGGCGCTAAATGCTATACTTGGTATTCCTTTGCGGTCAGTCTTTTTTCCGATCAGCATACGCCCTCCGATGGCCACTCTTCTTCCGTTTCGGGCCGTGCGCCCCCTTCCTCAGCACGCCGAAGAAATTGCTTCTGTGCCGTACGACGTCGTGGACCGCACAGAGGCCCGAGGAGAGGCCGACGATCGCCCCCGCAGCTTTTTGCATGTCGCTCGGCCCGAGATCGACCTCCCCCCCGGAACCGACGAGTACGACGACGCGGTGTACAAGCAGGGGGCCATCAACCTGCGACAGTTTGTGGAGGCCGATTATACAATTCGGGAGTCGACGCCATCGGTGTATGTGTACCGGCTGGTGACGAACGGGCGGGCGCAGACCGGCGTGCTCGGCTGCGTGCCGGTCCGTGAGTACGACGACGGCACCATCGTGAAGCACGAGGAGACGCGTCCTGACAAAGAGGAGGACCGTACGCGTCACGTGCTGGCGCAGCGGGCTCACTCCGAGCCGGTGATGCTTACGTACCGGGATGAGGAGGCCATAGCCGCGCACGTAGCGCGCATACAGGAAGAGCAGCCCCTATATGACTTTGAAGCGGACGACGGGGTGCGCCATACTGTCTGGAAGAGCGATGCGCCCGATCTGCTTGTTCAAGCCTTCCGTGCGGTAGAGCACCTATACATTGCGGACGGTCATCACCGGTGCAAGGCAGCCAGCCGGGCAGCGGCCGAACTGCGACACGAGGGAGGAAGTCGGGGGACGGACATCCCGGGGTATGAGATGTTCACGGCGGTTCTCTTCCCGATGAGCCACATGCACATTATGGCCTATAATCGGGTCGTTCGGGAACTACCTATGTCCCCGGTCGACTTTTTGGACCGCCTGGAGACTCACTTCACGTTGGAGAGAGGCGTCGACGAACCAGTGCCGGAGGAGAAAGGCCAGGTCTGTCTCTACGTGCAGGGAAACTGGCACCGGTTGGTGTTGCCGCCGCCGGCTGGCAATCGAGTGGTAGACAGCCTCGACGTGTCACGTCTGAGCGTGCATCTTCTCGAGCCGCACCTGGGCATTACTGATCAGCGTCGGGACCCAAACATTGATTTCGTAGGAGGCATCCGCGGAACAGAAGCGCTGGAAGTCCGGGTGGATCAGGGCGATGCGGAGTTGGCGATTAGCATGTATCCCACGAGTATCGAAGAGCTCGCGGCGGTGTCGGACGAGGGCAGCCTGATGCCGCCCAAATCCACATGGTTCGAGCCCAAACTGCGGAGCGGGCTCCTGGTGCACGACTTCGCAGAGGATGTCCCCGACGACCATTCCGTCACGCCGGCGGTGTAACGGAGGTGCTTCAGACGCCAATCAAGTCTCACCGAGGGAAAGGACTAGTCCTCTTCAAACAGGAGATCGATCTCCCGGTCCTCAACACTCACGCTTGCCACCTTCACGGTAACTGAGTCGCCCGGACGATAGGTTTTTCCGTTGCTCTCTCCTCGTAGGGTATAGGTCGACTCGTCGTAGGTGTAGTAGTCGTCCATCTCGCGGACGTGGACGAGGCCTTCTACGAGTAGGTCGGTGATCTCCACAAACACGCCGAACTTGGTAACGCCACTTACGACGCCGTCGAAGGTATCGCCCACGTGGTTCTTCACGTACTCCACCTGCTTGAGCTTCACCGATTCTCGCTCGGCCTCCTCGGCGTTGCGCTCCTGCTCGGAGCAATGTTCACAGCGGGCCGCGAGCTCCTCCACGTCGGCCGGCCCCTCCCCACGCGCATAGCGCTTGAGGAGGCGGTGCACAATGAGGTCCGGGTAGCGGCGGATGGGACTCGTGAAGTGAGTGTAGTGATTGAACCCCAGGCCGTAGTGGCCAATGTTGCCAACGGCGTATTTGGCCTTCGACATGGCCTGTAGCGCCGCCCGCACGATTACCTGCTCTTCGGGTTGGTCCTGTACTGCATCAATTAGGTCGCCTAGATCGGAGGATTGAACGTTGCCGTCGGTCAAGGGAAGTTCGTGACCGAACACGCGGACGTACTCGGCGAGTTGACGGATCTGCTCCCCGTCCGGTGTGTCGTGCACCCGGTAGATAAAGGGAAGCGGTTCGTCTTCACCGTTCGTGCGGTGACGCTTCAAATGGGTGGGATCGGCGATGTGCTGAGCAACCGTCCGGTTGGCCAGCAGCATGAGTTCCTCAACGAGCCGGTTGGCCCGCGTGCGCTCCTTCCGGATAATATTGGTGGGGGTCCCATCCTCATCGAGGATCACATTGACTTCGTCGGATCCAAAGTCGATGGCGCCTTCTTGCATCCGGCGCCTAGTAAGGGTTTTGGTGAGCCGATTGGCCTGCACCACCTCCGATGCCATTTTGTCGTCGGGATATCCACCTTCGATGTAATCCTGGGCTCGGTCGTAGGTGAGGCGCTCCTTAGAGTGGATAACACTTTCGCAGATCTCGTAGTCCACCACGTCGCCCTGCGGATTGACCTCCATCAAAATGGAGAAGGCCAACTTGTCCTCGTGGGGGCGCAGCGAGCAAACCTTGTTCGAAAGCTTTTCCGGTAGCATCGGGATGGTGCGGTCCACGAGATACACGCTTGTAGCACGCTCCAGTGCCTCCTCGTCGATTGCCGAGTCGGGCTGGACGTAGTGGCTTACGTCGGCGATGTGAACGCCTACCTCGTAGTTGCTATTGTCCAGCCGCTCAATGTGGATGGCGTCATCGAAATCCTTCGCGTCGACCGGATCAATCGTAAAGATCGGCTTCTCGCGCAGATCGCGACGGCGCTCAATCTCAGCGTCCGGAATAGCGACTGGAATCTCCTCCGCCTCCACCTCCACCTCGTCCGGGAAGTCGGCCTTCACGTTCATGCTCATCGCGAGCGACAGGACCCGCACCTTGGGGTCATCCGCGGAGCCAATGACCCGAAGGATTCGGCCCTCGGGCGAGGCCTTGCGATCGTCGAATCGGTCGATGGACACCACTACCTTCTCGCCGTCCTTCGCGCCTCCAACAGCGTCGGGCGCCACGTAGACATCCTGGAGGATACGCTGGTCGTCCGGCTCCACGAAGGCCACGTCCGCCCGCTGGTGGAAGGTGCCCACCACCTGGGTGCAGCGCCGCTCCACAATCTCTAGCACTTCGCATTCCCGCTTTTTGCCTTTGCCGGCGTCGGCGGGACGGGCCGCAACGGCCACCCGCACGAGGTCGCCGTGTAGGGCCTCTCCCATGTGGGGCTCCCGAATAAAGAACTCCTCCTCGCTATCTACGGCCTGTACGAAGCCGTAGCCCTGGGGGTGACAACTCAGAATTCCCGTCCGATGTCGGGTTTCACCCTTGGCCTTGTACTTCCGGCCCTCCCGTTTTACTAGCTTCTGGGCCGTCATCTCGGCGAGGACGTCACAGAATTGGAGGTAGGTCTCGTTGTCTTCGATGCCCAATCCCTCCGAGATCTCGTGGGATCGATGGGCTGTATTTGGGTGTTCGCGAAGAAATTCGAGGATGTCCTGGCGGAGACTGTTGGCTTGCGTCTTCGTAATGGCGTCGGCGTCGGGTCGTGAAGGCAGGTAGTGAAGAGACGCATCAACAGAAAGCAACGCCCGCTTTACGGCGGACGTTCGCACCGCATGAAAAAGTCACACGGGCCCGACCGCCGAGCCACGTGGCTACTGGGGATTCGTGCGCGCCGCAGTGGAGTCTGTTGGCGCAGGCGACTCTTCGGCCACCGGCTGGGGCGGTGGCGCGTCCTCTTCGGTCGGGGGATCGTTGGACGGAAGCAACCACCCGAAAAGACGCTGAAAGAGAGACCGCCAGGTCGAGAACTGGGTCTGGTACGAGACCCCGGCTCCCCGGCTGCTCATCAACGACTGGTTGCGAGTCAGTTCGTCACCGTCGCGGCGGTAGAAGACTTTCGCGCTGACCCTGGAACTGAGCCGGACCTCCAGGACGAACTCTCCCTGTGGGCCTTCGACTTGTCGTTCTTCTGTGTCGCTCGTATAGACTCCCTCGCCCCGGATGACAAGACGTTCATTGAGCAACCGAAGGGCCACGCCGTAGATGAGATCGAGATCGTCTGGGTCTTCTCCCTGAACCCCGAAGTTGAGGTCCACATTCGGAAGGGCCTGGCCGAGGTAGCGATTAAGCTGACTGGAGACGAGTTGGGAGACACTATTAAACGCCAGTTGGTTGCCGGCGGTTGTGAGGCTGTTGTCGGTCTCGCCGCCGCGTCCGCGTTGGGTAATCGATTCGGTGGTCAGGAGGAACGTGTTCGTCAACAAAACGCTCGTGGCGTATTCGGTAGTGCGGGCCGGCTGGTTGAGGATGGCGTCGAGCGACTCGGAGCCTACGAGGTTACGCTCTTCGCTGCGGGTGAGGGAGAGCCCGAGGTCCACGCGCGGGGTGGTTACCCGGCCTGTGATGTCGAGCAGGACAGTGACAGGAATGCGCCCGCGGGCATTCTGGAAGCCGGGGAGTCCGGTCGGGGAGGCGCGGGTGCGGTACTCGGCATCAAGGTCGAGTTGTGCATTGGTGGGATCTCCGTCCCAGGTGATAGTTCCCTCTGCGATGGAGAACCGGCGTACGAAGACCTCCCCGGCGGTAAATAAGTAGGTGCCGCTGGTGGCCCGGAAGTTGCCGTAGACCGAAAAGTCTCCCTCTTTGCGCTGGAGCTGTACGCGACCGGAGCCCACGACGGTCACCACGTCGCCGACAATGGGGTCGAACACGAGGTTGACCGTCGACTCCTCGGGCGCCGTCACGTTAAAGTCGAGGTTGAGGCCTTCCACGAAGGTGGGGACCCCTTCGGGTCGGTCGCCGAGAATGTTCTGCCGACGGGTAAAGGTCGGAATATCTGGTGCGCGGCCCGTCGAATCGGCGAAAACAATGAAGCCAGTGTCTTCCTGCACGGTCTCTCCAGTCACCGGGATGAACAACTCGCTGTCGGGGGTGGTGCGGGCTGCGTTCGACCGAAGGGTAGCGTCCGAAAGGGGACCCGTTAGATGGAGAGGCCCGGTCGCGCGAATGTACCCGTAGAAGGGGAGGTCCTTGGCCTGGGACACGTTAATAACCGTAATCCCGTCGAGGTCGGCGGACAAGTCGAAGGAGAAATACTGATAATCGTTGAACAGAACGCTTCCTTCAATGGTGCCAGTCCCCTCTTCGTCGCGCACGGCCAGTCCGCGCGGATGAATGCCCTGCTTGTCGACCATCACGGGGCCCTCCACCTCGTACTGCAGCCCAAACAGCGGCAGGGTAACCCCTCCGTTGACGATTCTGAGATTGGCGTCAAAGACAGGATCCCGAACATGGCCGCCAATGTGGAGGTCGCCCGTGGTGTATCCTTGAACCCTCGACACCCGTTCCTCGAAGATGTAGCGGAAGAAGAAGAGATCAGCTCGTTCGATGTCCACCGAAAGGTCCAGGGCGTCGCTCGTGGATGGCGGGGGGGCGGAGGACCGGGCCCACGAAGGCAGTCGGATTTTTCCCGAGAGGGACAACCGGTTGGGGTCTACGCTTTGGGGCGTACCGGGAACCAAGGACGGACCAGCCAGGCTGTCTACGGAGATGTCTTCTGCCCGCAGAGAGCCGTCAAGAGACAATGTCGGCGACCCTGCAGAGTACGTGGTGCGGAGGTGTGCGTCGCCCAGGATGCGCCGGTCGTACGACAGTCGGCGAACGGAGAGATCGGTCGTGAGGGTAGGGCGGCCCAGTCCCCCCTGCAGATCCAGCCGCCCTCCTAAGTTGCCCCCGATGAGGAGGGTTTTCCCGAGGGCTTGCGAGAAGGGAGGGAGATACACGTTGGTTGCTTCCACCGTAAGCGTATCGGTTGGGGCGGACGAAAGCGTTCCTCCAATCTCGAGTTTCTGCAACGAAGGCGTCTGTGGGTGTGGCCGTTCTAGCCGAAAGGGGGTGACGACAACTTGACCGGCGTAAGTTCGGATTGCCCCTGACGAAGGATTGCTCCACGTTGCCCCGTTCACGTTGATCGACAGGTCGTGTACGCGCATTTCGTTCGTCCGGGGGGTGATTCGCAACTCGCTCGCGAGTCGCACGGAGTCTGCGATACCCAGGCTGTCGGCCGTAAGCCGGAGGGTACCCCGACGTCCCCCATACTCGAGCGAGCCGGTGAGTTGCTGGATGGGAAGGGATCCGGAGACGACACGCCGAGCCGAAACCGTGGCGGTCGCCTGCGTCGATTGGGCCAGGGGCGCTCCCCGCTGACTTGCCAAAGTGTAATGGGCGTCAAGCTGGCGCGTCTCATACGTGCTTCCGCTGAGACGGGTCGCCGAGAATTGCCCAGTGGCTCGGAGGCTGTCCGTGCTGAGCGAAAGGCGCGCTTCGGCGGTAAGGTCCTCGGTTCGTTTCGGAAAAGCAGCCCACCACGCATGCAGAATTCTGGGCTGTCGCACGCGCAGCGTCGCCTGCGCCCTCATGAGTTCGTCTGCTGGACGATCTCGACTGGTTAGGGAGAGGGCAGATGCGGCCTCCGACGTGGACGGCGTACGGGGGGGCGGAATGGGGCTGGACGGGGCGGGCTTGTTACGTTCCTCTCGGTAAGCGTCTCGGAATGCGCCGGTCCAGGTCCGAACTGCGTTCCAGAGCGGAGGGCCCAATGCGTTGCCGTCTACCGTTAGGGTCCCCACCGTACCTGAGAGAGTGAAGCGTGGGCGGTCGGATCTCCGACCGGAAAGCCGGACGGTCGCCGAGTGGGAAGGAAGTCCGACAGTGCTATCGCTTCTGTATATATTCGATGTGTCAACGTCTGCCACGAGCGTGCCCGTCAGGGACTGCCAGTCTGTCCCGGCGGCGCGAAGCGTGAGTCGGCCGTTGAGTTCGGTGCGAGGGAGGCCGTCGGTGAGGGACGATAGATTTAGGTCTGAACTCGAGACTACGGCCGTATAGATGGGCCGGTTGCGCATCCGGTCGACGGAGCCCTCGGCGCGGACGGACCCGCCGTTCTCTTGGCGTACGAAGAGCTGGCCCTCGGCCGAGCGGTGGGTGAACGTGGCTTGTCCGTCTGCGGACCCTAGGGGGCGCCCAGCCAGGATGGAAGGGGACAGCGACAGGTCTAAGGATCCGCTCAGCGTGTCTCCCTGCAGACCCTTACCGCGCGCATCCAATTGTCCGCTCAGGCGACTGGTGAGCTCCGGTCGACCGGTGAAAGGTGCTAAGTTGAGGCTATCGGTGCGTATGGACGCATCGTATTGAAGCGGGGCGGCCCCGGTCCGTGCCACGTTCAGGGAGCCCTGTATGGCCCCGTGTTGACTCTGGACCGTAAGGGTGGTGCGAAAGTCGAGTCCGCGTCGACTCGGACGAGGTCGCGCTGCCGTGCCCTGAAGCGTGCCCTCTACGTTGAGCGGCCCGACCTCGGTGGCGGGACGGACTGTTGAAAGTCCGGGCCAGACGTCCTCCACGTCCCCCAGTGAGATCTCACTCTCGCGCAACTGTAGGTCCAGGGCGAACGTCTCGGGCTGTCGGGCGATTGTGCCGTCGAGGGTTGCAAAGGAAGCATTGTGGGTCACCGTTACATCATCGGCCTGAAGCCGAGCAAGGGTGCCGCCAAGTTCACCCTCTAATGTGACGACATCTGCGAACGGAAGTCGCGGAATGAGGTGCTTCAATTCGCCATGATCGATGCGGCTCCGGTCGAGAATTAGTGAGAAGGAGTTGTCATTGGGGTCCGATGACGTGGTCTGGAGCGAGGCACGTCCGCGGAGACGCGTGGTGCCGAGAGTGAGGTCAAGATCGTCGAGCGACCAGCCTGTGGCAGTACGTCGGAGTAGTCCTTGCGACAAAGAGGGTTGTAGGGGGGCGCCTGGCAGGTTGAAGGAGGCGGCACTGATGTCGAGCACGCTGTTCGGGCCGTTCCGTCGTGCAGATGCTTGGAGGGAAAAGTCCTGAATCTGCGTGCGGGTATAATCGAACAGCCAACCCTCCTCGACGATGTCCGGGGGCGTACCCTCGCGTTCTGTGGACAGTGTCCCCTCTCGCACCTCGAGCCTCGTAAATGTGAGATCAAAGGGTTGAGCGGTCGTGGACGACGGGGCTGTGCGGTCGAGGGCTCGTCTCGCGTTCCAGGTGCCACTGGAATCGCGCCGCAAGAAGACCTGGGGGCGGTAAACCATAAGGGTGCGCATAGACAACTCCGCGGTGAGGAGGTTGGCCCAGCGCGGGACGGCACGAATCGAATCCACGACTGCCACGCGCTCGCCCGAGGGAGTTCGGAGTTCGACGTTGGTCGCTACAACATCGTCGATAAGAGTTCCACGGAGTGTCCCAATCGACAATTGCCCCTCGTACCGCTGGTTAAAGGCGGTTTCTACCTGCTGGCGAATGGCGTCTCGGCCCGCCTTGGTGCGGGTAAGCCCTACGATGATTGCAATGCCGACGAGCACCACGATAAGGGCGACTCGTAGCGACCGCCAGAGGGGTTGGGTAGAGGACCGACGAGACGATGGGGGCTCAGGCACAGGAGCGGACCGTAGCGGACAGGGAAGTGCGCCTCCGGAGCGGGTGGATCAATCCAGTCACGCTCTGCTCACACGACTGAATCGGGGCGGCGTTTCAGGAGGAACATGCGAAGGCCCAGGCCTGCTCCGCTTCGGCTTCCGTTACGTCTCCCGTCACATAGGCGTGGCCAAGCTCTTCCAGAAGGACAAACCGAATCGTATCGCCCTGATTTTTCTTATCCGCCGACATGGCATCATACAGATCGGGGAACGGAACTGTGGATGGATCGTCCTGCACCGGAATGGCATCAATGACATGGT
>CAJXKO010000002.1 GCA_913055845.1 uncultured Bacteroidota bacterium | reverse complement strand
TTCGCTTGGTGTTGTGAGGGGGCCTGAGCGCTGACAAGACATTTTCTTTCACGTGTACCTCTTCCTTTGCCCGTGGCGTTCTTCTCATTGCTTGCCGCTCCCGTCCTGTTGTTTACAGGCCCTCTGCTCCTTGCCCTGCCTCCCCGTGACTCCGCCGAGACGAGCGACGCAGCCCCCTCCGAGGAGCCTTATCGGCCCCAGTTTCACTATACCCCGCCCACAAACTGGATGAATGACCCGAACGGGCTGGTGTACCACGACGGGACGTACCATCTCTTCCACCAGTACAACCCGAAGGGCCATGAGTGGGGCCACATGAGTTGGTATCACGCCACGAGCACGGATCTGATGCACTGGTCCCATCAAGGCGTTGCCCTCCCCGAAGAAGGGAACGAGATGATTTTTTCGGGCAGCGCCGTCGTGGACGCGGCCAACACCTCCGGCTTTGGGACCGGCGGGAATTCGTCGCCGATGGTGGCAATTTACACCAGCCACTACACCCTAGAGGGCAACTCCTCCGACCAGGCACAGTCGCTGGCCTATAGTACCGACGGGGGCGCGACCTGGACGAAATACCAAGGCAATCCCGTGCTCGAACACCCGGATCCGGAATTCCGGGACCCTTACGTATTCTGGTACGCACCGGACCAGCGGTGGATTATGGCCGTGGCCCTTTCCGAGCAGCAGACGGTCCAGTTCTATGCCTCCACCAACCTAAGGGAGTGGGCGCACCTCAGCGACTTCGGACCAGCCGGGGCCACAGGGGGCATCTGGGAATGCCCACTTCTCTTCCAGGTCCCGTTCGAAGACAGTGGCCAAACTCGGTGGATCCTCAAGGTCGACCTGAACCCGGGGGCGGTGGCCGGAGGGTCAGGTGGACAATACTTCGTAGGCGATTTTGACGGCACCACGTTCACCCCGCACCACGGCGTCCGAAAGCACGGTCCACACTGGGTGGACTATGGTCCTGATTTCTACGCCGCAATGGCCTGGAATCACGTCCCTGAGTCCGATGGACGCGCGCTCTGGATGGGATGGATGAACAATTGGGCCTACGCCAAGCACCTTCCGACACCACTACGGCGAAGTGCCCAAACGATCCCCCGGTCCCTTCATCTTCGCCCCCTCCAAGGAGAACCGCGACTGGTCCAACAGCCGGTCGAGGAGCTTCAGCGGCTGCGCGAACAGCATGTTCACCTGGACAGTCGTCCTCTCGCGGCCGGAGCGACTCCTCTAAAAGAGGCCGGGATCTCTGGCCGGTCGCTGGAACTCGTCGCGGTGTTTGAGCCCAAGGGAGCGAAGACCGTGGGCCTCCACGTCCGGGCCGGAACGGACGAGAAAACAGTCATCGGCTACGACGTGGAGGCCGAGGCCGTGTTCGTGGACCGCAGCGCCTCCGGTGTCGTCGACGCTCAGTCGGACATCCCAAGCCGAAGCAGCGCGCCTCTCTCCCTCCAGGAGGGTCGGGTCAAACTCCACGTGTTCGTGGATCGCTCCTCGGTGGAGGTGTTTGCCAACGATGGCGCACGGGTACTGACCCACCGGATTGCTCCCACCCCCAAGAGCGAGGGCGTGTCCCTCGTACGGGCGGGGAGCCCGGCCCGGCTCGTCCGTCTCGATGCATGGTCGCTCCGGTCAATCTGGAACGATTCCTGAGGGCGCGGGCAGCCTTTTCCCCTTACATTTGTGACCTGGCGCGTCATTCCGTTCAGCGTGGGACACAGAGAGCGGGCGACGAGACAACTCTGCGTCTCCATGTCCCCGACCGCCCCATTTTCCCCTTCGGTAGCGCGCAGCCAGTTGACGGGACACAACCTGGGTTCTCTAAGATTCAATGATTCCGATGGATACCGAAATCTTGTGTGTCGGCGAGATTCTCTGGGATGCGCTTCCGGACGGCCTCTTCCTCGGCGGCGCTCCGTTCAATGTCGCGTGTCACCTCCAAGCACTCGGGCAGAAACCTGCATTCGTGAGCCGGCTGGGCGACGATCGCCTGGGGTGGGAGGCCCTCCGACGCATGCGGGCCCGCGGCCTGGGCACCGACCTCATGCAGATCGACGACGCACTGCCAACGGGCTTCGTGCGGGTCGAGCTTGACAATACCGGAACGCCAGACTACGACATCCTTAAGCCGGTTGCCTGGGATGCCATCGCGCATACCGCCCCCCTCGGTCGGCATGCCGAACACGCCGACGCCCTCGTGTATGGAAGCCTTGCTCAGCGGACCCCGACCTCCCGACAAACCATCCAGCGCCTCTGCGAGGCAGAGGTCCTGCGGGTGTTCGATGTCAATCTCCGCCCCCCATTCGACGACCGAGGCGTAATTGAGCAGTCCCTCCAAGTCGCGGAGGTGGTGAAGCTCAACGATACGGAGCTCCAACGCATGCGGGAATGGTTTGGGCTCGCAGCGGGGCCGGAGACCGCGATGGCAGGGCTGGCCGATACGTTCGACTGCCGCATGGTGTGCGCGACGTGGGGCGGCGAAGGCGCCCGCCTGTGGGCGGAAGGGGAGTGCTGGCATCACCCGGGCCATCCGGTCGAAATCGCAGATACCGTGGGTGCCGGGGATGCCTTCCTAGCGGCCTTTCTTGCGGGACTTCTCACAGGGCACGGTTATGAAGAGCTCCTCGACCTGGCCAACCGGCTCGGCGCCTACGTGGCTTCTCGAGCCGGGGCCTTTCCATCGCACGAATTCGACCGTCTCGACGAACTCGCGTGCCTCGATTTTGAGTGCGGGACGTAACTTGGGGTAGAAGCGAGGGGGTATTTCCCTGTCCCACGGGTGCACGATCGATTTTTTAACATGCGGTCGTCCGTCCCTCGGTTGGGATCATCCAATCGGGTCCATAGTTTCGATAACTGAGGCCGGTTACTTCATGAGCCCGCGTTGGTCGCGGAGGTCTCGTTCAGCGTCCGTCCCACCAGCCTGCGGTGTCCGCTGCCCCCCACTCCCATGAGCGACGTCGTCCAAGAACACTGCGGCATCTTCGGGATCTACAACCATCCCGAGGCCGCCCGCCACACGTATTACGGCCTCCACGCCCTGCAGCATCGGGGACAAGAGGCCGCGGGCATCGTCACCTCCACCTACGACGAGCAGCGGGAGGAGCCGGTGATGCCCGCCCACAAAGACTTTGGGCTCGTGCTGGACGTCTTCGACGATCCGAACCTGTTCAACAAGCAACTTCTCGGCGACGCCAGCATCGGGCATAACCGGTACTCCACGAGCGGAGCGGCCACCAACCGCGACAACATTCAGCCCCTGGTGGTGCACCATCGCAAGGGCAACCTCGCCCTGTCGCACAACGGCAACCTATCCAACGCCAAGGAACTGCGCGACAGCTTCCGTGAGCGGGGGACCCTATTCCAGACCACGAGTGACAGTGAGTTGATCCTGCACCTCACGGCCCAGAGTCGGCGCCAGAACCACCTCGACCAAATCATCGATGCCCTCATGCAGGTGGAGGGGGCCTACTCGCTTCTCCTGATGACCGACGAGCACATGATCGCGGTTCGCGACCCGAACGGGTTTCGGCCGCTCGCCCTGGGTCGCATCGAGACGCCCGACCGCCATGAAGGTCCGGCCTACTGCGTGGCGAGCGAGACCTGTGCGTTCGACATGATTGATGCGGAGTATGTGCGCGACATTGAGCCAGGCGAGATTCTGGTAATCGACCGCGAGGGGTGTGTGAACGACGGCGACTTCGAGAGCCACGAGATTCCCACGAAGTACGGGGTGAGCCAGTGCGTCTTCGAGTACGTCTACTTTTCGCGCCCCGACTCCCAGATTTTCGGGGAGATGGTGGACAAGGTGCGGCGCCAACTCGGCGTGCAGCTGGCCCACGAAGCCCCCATTCCGGAGGAGGCAACCGACGACGAGAAGACGCCCATCGTGGTACCGGTGCCCGACTCGGCCAACACCTCGACCCTCGGCTTCGCGGAAGAGTGTCAAGAGATGGGACGTCGGTGCCGGTTCGACCTCGGACTCATTCGCAATCACTACGTGGGTCGCACCTTCATTGCCCCTGGCCAGGACCGCCGCGAGATGAAGGTCCGTTGCAAGTTCAACACCGTGCAGGGCCTCCTTGAAGACCGCACCGTCGTGGTGCTTGACGACTCGATTGTGCGGGGTACTACGGCGCGCTACCTCGTCGAGATGCTGCGCGAGTCTGGAGCCAAGAGCGTGCACTTCCGCGTCTCTTCCCCCCCAGTCATCAGCCCGTGTTTCTACGGCATGGACTTTCCGGACGCCGAGGAGCTGCTGGCCAATAAGTTCGACGACATCGAAGAGATGCGCGAGTACCTCGGCGTCGACTCACTGGCATACCTGTCCGTCGAGGGCCTCATGAAGGCCGTAAAGCGGGCCAACCACAGCGATCTTGGCTATTGCAACGCCTGCTTCACGAGCAACTACCCGGTGCCTGTCGACAAGGACATGAGCAAGGACGCGTTTGAATGGGATGCCCCAGCGCCGCGGGCGCAATGACTGGTGGCGCTTTCGCTTCCGCTTTCCGTTAGATGTCGTCCCCTATTTTGTTGCGTCGCACCGTTCTGCACTGGCGCCTGGTGGCGATCCTGCTGCTCGCCGGAACGCTGGCCGTTCCGCCGGCCTCTGCACAGCGCACCGTCACCTGGCGTGCCCACCCGGGCGATGCCCACGGCTTCGACGCCTTTGCCCTAGCCGAGGCCGTAGACCGCGCCGCCGCTCTTCCGCCGCTCACCAGCCTGCTCGTGGCCCGGGGCGATACAACTGTGGCGGAGGTCTACCTCAACGGGATGACCGCCCGCCGAGGCGCCAACCTCAAATCCGCCAGCAAGAGTGTGCTCAGCGCACTCACCGGCATCGCGATTGCGGAGGGCACGCTGGAGAGCGTACGCCAGCCCATCGGACCGTTCTTCCCCCGCCTCCTGGCCGACGCCCCGCGCAAACAACGCATCACGATCCGCCACCTTCTCACGCAGCAGGCCGGACTCGAATCCACCAGCTTTGGCAACTACGGCGCGTGGGTCTCCAGCAACGACTGGGTAGCCGATGCCCTGGGGCGTCCAATGGTGGCCCGCCCCGGCGGAGAGATGATCTACAGCACCGGCAACACACACCTGCTAGGGGCCGTGCTGGCCGAAGCCACGGGCCAGTCGCTCCGCTCCTTTGCTCAGAAACAGCTCTTCGACCCGCTCGGCGTGCGCATTCGGAGCTGGCAACAGTCGCCCACGGGCCGCTACTTTGGAGGCAACAACCTGGCGCTCACACCTCAGGGGATGCTTCGGTTTGGGCAACTTTATCTGAACCAGGGCACGGTCAATGGGGAGCGGGTGCTTCCGTCGGACTGGATCGACCGCTCGTGGGGCACATACGTGCGCTCCACCTACAACAACCACCAGTACGGGTATCTCTGGTTCACCCACACGTTTGGGGGTGAGCGGGTGGCCTTCGCCTGGGGCTACGGCGGGCAGTACATCTTCGTCGTCCCCCGGCTCAACCTGGTCGTGGTCTTCACTTCGTCGCTCCGCAATCGTCCCCGCGGCAGCAACGACCACAACGAGCAACTCCTACGCCTCCTGGCGAACCACATTATCCCCGCTGCGCGCGGGAATACGTCCCCCGCCGCCGGAACCGATCCCGTCGTCCTTCGGCTTCGGAGTGCCGCCCATCCCTAGGCCCGTGCGTCCGAATGCGCTCATCGATTCCCGCCCCCACCCCCAAAGAAATCACGCAGCAGGTTAAGGCCAGCGTCCTTGGCGATGGACTCGATACGCGTGGTGATGGCGTCGCGATTGAGGACCTCCATGGTCGGTTCGCTCATGGTGCCCCCGAGGCGCACGGTCACTGGCACGGTCTCGTCGCCGGACGCTCCTCCCACGAGCTTGTCAAGCAGACCGCCAAGCTTCCCGTCGCTGTCCCCCAATCTCGACGTGAGATTCGACTGCTGTAGTGTTGAAAGCGGAAGATTCATGGTCATCTTGAGGTCTACGCGTCCCCCAAATCCGAGCGCTCCCTCTAGATTCCCGGTAAACTCACTGCCGCCAAAGTCCCACGTATTCAGCTGAAACTGTCCGTCCTTAATGGCGAACGGACCGCCGAGGCGTTTGAACTGCTTGAGTGACGAGGTGGGGAGCTTCAGCGCATCGGCGAGGGCCTGAGCGGGCCCAATATCCAGGGAGAGGCCCCCGTTGGATACGAGTGATTGTCCGATGGCCGTAAACGCGGCGGATTCGGGAAGGAATCCCTCCGTGAGCGACGCCGTGCCGTCGGCGTTGAGGGTGAGGGTCCCCGTTACGAAGCGCCCAAGGGTGGTCCAGTCACGGAGCACAGCCCCGGCCTGCGCGTCCTGTAGCTGGAAATCGTACGTAAGGGACGACTGGGCGGGCGATGGGCGGGGTGTGGGTGCTGCACCCGGCTGGGCGGCGGCCAAGAGCACCGACCCATCCTCAACTGTCGCGGCAGAGGAGGGGGGCTCCCGCTGATCGAGCGTCAACTGACCACTCAAGGTCCCGTCGTAGGTGCTCGCCGTCACGTTGCGGAGGGCAAGCCGCCGGTCGTCCATCCGTACGTCCATCGTCAGGTCGTCGTAGCGCTGCGGATCGTTGAGCAACGTGCCAATCTCTACGCGCCCCTCCACGGCGTAGGCCGGCACCTCGACGCCCCCGTATGCCTCTTCAGCCAGCGATTCGGGCGACTGCCCCTTGATCTGTCCCCCGGACAAGTGCGTGGCAAAGAGCTGTGAATATGACGCCACAGACGTATCGGCCTCCGGGTAAAGCGCGACGAGGTCGAGGCGGTCGGCCGTAAGGGTGAAGGTGGCGGAGAGGGCCGGATCCGAGTCCGCCAGGCCCTCCGCGACCGGAAAGAGATTTCGCGCCGTGGTCTGAAGCGCCATAGTCTGCGATCCGGAGCGGATTGTGAAGCGCTCCGTCGAGAGACCGGTACCGGTAAGTTGAACGGTGGCCTCCGGGATTTCCAGGGGGGCCCGGAACGACTCATAGGGGACCTGCATCTCGGTGAGCCGGACACGTCCACTGGGTCGAATAGCTTGGGGGTTGTCAACTGGGCCCGTGAAGCCCACGTCGTATTCAGCGGTTCCTTGCACCTCGCCCGCATCGTCCCCCTCCACCAGCGCCATGGCCTGCCCCATCTCCACCGCTCCTGCCAGCTGCCCCTCCACCTGCGGGCTGCCGAGCGGGTCGCGGACCGTCAGTTGGCCCGACAGCGGCCTGCCGAGGAACTGTCCGTCGATGCCCTGTGCCGCCACAGCGGTGCCAGAGAACTGAAGACGCGCCCCAAGCCCCCGGAGCAGGGACATCCCCCCGTAATCCGCGCCAAAACCAGCAAGCTGCCCCTGCCCATCGAACGTCCATTGCTTTAGCGACGCCGCGTCCATCGTCAAGGGGCCTTCTGCCTTCGCGTCGAGTTGGAGCGTGCCCTGTGGATTGTAGGTCCCACGTTGGTCCGCGGGGGCCAAGGCAGCCAGATCGGCCAGATCCATCGGGCCAGTCTTCAGATCGAGGACCGCTCGGGGACGCCCCGAGAGGTCGCGCACCGCCACGGCCCCGTCGAGTGACGTCCCGAGCACCTGCCCCTGCACCGACCGTAGGGCCATCGAGTCGAGGGAGAGCGCAAGGTTGGCGTTCAGGTCGCGGACGAGAGCTGTGCCCTCGTAGTCGGCCCCCACGCCAGTGAGTCGACCCGTTCCCGTAACGGACAGCGACTGGGCACCCGTGGTGTCGGTCAGCGGACCGGACACCATCGCCCGAAGTGTGATCGTGCCTTGGGGATTGAGCCCCTCCACAGCCGCCGCCGGAATGAAGGCGGCCATCTCGGCAAGATCCGCGTCGTCCGTTTCGATAGAGAAGTCGACGGTAGGCCGATCGTTCAGCCCCGTCAACGTGCCCGTGGCCGAGAGCGCAAGGGGTGCCGTGTCGAACCGAAGCGACCGCACGGTGACCTCGCCCGCCGACGGCGACACCTGTACGTCGTAGGTCGCCTGTGCATCCTGCACCGCAAGGGTGTCGGGGCCTACGCTGGGAAGTACGGCCCGAACCGTTCGCAGATCAAGGGTGCCACTGCTCGTGAGGACCGCCCCGTCCGGAAGCACTCCCACCTGGGCGTCGAAGCCGAGACGAACGGCCTGCCCCGTGCGTTGGTCGGTGTAATGGAGTTTAGCCTCGGACACCCGCACGTCCGAGAGCGGCATGCCACCGAGCAGCGGGCCCTCCGACGGTTCCGACGCGGTGGTGTCCGAGCCGCCAAAGTTATCGAAGTTAGTGCGGCCGTTCTCCGCCACCTCGTAGCGAATGATTGGGGCGTCGAGGCCGACCGCCGTGGGCCGGATGGTGCCGACGAATAGTGGCCAGAGCGCCACGTCCACGCTCAAGGCCCGAGCTCTCACGGCCGGGGCTGGGCCGTAGCCCTCGGCGTTGGCGAGCCGAAATCCAGAAACGCGGATGGCGGGCGTCGGCAAGACGCGAAGTCCGATCGCGTCGATCTGCACCTGCCGCCCCGTTGCGTCCTCCAGGGGCGGAATCACGTACCCTTTCAACTGCTCGGACGTGAAGAGGCGCGGCACCACGAGGGCCACCACGAGAAGTAGAACGGCGATACCAACCACAATTCCTCCGCCCCAGCGGAGTAGGCGGTGGCGGCGCGACGAGGATGCGCTGGAAGCACCTGAAGATTCGGACATGACAGGAGCGGAACAGCGAAAAAGCGAGACGTTGCGCGGAGATGCTGACTGGTATGAACCTACGAGATGGATCTCCGATCCGACGCGGAGAGGCCACAGTTCTCGTGCACTGACCGATGCCCCTGTCTCAGCCTGGCTGCGTCCCCGGGCAACCAAAGGAAAACGCAGGAGTTTAGAGGTGCGTGCGTATATCCTTCTCGCCCCAGCCCTTAGCAATGCTCCAACTGGGATATTTTTCTGCGCTTGGTGGAGCATGTTTACTGGCCTGTTGGATTGCGTACAAGGCATACCAGAATCGCGACGCAACCGGTGCACGACCACTGGGCGTCGTGGCGTTGGCGACAGTCGTCTGGGCCGGCGGAAGCTTGGGACTTGCCCTTTCGACCGACCCAGGGGCCGAACTCCGGTGGCTGCAGGCCTCCTACCTCGGAATGACCGCCGCCCCGGTTGCTTTTTTCCTTTTCGCGCTGGAATACACCGGTTCCCGAACGCTTCTCACATTTCGTACCGTGGCTCCCTTGGTGGCCGCGGGCGGGGCGTTTCTAGGGCTCGTCTGGACGAATCCCCACCACAACCTGTATTGGGCCGGCGTGGAGTATACAGCGGTCGGGCCGGCGGATATTGCCACAACCCCTGCCATCGGCTTCTGGGGGTTTGTCCTCTTTACGTACGCCCTGCTCCTGGCCGGCTCCTTCCTCTTCCTCCGGTATGCCCTCACGGCCCCGGACCTGTACCGGGACCAGACCGTCGCTATTTTGACGGGCGTGGCCGCCCCCTGGGCCGCCAATATTCCACACGTGCTCCAGGTCATGACCCTCGACCTGACGCCTGTCGCACTGGCGGTCACAACGGGTGCGCTTTGGACGGCCCTATCGCGCTACCAGCTCGCCGATCTTGGGCCTGTGGCCCTCCGGACGGTATTCGACAGCATTGCGGCCGGGGTGTGCGTCGTGGATTCCCGCGGGCGAGTGGTGGACGTGAATGCAGCGGGCCGCAACATGCTGGACGCCCCGTCGGATGTCATTGGCGTTCCTGTGCAGAAGATCGTGCCGAACGACGCATTCTACGAACACGTGCAGGAGGCCGACGGCGAGCGTAGTATCCTTTCCGTCGGAACCAGTCCCCCTGATCGCTCTCCGTCCGCGACTCGGTACTACGAGATCCGCGTGAGCCCGCTCACGCTTTCCCGCGGGGGAGAGCCGGGACGCCTCATTGTCGTCAACGACGTGACGACCCAACATCGACAGCAGGAGCAACTCAAGAACCAGAACGAGCGCCTGGAAGCGTTCACCTCGGTGGTATCCCACGATCTTCGCAACCCTCTGAACGTGGCATCCGGCAACGTCATGCTGGCCCGCGAAAACGGAACGGGCGATCATCTGGAGCGGGCCGAACGGGCGCTGCAGCGCATGGCCACCCTCATCGACGACCTCCTTGCACTGGCCCACGGGGGCACCGCCGTGACCGATCCCGAGCCTGTCTCCGTGGCGGCCGTCGCCGCAGACGCCTGGCAGACTGTCGATACCCAAGCAGCCACCCTGATTCGACGGACCGAGCACACGATCCTGTCCGACCGTTCTCGCCTACACCAGCTCATCGAAAACCTCGTCCGCAACGCGGTGGAGCATGGGGGCAAATCGGTTACGATTGTGATTGGGGACCGCGCAGACGGCTTCTACGTCGCCGATGACGGGCCCGGCATCCCGGAGGAGGAGCGCGACGCAGTGTTCGAGACTGGATACTCGACGCGGGACTCGGGCACTGGCTTCGGGCTCAACATCGCGCGTGAGATTGCCGACGCACACGGCTGGGACATCCACATTACGGAGAGTGCAGCCGGTGGGGCTCGCTTCGACCTTACCGGGGTGGTGTTTGCGGAGGGTGAGGCCTATCCTCCGTCGTAACACAGTGGCCCTTCAATGGGGGACGAAGCCTGTTCGCGAGAGGCCTTCGGGATCCGGAGGTTTTCCATGTTTCTGGCCAACAGTGCTCCTCTGACGGTTGAGGACGGTGCACCCAACGGCTATTTTAGGTAATGAAAGCTCCCGTGTCCCACGCCTTCGAGAATCGGGCTCCGCGACAGGTGAACCCGCCGTGGAAATGTCGTCCTGCGCACGCCGAACAACAGGGTGCCATGTGTCCATCCACCACGACGCGGTGACGCCTCTATTCCCTCCCCCGTCCGCATTGGACTTCGGCCCAGCCGCGCCTCCGTCCACGACGGCTACTCGCCCGCCGACGCGGGCCGGCGACCTATGGGGCTTCTTTTCATTCTCTCACGGTCCGAGTGGTGAGCTTCTGAACGCCCTCAACGCCGTTCCCGTCTACGAGACGCCTCATAGCGGCGCTTATGCCGGGCATCCCACGGCGATGGAACGCTGAGCCTCTAGCCCCCTCCGACACTTTGTAGTCTCCAGATCCTCATCCGGACAGTGTATCCGGTGTTCGCGTACACACTCCCTACCACTGTACCTCCATTTCCGCTTGCCCCCAATGCCCAGCGCCCCACCCGACTGGCTTCGTGAGATCGACCACACTGGTGACATTGGCCTCCAAGTGACGGCCGCCACCCTCCCCCAACTTTTCGAGCGGGCGGCCCTGGCCATGTTTCGGGTGCTCACCGACCTAGAGACCGTCCAGACCACCGACACCACGACGATTAGGGTCGACGGACGCGACCGGGTGGCCCTCATGGTACGGTGGCTCTCAGAGCTTAACTACCGGCACACGGTTGATGACGTGTTGTACCGGGCATTCGACGTCAGGTCCATCAACGAGGCCGACGATAGCTTCACCCTTACGGCCACCGTTCACGGCGAAGCCATCGACCCGGCCCGGCACACGGTCTACACCGAGATCAAGGCCATTACTTTCCACGGCCTGGACATCCAGGAGACGGACGATGGATGGGGCGTACAGGTCATTTTTGATATGTGACAGCCATCCGTGAGGCGTGATTCGTGAGGGAAGGATTGAAAACTGAGACCCGTAAACGCCCAATTCTCACATCACGATTCACGCGTCCCGATTCACGCATCCACACCGCAACCTCCGTCCGGAGCGGGCCGTTTTAGTTTCCTGATTGCCCCTCTCACCCGTCCCCCCTTCTCCGTCATGCCTGACTACGACCTCGAAAAACTCGACGACTACCGCTGGCAAATCGCCAAAACGGGCGGCATGCGCGTCCCGGCCCGCCTGTACGCCACCGAGGCAATGCTAGACGACATCCTCTCGGACGATGCCCCACAGCAGGCGGCCAACGTGGCCCACATGCCCGGCATCCTCAAGGCCTCGCTGGCCATGCCCGACATCCATTGGGGATACGGCTTTCCCATCGGTGGCGTCGCTGCGTTCGACCCCGACGCCGGAGTCATCTCGCCTGGAGGAGTGGGCTACGATATCAACTGCGGCGTGCGGCTGATGTCGTCAAAACTGACAAAAGACGACCTCGACCGCCGCGATACGGAGCGCCTCGTCGACGCCCTCTTCCGCCGCGTTCCCACGGGTGTGGGCTCGTCCGGCGCCCTGCGCGTCGACCACGCTACGCTGCCGCGCGTGCTGAAGAAGGGCGCCGCGTGGGCCGTGGACGAGGGCTACGGGTCGGACGCCGACCTCGACGTGGTGGAAGAGGGCGGACAGGTGAACGGCGCGGATCCAGATGCCGTGTCGTCCCGAGCCAAGGAGCGCGGGCTCGACCAGATTGGCACGCTCGGCTCCGGCAACCACTTCTTAGAGGTTGGCTACGTGGCGGAGATCTACGATGAAACGGCGGCGGCCGCCATGGGCCTCCACGAGGGCCACGTCACGGCCATCATCCACTCCGGCTCCCGCGGCTTTGGGTACCAGGTGTGCGACGACGCGCTATCGGACATGGATAAGGCGATGAACAAGTACAACATTGAGCTTCCCGACCGCCAGCTTGCCTGCACGCCCATCGACTCGCCGGAGGGCCAAAAATACATCCGCGGAATGCGTTGCGCCATCAACTACGCCTTCGCCAACCGACAGGTGATGGCCCAAAATACGCGCCTCGCGTTCGAGGAGGCCCTCGACCTCACCCCTCGCGAGCACGGCCTCCACACGGTCTACGAGGTAGCGCACAACATTGCCAAGTTCGAGACGCACCACATAGACGGGCGTGAGCAAGAGGTGTGTGTGCACCGGAAAGGCGCCACCCGGGCGCTGCCGGCCGGCCATCCGCTCGTGCCGGACCGCTACCAAAAGGTGGGCCAGCCGGTGCTCATTCCCGGCGACATGGGCCGCTACAGCTACGTCCTCGTAGGCACGGACACGGCGATGAGCGAGACGTTCGGGAGCACCTGTCACGGGGCGGGGCGCAAGATGAGTCGCCGACAGGCCCGTAAGACTGCCGGCAACCGCAACGTGACCGCCGAACTAGCCAACGAAGGAATTATCGTTCGTGGTGAGAGTCGGCGTACGGTCACTGAGGAGATCTCGGAGGCCTACAAGGACGTGGCGGACGTGGTAGAGGCCGTCGAGGGGGCGGAGCTCTCGCAGAAGGTGGCCCAACTCCGTCCGTTGGGCGTGATCAAGGGGTAAGTTGGAGGCGCCTCCCTTCGCTCACTCACTAGCTGTGGTAAAAGCGGACGACTCCCCGTCCCCCGGCGCCTCCACCCGGGTCCGCACGGCCGGAAGGGCCTCGGGGTAGTGTTCGCGGATATACGCCACGAGGCCCTCCCGAATCTCACAGCGCAGGTTCCAAAGGGTGGGAGCATCCTTAGCGCTCGCAATGGCGCGGAGGGTAATGGTCCGTTCTGAGGCATCAGTCATCTGCAGCCCCACCACGTCACCATCCCAGTGTTCGGAGGCCTCCACCATGCGCCGGAGCTCTGCCCGCAGCTCGTCCACCGGCACCGTGTAGTCGAGGTAGAGGAAAACTGTCCCAATGAGATCCGCCGAGGTCCGCGTCCAATTCTGAAACGGCTGCTCCACGAAGTGCGTGATGGGCAGCACGATGCGGCGTCGGTCCCACACGCGTACCACCACGTAGGTGAGTGTGATTTCTTCGACCCACCCAAACTCCCCTTCCACAATCACCACGTCATCGACCCGAATGGGCTGGGTGAGTGCAATCTGGATGCCCGCCACGACGTTGCCAAGGGTGCGCTGGGCGGCGATTCCCACGACGATGCCGACAATGCCGGCAGAGGCCAGGATGCCGGTGCCTAGCTCGCGAAAGGGCTCGTACTGCATGAGCAGCACCCCAACCGCCAGGACGACCACGACGGTGGCCACGATGCGCCGCAGAATGCGTACCTGTGTCACCACCTTGCGCGCCTTCAGGTTGTCCGGCGTATCGGTGGTATAGTAGTCGCCGATGGCTTCCTCCCCGGCGCGAAGGAGCGCGAGGAGTCCCCAGGTGACGCCTACCACGAACGCAACGTGGAGCCCGCCCGCAACAAACGAGCGGAGCGGGCCGAGGACCCCTTGAACGACCGGGAGTGCCGCGTAGACGCACAACACGGGCACGAGGAGGCGAAGCGGGGCACGGATCCATCGCAGCAAGGCTCCACGAACGGGCAAGACCCAACGGGTGCCCCAAGTGACGCGGCGCAATCCCCAGAGGACCGCCGCGTAGAGGAGCCCCCCGAGCACGGCCGCCCCAACCAACATGAGCAGGGCGCCACCCACAGTATTCCCCAACGACAGCAAGGTATCGCGCAGGCCCTCCTCCATGGAAACGAATGGCTGATTGGTTAGGTCTCGCGACCGTCGTTACTGGCGCCGGGGTCCGGCCCTGCAATCTTATCCCGTCAGCTCCGCGGCTTCGTCAAACTCAACGCCTACCAGCGTCGAGACCCCCTGCTCTTCCATGGTCACCCCGTACATGCGATCCGAGAGATCCATCGTGCGCTGATTGTGGGTCACGAGCACGAACTGCGTATCATCTTCGAAGCGGCGGACGAGGTTCATAAAGCGCTCCACATTCGCGTCGTCAAGGGGAGCGTCCACCTCGTCGAGCACGCAGAAGGGACTGGGCTTCACGAGGTAGATGGCAAAAAGAAGTGCCGTGGCCGTCAGGGCCTTCTCGCCGCTGGACAACTGGTCGAGCGTAACCGGCCGCTTTCCGCGCGGCTTAGCCACAATTTCGATGGCCGAGTCGATAGGGTCGTCGGGATCCTCCAGCTGGAGCTCTGCGGAGGCCCCTTCCCCAAAGAGCTCAGTAAAGATGTCACCGAAACTGCCCTTGATTTCTTCAAAGGTTTCCATGAACCGCTCGGAGGCCTTCGTATTGAGCTCGTGAATCGTGTCGAGCAGGGTATCTTCCGCCGCTTCCAAGTCGTCTTTCTGCTCCTGCAGGAAGTCAAGGCGCTCCTTCTCTTCCTCGTACTCTTCCAGGGCCAGCGGATTCACATCCCCGAGGGCGTTGATGGTGCCGCGCAGGCTTTTCACTTCAGACTGAGCATCGGACTCATTGAAATCGTCGGGGATCGACACCGGGTCGTCCGCCAGGTCGCGCTCGAAGTCGGCCGCCATGCTGTCGAGAAGGTCCTGCGTGCGGGTCTCTACCTCCGCGAGCGAAACAGAAGTCTGGTTTTTCTTCTCTAGGGCCTCCTCCCGCGCCTGCCGGAGGGACCGAAGGTGATCCTCTACCTCCTCGATTTCGGCCTTGGTGTCCTGCAGAACCGATTCCGCTTCCTCAAGGGACTGGTCACGCGTCTCCCGCTCCTCACGGAGCGCCTCGATCTGTTCGTCAAGTTCGGTCTGCGTATCGAGGGCCTCTTCTATATCCGCGTCGAGCCGGTCGATCTTTGCGTTGCGCTCGCCGGTCCGGCGGTCGATCTCGTCAATCTGCTCGCGCGCCCGCTCCAGGTCCTGCTCCAGGTTGTCGACCCGATTGCGGGCCTCGACGGCCGCGACCTGTGCGTCGCTAAAGGCATCGACGGCCTCCCGTTCGCGCTCTTCGGCCGCCGCGAGGGCCTCTTCAGCCTCGGCCCGGTCTTGACGGAGCACTTTCATCCGCTCTTCGGCCGCCTGTGCTTCCTCGCGGAGCGTGTCGACGCGGGTTGCATGGTCAGCGAGTTCGTTCTCGATCCCGTCCAGGCGCTCCTGGAGTTCCGTGCGTCGCTCATCGAGCGACTCGCGTTCGTAGCGGAGTCGCTCCAGCCGCTGCTCAGCGTCGGCGAGGGTCGCGTGCGCCTCTTCCACCGCTGACTCGTAGACGGCCAGGTCGACGTCCTCGAGTGCCGCCCGCTTCGCCGCCACGGTCTCTCCCTGATCGTTGCAGGCCTCCTGCAGTGTGGTCCGCTGTTCGCGGGCTCGCTCCAACTGCTCGCGGCGTCCCAGTCGACTCGCGGCGGGGGATACGTCACTCTGCACGCTCCCACCACGCAGCACGCCCCGGCCATCGATCCATTCGCCTGTTCGGGCAAATACGCGCACCGACTCGTCGGTGTGGTCCACCGCCTCCTGGGCCTCATCGAGGGTGTCGACGAGGTAGCAGTCACGGAGAAGTACGTCGGCCAGCGGATCGTAGTCGGGGCCCGCCGTGCGGACGGCGTCGCGGAGGGCCGTCGCGCCGTCGGGCGTCGGGGCCGTCGGAATTGTGTCGGGAAGGCGCTCGAGCACCAGAAACGATGTTTGGCCTTTCTCGGACTCGCGGAGCCGGGCGATAGCGGCTTGCGCGGCGTCGGCGGTGGGCACCACCACACAGGACGCAAGGGCGCCCAGGGCTGCGTCGAGCGCCACGCGCACATCGTCGTCACACCCTAGCACGTCGGCCACCGTACGGAGGTCCTCGAAGGGACCGTCCGTCGCCAAAAACTGCACGGCGTCCGAAAACTCGTCGTAGCTCGCCACGAGGCCCTCCAGGAGCTCCACCTCTGCGGCGGCGGCATCGCGGCGACGCTCCAAGTCACGGAGCTCGTCTTGCGCGGCCTCCAGGGCCTGCTCGTGGTTATCGCGCGTGGCCTCGGCCTCGTCGAGGGCCGTTCGGGCCTCCGACAGGGCCTGCTGGGCCGCCTCGCGGTCGGCCTCGGCCTCCTCAATGCGGTCGTCGAGCCGCTGGGCCTTGTCCGCGAGGTCGTCAAGCTGCTGTTGCGCCCGGGCCTGCTCCTCTTCCAGCAACTCCTGGCGGTTGGTGCGACGGTCAAGCCGGCGGACCTGCTCTGCGTGCTCGTCCTCGGCGGCCTCGGCCTCCTGCCGGAGCTGTTGCACCTCTTCGCGAAGCTCATCCGCGGCGGCCTTCGCCGTGTCCCGCTCGTCGCGGGCGTTTTCCAGCGCCGCCTCGGCGTCCTCGAGGGCGGGGCACGCCTGCTCCAGTGCACTCTCCAGGCGCTCTACCTCGTCGGTCAGGGCATCGCGACGCTCGCGAGCCTCCTGTTGGGCCTGCTTCGCGTCGTCACGGTCCTCGCGGGCCCGCGTCAGGCGTTCGCGCTGCAGCCGCTGCTCCGCCTCCAGTTCCCGCACCCGGGCCCGGTGCTCTTGCAGCGCCTCTCGACGCTGCTGCACGGTGGCCTCTTGCTCCTCAAACGACTCACGCAACGCCCCGAGCCGGCGCTCCATCGATTGCTCGTCGGTCGCCAGGGACGCGGCCTGCGCTTCATGTTTCTCTTCCGTCGCCTCCAGTTCTGCCTGCCGCTCCACGAGCCGATTGTACTCGACCTGCGCGAGAAGGAGCTCGAGACGACGCAGCTTGTCTTCCGCCTCGCGGTATCGCTGCGCTTTCTCGGCCTGTCGCTCCAAACGCTCGACCTGCGTACTCACCTCGTCGGTCAGGTCGCGAATCCGTTCCAAATCCGACTGCGTGCTATCGAGCTTGCGGAGGGCCTGACGGCGGCGCATTTTGTACCGCGTTATGCCCGCCGCCTCCTCAAACATGCGGCGGCGGTCCTCGGTGGAGCCTGACACCAATTCGTCGACCATTTTCAGTTCGATCACCGAATAGGCATCGGCCGCCATGCCGGTGTCCATAAACAGGTCGGTGATGTCCTTGAGGCGGCACGTGGTCCCGTTCATCAGGTACTCCGAGGTGCCGTCGCGGAACAGGCGCCGCCCAATAGTGACCTCGGTGTACTCGGTCGGCAACACGCCGTCGGTGTTCTCGATGGTGAGCTCCACCTCGGCCATGCCCAATGGCCGCCGATCGGCCGTGCCGTTAAAGATAAGATTCTCCATCTTTTCCGAGCGGAGCACGGTGGGCCGCTGCTCGCCGATAACCCAACGGATGGCGTCCACGATGTTCGACTTGCCACATCCGTTGGGTCCCACAATGGTGGTCACGCCCGGGTCGAATGTGAGCGTGGTCTCATCCGCAAAGCTCTTAAAGCCCTGCAGTTCGAGTTTACTGAGGTACATACACCCGATACATCGTCACCAAAAGCGGTCTAGACTGCGGCGCGGGCATTGTTGGCCGCCTCGCCCACGGCCCAAACGCGGCTCCTGCCCCCACCGGTTTTCCGCCCCATTGCAGTGCCTGACGATCAGCCCTGGAGGCCATTCGCCGGGCGAGATTGGTTTAAGAAAAGAGGCGGACTGCCGTTTTGCAAATGAACGGCGGCCCCCGTAACAGTCTTCTCTGCGGGACGCTCGGGCCGACACGCCCTGAGGAGACCGCGAGGGTTCTGTTATTGACCCCCCCCCCGAGCAACGACCGGTCCTAAAGCCCAATTCGCAAGAGCACGACCCAGGCTCGAGTCTTTCCCTCGTCCGGAAGCGGAGCGGCCGGAAAAGGCTGGTCTTGGAGGTCCCGGGCCACATCGGGCAGCCCCCATTCCCGGCGCACCGTGACGTTAAAAGGCTGACCCGCGATGGTGAAGGAGGCCCCGCCCCCCGCCACGATGCCCGCATCAAACCGTTGGAAAAACGACGCGCCGGTGTCGAGGGACACGTTGATATCGTTCCCCGGTGTTTGACGCTCAAAGAGTTTGACCGCCCCGTACCCCCCGCCCTCGGCGTGGAAGACGACGGACTGGACGGCCGGCGCCTCCACATGCAGAAGCAGAGGGACCTGGAGATACACCGCCCCATACTCGATCGACCCTGCACTGTCGGCTGCGATCTCTGCCCCTCGCTGGGTCAGCAGAAGCTCGGACTGGAGGGACAGCCCCCCGAGCACCGGCCGCCGCGCCACAAATCCCCCCGTAAATGAGAAGTAGCCGTCGGGACTGGCGCCTGGGGAATCCATCGTGACCCAGTTGCCCCCCACCGTGACCCCAAACTCGACATCTTGCTGTCCGAGGCCGGCATGGGGGTACCCGGCGAAGAGTCCGACAAGCAGGAGAACGCCTACAACGGTGCGCATGGTGGAGGCCTTGGTTCACGGAGGAAACAGTCACCGAAACGGGAAGCGTGAATGAGGGATCCACGGGCCTGCGTCCCGGGTGAAGCATGCAGGGAGTCCTTCTCCCATCGCTGGTGCGTGAGGTCCCATCCATGCCCCCACCTCACGCGGGGACCGGAGAGCCAGCCTCCTCCACTTCTGTGGGCGCCTCGGCGCGCGGGAGCCGCACAGTGAAGCACGCCCCCTCTCCTTTCTCGGTGTCCACCGCAATGGTTCCCCCCATCTTTTCCACCGCCTCCCCTGTAACCGCGAGCCCGAGCCCGGGTCCCTCGTACTCACGCCCCACGCCCTCGGACTCTTGTCGGAAGGGGTCGAACAACGTATCAATCCGGGACGGCTCCATCCCGATGCCGGTATCCTCGACCTCCAGAACTGCCGTGCGGGCGTCAGCCCGCGTCCGGACCCATACTTCCCCGCCCGACTCGGTGTACTTCACCGCATTGGAAAGTAGGTTTTGCAGGGCAATGCGCAGTGCCTCGCGGTCGGCCTGAATCCAGAGCGGATCGTTCGTCGTGTCGGTGTGGAACCGAATATCTTCGTCCTCTGCCTCGGAGCGGTACTGACTGGCAACCCCGTCGGCCATGTCGGTAAGATCGATCGGCTGAGAGGAAGCGCCCTCGCCACTGCCCTGCAGCCGTGAGAGATTCAACACCGCGTCCAAGGTGCCCAGCAGGCGGCGTCCGCTGTTTTCAATGTGACGGGCAAACCGGGCCGTCGGGCCGTCCTGCCCATCGGCCAGGGTCTTAATCTCTTCCGCGAACCCGATGATGGACGTGAGCGGCGTCCGGATCTCGTGGCTCATGTTGGCCAGTAGGGCCGACTTCATTTCACTCGCTTCTTTTGCCTCTTCTTTCGCCTCTCGAAGCACCGTCTCCTGATCGAGACGATCCAGCACCACCCCGGCGTGGGCCGCCAGCACCTCCACAAGGCCGGTATCAAACGGATCCATGTCGTGCGCCCGCAGCCCCCCCACCGAGATGACGCCGTACTCCCCCATCGGGAAAAATGCCGCGGCACGGGCCTGGCCGTACTCCAGCGGCCCGTCGGTGGTGGAGAGATCGTCGATGACACGCGGCTCGCCGCTCCGGTATGCCTTTGCGATGAGGGTGTCGCCCCCGGTGTCTACGGGGGGACGGGTCGGCATGTGCTCGAATACTTTCGGGGAATGCTGGATGGGGACAAGCGTCTCCTCCTCCGCCAGGCGCACCCCAACGAGCGGATAGCCAAACACCTCATTCACGAGCTGGAGCACAACATCCCCCACGCCCTCCCTGTCGCGGGCCCGGAGGAGCCGGTTTACCGCGGCGTACAAGGCCTCCACCTTTTCCTTCCGACTCTGCAAAGCCCGCTCACGACGTTCCCGCGCCGTGATGTCGGACAGGACCACCACTCGGCTTCCCTGACTGTCGCCCCCTCCAAAGTCCGTTTCGACGATTCGGTAGTACCGGGGGGCCTCCTCCGCCCCATCGCCCTCCTTCTCCAGCAGCGATTGATCCTCCCCAAGCCGCTCAGCCAGCCCCGGCAGCACCGCGCCCAGTGATTTCCCCACCACGGAGCGCTCATCCAGTGCCGGGAAGAGGGCCGCGGCCCGCCGCCCGTAGTCCCGGATGCGGCCGTCGGTACTCAGCATGATGGTGGGGGCCGAGAGGCTTCCGGCCAGGCGGACGGCCTGGAACTGGTAGGTGTACACAAAAAGCACCCCTACTGCGAACACCGCGACCCCTAGGGGCTCGTGGGTGAAATCTTGCAGCCAGGGCTCCACGTGCCCAAGAATATTGAGGGCCGCCGGCAGTGCCGTTAGGGTCGTCAGAACCGCAAGGGGACCCGTCTGGGTCTCGGTCGTTACGAACAGTTCGAACAGCATGAGATACCCCGCTGTCGCCAGTGCGTAGGACACGCCCATGACCACCCAGTACAGAACGCCGTGTTGGACTACAGTCCCGAACGCCTCAATACTGGCCGGCTGGAGGGTATAGTAGAGCTCGTGGAAAGGATTTGTCACCTTCAAGACCACGACGGCCAGAAAGACGACGCCGGCAAAGCGCTGAGCCGTGGGATTCCGGTGAAGTGCGCGTCCGGTGTAGGCGGAGCAGAACCAGAGCCAGGCCCACACAGTCCCAAACCCCACGATTAGGCTCGTCTGGTAGAAAAAATTCTTGGCCAGTCGTGAGAACGGAAGTAGAAACCCGATGTAGGCGGCGGCCCATCCGCCACTGGCGAGAAAGAAAGTCGTCAGGCTCCGGCGCGTCTCCGCGTATGGGATCTGCTGGGCCCGCCAGGCAGCCGCCAGACACACAAGGGTGGCCCCCATGAAGGCGGCCAAATAGCACAGATACAAGACGCTGGTGGGCAGGGACAAAAGCGACATACGACCGCAGGGGTTCAGGGCGGAAAATCCTACGCAGTGCTCGACGCGTCACCGGGCACATCAACAACAGAGCGAGGCCAGCGCCCCGGCAGATCGCCTCTTCATTTTGGCCTGTGTGCCCGTCCAAAACGCGTCGAGCAAGCCTCCTGTCGCCCAGGCCGAAGGTGACCGAAGCGATAGCGGCTCAACGGTGATGGAGTGGCTCAAATACCATTCCACCGCGACCCCGACCTCTTGTCCTATCTGGTTGCTCGGCATCGTCCCCCGGGGAAGCCCTGAGTCGTCAATTTTCACATCGATCTCGCCACCGCCATATCCCAAAGAGAATTCCCGCCACCGTCCAGGCCAGCAGCAGAGAGACGCCTTCCAGGCCGGAATCGATGTCCGGGGCATGAATGGCCGGCGGGAAAAGATCCACGACGGACACAAGGAGTCCCACGGGATATCCCCACAACAGGACCCCATGCACCAGCACATATCGCCACTTATCCGCTGATGAAGCGCCGGGAGAAGACGCAGCGTCTCCGGAGAAAAGCTTTTCGATCATGGAAGCAGGGTCATCGGACGAACGATCACGACGGCCATCTCGGATCTGCGGCCGTGGATTGGGCCCTGCTATAGCACTGCGAGCCACGCAACGAGAAGGACGAGCCCCACCAGAAGGGCGTAATCGTCGAAGTTGGATGCGTCTTTCTTAAGCTCTGCCTGTGCGGTCTGCATGGGAGAAAGGATGTTGTTCGGAAAAATTCAGCGGTCCGAGGAGGTAACGAAGTTCTCCCCTCGTGGGGGCGCTTTGACCGACAGGACCTCCAAGCGATTCTCCCCCGTCGACGAACCGGTGCCACGACACGACGGATTGCCACAATCACAATTGTCGTTCGAAGTCCTTCTTGACTGTCTCCCAGATCTGCGGGCCCAACGAGTAGCTCGCAAACGACAGTGTTTCCTCTACCACCGTGGCCACGTCCTCCTCCTGACGCCAGTGCCGCTGCACCACCTGCGGCCCTACGTCATCGAGAATCCGCTGCACCACCAGGGCGGCCAGTCCGATGTCGTCGACGTACCCGGATGGCCCGACCATTTCCTCCGGCACCGTGTCCATGGGAGCAAGGACATAAGAAATGGCAACCCCAATCTCTGCTTTACGCGCCATCGGCACCGCGTCGTCAAGGGCCAATCCTTCTAGGAGCCGGAGCAGATCGGGGGCAAGCGGTATGTATTTATCGTACTCCTGATGCTCGCCGATGTCGTCTGCCCAGGCTTTGAGGTTGGCCTTAATGGACCGGTGAAACGCACACCGCGCATCTGAAATATCGAGTCCGGGCGAGGAATCAGCCATGAGCACTGGGGCGATTGTTGAGAATCAAGAGGTGACGCCGTTTGCCGCGGTGCTGTCTCTAAACTGTACCGTATACGACCTGAGCATCGAGTGGGCGACCGGAGGGATGTATTTCTCTCGGAACGGAAGGTTCGCCCCTGTCCGGAGGACTGCTACGGGTAGTCTTGCCCCCGGTGCACCTTCTGCTATGGGAGACAGTCCCCACGACAGGGTCGGGAACGCTTGCTGAACCAGCGCCTCTCCCCTACGACGCACCGGAACGCTTGGCGACCGCTATTGTGGAGATGTTGCTTCCATTCAAGACATGCCTCATCGGCCACGCCTGAACGTGTATGGAGACCACCGACCCAGACGACCACTCAGAGCCGTGGTGGGGTCCTGTTGCCCTCGACGAGGAGACTGGAGGACGGTGGATCGTAGGACCGACAACCCTTTGGCTATACCGTACGTCGCAGGAGTGGCGCGTTCTGCACCGGTCGCCCGCCGACCCCACGGCGACCGATCCTATGTTGAACCGAAGCCGTGTGTCGCACCCCCTGCCGCCCGAGACTATCGCTGCACTCCCGGAGATGGAGGGTGAGGCGCTTGAGACTAGCCGGTACAGCTTTCGACAGACCGAGGCACGCGTTTCTGTTCAGCCTGCCCTCGCCGACCGTCCGGTGGTATCACGACCCGAACATCCCCTCCACATCCCGTCTGGAGAATCCGTCACCCTCTATCTAAGCACCGCGCTCTGGATTCAGGTCCGGCTCACAGCGTCGGACCGCCTTCTCCAAGAGGTACCATCGTTTCGGATGTCCGACACGTGGTTCGGTCCCTCCACCGTCGAGGGTGAGTACTGCTACGCCACGCGGACGGCCGGACGGCTTCAACTTGAGAACCTCCCGCGCCGTTATCACCGCGCGATTACCCCGCTTCGCATCAAAAACGCAGCGTCCGACGCACTCGCCCTCGAGCGTGTACAACTGCCCGTGCAGCATCTCGCCCTCTACACAACCCCGACCCACCAACTCTGGACGCAGACGGTGGCCATGACTCGATCGCCAAATCAGGACGGGGCCGACATTCAAATTCGAAACGGTCCCCCCTCGGAGGCTCAGGAGGCCGATCGCATCCAGCCCCCGCGAGCGCCCTCGAAAAAGGGCCTTTTCACGAGTACCTTCAGTGCCGTTGGGACGCTCTTCGGTTCGTAGCGTTTTCCAGTTCATGATCGACTGTGCCCTGCCATGGAGCCCTGGTGGACCCTTTTTGTTGATTACATCACTAGCCCGCGTGCCCTGGACGTACTCCAGGCCGCGATCAAGATTGGGATAGGGGTCGTGCTGGGCCGACTCGCCGGGAACGGGCTGGCCCGTCTGTTCGCGGATGCGGACGCCCAGCGGGCCATGATCATTCGGCGGGCGAGCCTCTACGGCATCGCGGGCTTGTTCACGGCCTCGGCGCTCATGGAGTTGGGGTTCGATCTGGGGGTGCTTCTGGGGGCGGCCGGTATTCTCACCGTGGCGATCGGTTTCGCGTCGCAGACCTCGGCCTCGAACGTCATCAGCGGGCTGTTTCTGCTGGGCGAGCGGCCTTTCGCCGTGGGCGATATCATCCGCGTGAGTGGCACCACAGGCGAGGTGCTCTCGATCGACCTGCTTTCGGTCAAGCTCCGCACATTCGACAACCTGTTCGTGCGGATTCCGAACGAAACGATGATCAAGTCGGAGGTGACCAACCTGCGACGGTTTCCCATCCGACGGGTGGACCTGCAGGTGGGGGTCGCCTACAAGGAGGACCTGCGCCAGGTGCGTGAGGTGCTTCTCGAAGTGGCCGACCGCAATCCGCTGTGCCTCGAGGAGCCGCCCCCCCTCATCCTCTTCCAGGGCTATGGCGATTCCGCCATCAACCACCAGTTCTCAGTGTGGGCCAAGACGGAGAACTTTCTCGACCTCCGCAATAGCATCCCAGTAGAGATCAAGGAAGCTTTCGACGAGCACGGCATCGAAATCCCCTTCCCGCACCGCACGCTGTACACCGGGAGCGAAACCGCGCCCTTTCCGGTCCAATCCACGAGTCAAGGGCCCGGACCTACCCCCGAACCGCCCGACGATGCGGGGGAGGCACGCCAGGACTAACCGTGTCGCGCATCCGTACCTGTTGAACGGGCGCGTCGCGCCCCTCGGTTCTGAGGGATTCTTCCCGACGCCGACCCACCACTATACAACGACCTACACCCGCCTTCTCCTTTCTTGACTCACTGCTCCCCTATGCTCGAGGAATATAAGAAATTCGCAATCCGTGGCAATGTGATCGACATGGCCGTCGGCATTATCATCGGGGCGGCATTCGGGACCGTCGTTCAGTCCCTGGTGAAAGACGTGCTGACTCCACCCTTGGGCCTCCTCACGGGGGGCACCAACTTCACGAATCTCTTCCTCGTGTTGAAGGAAGGATCCCCGAACGGTCCGTACGCGACGCTCCAGGCCGCCCAGGAGGCAGGGGCCGTCACCCTCAATGCGGGGACGTTTATCAACGCTGTGATCAGCTTCTTAATCGTGTCGTTTGCGGTGTTTCTACTGGTCCGCTACATCAATCAGCTCCGCGAGCCCGACGAAGGCCCTACGCCTCCCCCCTCTATCAAGAAGTGTCCCTACTGCGTTTCCGATGTTCCCGTACAAGCCACACGGTGCCCACACTGCACCTCCGACCTTCCGGACACACCGGCGACGGAAGCGTCGGCTGGCCGCTAGGCCGGAACGGACCGTTTCGTTCCCAGGGAAACTCGGCGTAAAGAGCGGCGCAAGAGACAGGATCTTGGGATTTGCGGGTTGACTTCGAAGAAAGACGCGGATAGATTCACTTTTCAATTCTGAAAGCACTCGACCCGTCTCCGGATCGAGTCCTCCCTACTCAGTCCCCTCTTTGCCAATGCGTCCTACTCAGATGCGCTCGTTTTCTTTTTCTAATCCCCTCGCGACGTTCGCCCTCGTTGCCTGTGTCGGGCTCCTCACGCCCCTCCCCGCCCACGCCCAGTCGGATGCGGAGGCCGAAGCCGCCGATACGACGGGCTTTGAATACGAGCTCTCGGGGCAATTCTCGGGCACCCAGGCGGCCTACCGCAACTGGCAGGAGGGCGGCCTCAACACCCTGTCCTTCGGCACGTCGCTCGACGGGGTGGCCGAGGAGGACGACGGACGGTGGCTTCAAAGACACTCCCTTCGCCTCGCCTTCGGGCTGCTGACGAGTGAAGCCGACGAGGAAGACGAACCGATTCGCAAGACGGACGACCTGATCCGGCTGGAGTCCAACTTTCGCTACGCCGGCACCGGCTTCTTCCGACGGTTCAAGCCCACCGTTTCCGCCCGCGTACGGACCCAGTTCGCCAGGGGCTTCGACTACACAGAAAACCCGTTCCCGGCGGAAAACCCGCTTGCGGGCCGCGAGCCCCCAGTGCAGACCTCTGCCTTCCTGGCCCCGGGTACGTTCGTCGAAACCCTGGGACTCACCTACGCTCCGCGGGACTGGTACACCGTCAGCTTGAGCGCGGCCTCCAAGCAAACCGTGGTCCGTGAGGAGGACCTGCGAGTGCTCTACGACGTCGATCCGGATCAGCTCGCCCGAGTAGAAGCGGGGGCTGAAATTGCGGCCACCGTGGACCGCCAGATTGCCGAAAACGTGCGTTACCAGTCGAGCGCGACGGTCTTTTTCTCTGTGGGCCAGATCGAAGAGCCCCCCGATGCGCTCTGGGAAAACTTTATCACGATGCGGATTAACAGCTGGCTCACGACCAACTTTGAGTTCGTCGCTCTCTTCGACGAAAACACCAGCGATGCCATTCAGCTGAAAGAAGTGCTCTCCGTCGGCGTTACGGTCGACTTCATTTAGCCGGGACACTGTGAATCCTCGGGCGACTTCCCACTATCGGAATTCCATCCAGAACAGGATGGTGACTACCAGAATCGTGAGGCTGATCAGAATGTTGGTCGCCGTAATCCAGGCGTCGCTCATTCGGTCCAGTTTGTAGAGACACAGGTCGTAGGCGCGATCGTACGTGCGCTTGATGCTCGTGAGAACGAGCTCTGCGTTGTCGGCCCCTCCGGCCTCCATCACGTCGGTCTTGGCGAAGGCATAGGAAAGCTGCTCCACATCTCGCTCAAACGAACGGACAGACGTGCGCACCTCGTGCAGTCGCTGGAGGAGATCCTGGAGTCGGCGACGGCCCGTAGGGCTGTAGAACGCGGGCTCCAGATCGTACACTTCCTCCAGGAGGTCATCAAGGTGCTCATCGAGCACGCTTCCGTCTTCGATCAACGCCTCCAGCCAGTTCCAGTACTCCTCCTTGGAAAGGGCATAGATATCGTCGCGGTCTTCGCCGGTCTCAGTCGCTCGGTCTTGACCGTCGCCGCGGGCGTGACGCGGCAGGACTTCGTCGAGAGCATCCCCTCGTTCGTAGACGGGCCCGTTGGCCAGATCGGAATCAAACACAGAAGCAATTGTGGATGATGAGAAGTGAGCACCCTCCCGTCCCTACGCAGAACCAGCCGCTATCCCACCGCGCCGCGGAGCAGCCCCTTGCAGATCCTCCATTCTCAGATCCACTCGCGGCGTCGGAAGTACAAAAGCAAAACGCCGGCGAGGATGATCATCAGGCCCCATACGACGGGGTAGGCCCACGTCCATTTCAGTTCCGGCATGTACTCGAAGTTCATGCCGTAAATGCCCGCAATGAACGTGAGCGGGATAAAGATTGTCCCGATGATCGTCAGCACCTTCATGATTTCATTCATGCGGTTGCTGATGGACGTCATGTGTAGATCGTGGAGTCCGCTCGCCGTGTCGCGGAGGGCCTCGACAAGGTCGAGCACCTGCACCACGTGATCGTAGGTATCGCGCACGTAGGGCTGATTGGTGTCCGCCCAGAGGGGAGAGTCGAGACGTTCGAGCTGATAGAGGATTTCCCGCATCGGCCAAGTCATTCGGCGCATAAAGATCAGGTCGCGTCGGAGATCGTGGATATCGTCCTCCAGGTCCGACGGTGCTTCCTCCACGATGGCGTCTTCAAGGTTCTCGGTGCGAGTCCCAAAGGCCTCCAGGACGACAAAGTAATGGTCTACAATTACATCGAGAAGGGCGTAGGCCAGGTAATCAGGCCCCCGGTCGCGAATGTGCCCACGGCCGTTGCGGATCCGCTTACGGACAGGCTCAAATACGTCTCCGGGGTCCTCCTGAAACGAGATAATGTTCCGCTCGCCTACCAGGAGGCTCACCTGTTCAGCCCGGAGTTCACCATCCCGCCGATCGTCGAAGTAAACCATTTTCACGACGAGGTATAGATAGTCGTCGTGCACCTCATGCTTGGGACGCTGCCCGGTGTGGGCGATGTCCTCCTGCACGAGGGGATGAACGTGGAAATGGTCCCCGAGCGTCCGGATCACTGATTCGTCGTGGACCCCGCTCACATTGATCCACGTGACGGGCGTTGTGTCCCGGTACTTGAGCACCTCCTCCACGCGCTCTTCCGTGGTTTCGATCAGATGCTCGGGCCCGTACTCCAGGACCCGAAACTCGACTGAATGGGTGCGATCCTCGCCCACAAACACGACGGAGCCGGGGGGCAGTCCTACCCTCGGCTCGGGATCGTGCGGAATAAGGTCGCTCTCGGAGTCGGCCATGCGGTAGCAAGGGGTGCCAAACATTCTTTCGGGCACCATGAACGTCCCCTCGTTCCTCAGGGTTCTGTCCCACGCTGGAGGGACCGTGCGGCCTCCGGATTCAAGACCTGGAACTCAACACGGCGGTTGAGCGCCCGGCCGGCCCGCTCCTGATTGGAGGCGACGGGTTCGGCCTCGCCGTAGCCACGCGCCAAGAGGCGGTCGGACGCGATTCCGAACTGGTCGACCAAGTAGGCCCGGACGGCCGCGGCCCGCGCCTCCGATAGCTCCTGATTGAATGCATCGCCCCCCACCGCATCGGTATGGCCGGAAATTTCGATGCGGAGATCAGGATAGCGGCGTAGCACGGCGCCTACAGCGTCGAGGGTACGGGCCGCCCGGGGCTGCAAGGTGCTCTCATTGAAGGCAAAATTGACCTCGAAGGCGCGAAAGACGCCGGTGTCAAGCAGTTGGCGCTCCACCCGCTCAATCCGCGTCTGGCGAACCGTGTCCCGCGCCATCCGCACCGAATCGGACCGGGACTCACCGATACGCACCGTGTCGGGGTCGGGAGACGGTCTCCCGACGCGAGCGGGGGCGGAGGGCTGGAATACGAACCGGTCGGCCACCCGGCCGGCCGGGACCTCCGAGCCGTACTGATTCGACAGATACTGCCGGATCAACGCCTGGAGCCGACGCTCTACCCGCTCCAGGTCGGCTTGGCTGAGACCAGGCAGCGTCTGTCGGGGACGGTCAATCTGGGATGAGCGTCTCCCGCGTAGTTCAGGCGAGGTGGTTGGCGTAGCAGACGCCGACGGGCGAACGTCCAGGGGGCGGCGCCACTGCGTGGGCGTTCGGTGGATGTCCCGGATGCGCTGGCGGATTTGCTCCAGGGCGGGCGGACGCACCTGCTGGGTGTCCACCGAAATGCTCTGTGCCTCCGCGCCCCGTGGTGCCCCCCCACCGCCGATCAAGACCGCAGCGACCACCACCCCAAACAGGCTTCCTATTCTACAGCGAAAGGCCCTCTGCAATACTGAAGTGATCGCTCGTCCCATGAGAATGTCGTCGCGTCTGCGAGGAAGCGGGGGTACAGAATCGCGTTCCTAAAGCCGAACGCGAACACCCACGTGGACTCGGCTCGTATCGAAGAAGTCTAGCGCGCTGTACTCCAGGAACACGAGCTGATTGTTCGAGAAGCGGTAGTCCAAGCCAAACATGAGGTTCGTAACCGGCTCGAAGGTGAAACCGCCGAGGCTCGCAATGCCTACCCCGGCTCCCGCGTAGGGCTCCACGGGCGCACTCACAAAGTCCGTCGTCGTGGACCGCAGGAAGCTGTACGCCCCATTCAGGAGAATGGTGGGCGACACCTCTCCGCCACCAAGCCCGAAGCTAAGCTCCGGCACAAAGTGCAACCGGGAAGTGGGCGTGGACCGGTAATCCCCCCGCACACCGATCTGGAACTGGTTTGTCCCCTCTCCCCCACGGTAGCCAGCAATGGGGACGAGGTAGGTCAGGGGCCGCCCCAGGGTTTCGCGGTAAAACGGCACGCCATCGCCAGGATCCGTGGGAGCCGGGGCCGCAGTGCGCTGGGGCTGTTCCGGTGCGCTGGTGCGCTGCTGCTGCAACTGGCGCTGAAGCTCGTCGATCTGTTCCTGCAGGCGCTGTACCTGCTGGGTCTGGGCGGACTCGCGCTGGGTGGTTGCCTCCTGGCGTTGCCCCATCACATCGCGCACTGTGCGCTGAATCATACGCTCAATGTCCGCATCCGAAAGGCCCTGAGCAGTGTCGGCCGGGGCCTGTTGCTGCAACCCTTGTCGAAGCGCCTCCCGAACACGGTCCTCAATGGTTCCGGGTCTCTGTTCGGAGGCGTCCGACGTTGAGGGTTGCGGTGCGGGGGCTGTCTGTACCTCGGAGGCGGTTCCCTCTCCAAACCGGACATAGATCTCACCCTGTTCCGGCACCGGGACCATCATCACCTGTCGGGAACGCTCCACGGGGCGGCCCGTCGGTCCCGCAACGCGTATCGTGTCCGCCGGGGACTGTCGGCCCGCCCCGTCCTGCGGCGGGGCTTGTCGAGGCGGATTGGACTGCAGAGTGGCGAGTACAGTCTCCAGCGAGTCAACGCGTGCCCGGAGCCGCTCCGACTCAGAGGGGGCATCGGACGCCACCGGGGGCTCCCCAGTCGGTTCGGCCGTGGGAGCGGTGGTGTCAGGGCTGTCCGCGGGCACAAAAACCGGCGTGGGTTCGGGGGCCTCCGGTGTGGACCGCCGCGCTCCGCCTCCCAGTCGAAACTGGATGCCAGCCGTGTACATCAGGCTTCCGTAGAGGTCTCCAGGGTCGCCCGCCTCCACCTGATTCGGATTGTCGGTAACCAGACCGCGGGCACCGCCGGACAGCTTCACGGACTGGGTCAGTGGAACCTCCAGTCCAAGGCCGCCAATGCCGAAGAAGCGGTCCGCCGGCGGAGAGGTCCCGGAGGGAATATCCTCCTGATAACCCTCGAGGACATCGAGGTACCCGCCTCCCACCTTGGCGTAGGGCACAAAGCCCTGACCGAGGTCCAGATTCAGGCGCAGTTGAAGCTCGCTTCCGTACATCTGAATCTTGTCGAACCCGCCCACGATGTCCTCGCTCACTGCCCCCCCCTCTGTCCCCCGCCAGTAGAACCCTCGAAGGCCCACGTAGGGACCCAGCGACACGCCTGCATTGATGCCAGCCACGTTTTGATCCTTGGGGAAGCCAAGTGCATCGTTAAACTCGATTCGACCATGGAAGGGATTCACGAACAGCCGCACGCCCCGCAAGAAACTACTCCCGCCAAACTGCTCACGGAGGGCCCGGTCCACGGCGGTTTGCTCTTCCAGGGAACGCCCCCCTAGAAAGAGCGAAACCGACGCGCTCAGGGCCGGTGAATATACGAGTTCCGTGCCCGTCTCAAAGTCCTGCGCTCCTTCCGGCCCCAAGAAGGTGGCCACTGGGTCATAGCGATAGCCCAGCAGATCCCCCCCAATCGAGATCCGGTAGCGGTCGTAGGCGCTGAATGTGATACCGCCCCCTACGCTCCCGTAAATGGTGCGCGAAGCCTCCTCCCCTTCGGGATCGAACCGGAGCACGCCACTTCCCAGCGTGACGTAGGGAATGACGCGTCGGTCGTAAAGATTGAACCGGAGACGGGGTCCGTAGCGCCGAACATCAAGATCGCGGTCAATGAGTCCATCCAGACGGTCAATGTTCGAAAAGTTCGTCGTCAGGCCCGTATTGACGAGATACTCGACACTGGCCTGAAAGTAGCGGCCAAAGCTCAACCCCAGAGCGCCGCCGTAAAGCTCTTCGCTCTCGAAGGCCGCATTATCTTCCTGAAGAACCCCTTGCACAGTCGGCTCGAACGTATATCCAACATCGCGAAACTGCCCCGCGGCAGGCTGTGCCATCATCGCAGAGAGCAGGACCAGAAGTCCAATCGATGCGGCGTGCGAAAATGGGGCACGGAAAGGCCCCTCGGAGGAGAAATGAGAAAAGCCGAGCAGTGTCATGAGAGTGACCGTTGGTGGAAGTGATTACGACGAGGCAACAGCCGGACGATACGGAGGCGCCCCAGCAAAGCAGAAAGAAAAGCCGCGGACACAGACACAATTCACTGTACGCGTTCCAGCCGGAGCCGGAGCGTCCCGTCCACAGGCTGGGTAAGACCGCCGTAGCGTCCCGGCGAGTAGTCTCGAAGGTCTACCCCTCGGACCTGTTGATCGGCCTCCAAGAGATTGCCGTCATTTCGCCGCTGCATTCGAAACGTTTGGGGCACCATGCCGCCGAACCGTCGCTCCTCACTAACGTCACTAAAGTCGACGTTGACCCGATTATTTCCGGTCGAAAACTCCCCAGCAATACTTGACCGGCCGTCACTACCCTCAAGCCGATAAATCAGATTCACCGTAGCGTCTTCCCCGAAGAATTCCATACGGGGCGCACTCGGACCGGTCGTATCGGCCACAAGCGTGTCCTGCAGGATGTCAAAGTTGTTCACCCCCGAGACGGTGAATCTCATTTCCTTGATGACATACATGCCATCCAGATCGGAGGGCGGAGGCCCCCCATCTGAGTCGCAGGCCGCGAGCCCCAGCCCAAGGACTAGGACGACGACCGCGACGCTCAGCCCGTTTGACCACGGGGCTTGAGGAACTAGCGACGACACACGAGGCGAGGACATAAGGACACTGAGAGATTGTGGGCAGGAGCATGAGGTGGCAAGGACCGTGGCTGGACCTGTGCTGAGATGGGTGTCAGGATGTCGTCCTGACGAGCGGCGGACAGGCGCTTCGCCACAGCTCCAGTCCCGAAAAGGGGCCCGCCAAAGGCAAAAAGGACACCCTCTGACTTCCGTTTTCAACAAGGGTCAGTAGAACCTAAAGTTTTAGTAGTTCCCTGCGTTGCATAGACGTTACTGCGCTTTATCCCGGCCTTCTAGGGAGCAAAAGACTGAGGGTACGTGTAGCCCTAACTGAGAGCCATCAGATTTCGCGGCGACCAGCATCCTGAACAGGCACCCGACGCACTCCATCGGTCATCCAGCAGCCCTCGTTTGGGGGACCCGGCTGCTGGGAGAGGCGAAACAGATACCCAACCTGCCTACCCTGGTCTGTCAGCAGAATGACACCAATCCGAGCCATTTTGCCCTCCACCTGAGGCTCGCTGTATTGGGCACTGCGGTGGTCAATCATGGGGCGGTACGCAGGGGTCTCAAAGAGCCGGCGGAAGCGACGCAGGGGACCAGTAGAGCGCTTGTTGGCGGGCGAGGCAAAATTAAAGGCCGCCTCAATGCCTGCGTCCTCGTGGGGCACGTCGTTGGTGCCTAGGGCATCTACCTGCAGACGCACGACTTCCTGTGGGGAGAGGTCAGGGCTGGGCTCGGGAAGCGAGTCGGACATGACAAGCAGTGGAGGCCGAGAGTGGACGGCGGCAGATGGGGCGGGGTCGGTGCCGGAACTGCCGGGAGGCAGTACGAAGAAGACGGTCAGGAGTAGGGCGACGGCGGACATGGAACGGGAACGCATGAATGAAACGAACGGGGGACGGCGAGGGGTCTTATGCGGCTGCGTCGGAGGACGCTGCACCGATGCGTTCCAGGGCTCGGAGTGCTTCGGCCGGCACCGCAAAAATGACCGTGTTGGAGTCGTCGCTGCTTAGACTGTTGAGGGTCTGCAGCGTACGTAGGTGCAGAGCCCCCTCCTCTGCGTTCAGGATGCTGGCCGCATCGGCCATGTTCTGGGCTGCCTCCAATTCGCCCTCCGCCTGAATCGTAACGGCACGGCGCTCCCGCTCGGCCTCCGCCTGCCGGGCAATCACGCGCTTCATGTTTTCCGCCAGAATGATGTCCTTCAGCTCCACGGACTGCACTTCAATTCCCCACGGATCGGTGGCCTCGTCAATGATCTCGCGGATCTGTCGTGAGATGCGCTCCCGCTCGGCCAGCAGTGCGTCGAGGTCTACCTCCCCAACGATATTCCGCATGGTGGTCTGGGCCAGTTGCTGCACCGCATACATGTATTCTTCGACCTCCAAGATGGCCCGCTTGGCATCGCGGACCCGGTAGTAGATCACTGCATCGATCTCCACGGTCACGTTGTCGCGGGTGATGCTTTCCTGGCGGGGCACATCCACGGCCTTCACGCGCATGTCCACCCGTTCCCAGGATTGCACAAATGGAATGACGGTGCGCAACCCGGGCTGCATGACGGCCTCGAACTGGCCGAGCGTGAATTTGACGCCCCGCTCGTACTCCTTCACAACCTTAAAGGTACGGGCGAGAAGGCCTGCAACAGCCAGTGTGAGGGCTACGAAGGCGTAGACGGTGAGCATGCGAACCTGTGCACTTTGGAGATTTTTTCTTGGGGACCTAACGCACCGGACGCGGAGGTCTTTCGGCGGACGCGGCCTGGCGCGGCAGAATAGGCAAAACGTAACAGGCCTGCCCGTAAGGCGGGCTGGATTTGCCCAGTCCTCCCTGGGGCTGGGCCCTACCACGGATCTCTCTAACGCCCACTGAGCGCGCGCCGAGAGAACCGTGGCGGTACTCTGCCCCAGAGCGAACCTTTATCGAAGATACCATTAAATGAAATGTGCGGGCGTTACTCAGCGACTGTACTCGCGCATCTCTCCGGAAACGTCGCCCTTAGAACACTGGCTTTGAGGGTCATCCGCGCCGGGTGGAGTCCCCTCGTCCGCCTTCACTTCGCCCCATGACCATCAACGAGCCCATGACCCACTCAACCGATGAGCATCACGTTTTTATCGTAAACGAAGCGGAGCAGTCTCCTTTCGCAACCCCAGACGTTCTTCCTGTACGGCCCGGCGACGGGGTGTTGTTCGTCGTGGCGGGCGACCAAGCCAAGTTCACGATCTGTCCCGAGACGGACCTCTTCCGGTCCATTCCGGCCGGCGAGGAAATCGCAGTAGCGCCGGATCGCCCTCCACGCATTACGGTTCGGCGCGACGCCGCCCCTAATAGTGTACACCGTTACGAGATCGAAGCCCATGCCGGGGGACTCATCGACCCGATTCTGATCGTTCACGATTGAGATTGGTCGCCGATCGTAAAGGAACGTTCTTTCCCGATTCGCGACGGCCTTTCCGTGGATCCCCAACGGCCGAAAGGGGACTGGCATGATGCCAGTCCCCTTCAAGCCCTTCTGCGAAGCATCCAACAGACGCCCAGTCCGTAGATCGAAGCACCGTTGGGCACAGCATGTTCAGTTGTCACCCACGGTTCCATAGAAGTCGGTGAGGACTGCGACGGCGGTCCGCCGGACCCGACTCGGAGACGCCTCTCGTGTAATCCGGTAAAGCTTCTCCATCGTGCGTCGGTAGTGCGCCTCAGAGGCATGATCTGTCCCGATGAGGTGGAGGGTCTGCAGCGCCATGAGACGGTGTTCAACGCCTCGACCATGCTCCACAATGTTCAGAAGCGGCGACAGAGTGGGCGATAGATTCACCCGTCCCCGATTGGAACCAGCCACGACAATGAGATCCCGCATCGCTGCTTGCTTGGTGATTGGGTCGGCCCCGCGAAGGACCATTGCAGCGTAGGTGCCAAAACCAACCCGTCGGGAGGCATTCATGACGGTCCAGGCATCGGCCGAGGACGCCGGAGCATTCTCAAGGACGGAGGCTGGCACCGCCGACTCGCCGTCGGCCTGCGCCCAAACCGGCACTGCTGAACCGAAGCCCATTCCTGCGAGAAGGACAGCGGCCAGAAGCAGAAGTCGGAGTGCGCGTGGGGAGTTCGTGAGGGAGCGAATGAGGGCGTGATTCCTGGGTTTTGCGAACATAATGTTCACCTTTGCTTTAAAGTAATGGGTTCTGACGAGGATGAAGGCCGGGGTCAAAATGGGAAGCGTTCGGTTCGCCTGTTCTTTCTTCCATCGGCCCTTCATCTGCTAGCCACGGGAGATCACACCCGCGTTTATCACGAGGAGTGACGCGTACCACCTTCTTCACTCTTTCCTCACAGAACGGGTGGTTGCCATGACGGATCGTCCCTCTCACGAAAAGGCATCGGGACAGTCGCAGTCTCCGTGGGACATCACGGGCATTCTGGACCGCCTGCGTGAGGGCAGTGATGCGGCGGAGAAGGCTCTCTTTGGGCGCGTCTATGGGGAGTTGCGAAAGCGAGCCCGTGGACAACGGCGGCGGTGGAAGGGAGACCCAACCCTCCAAACCACAGCGTTGGTCAACGAAGCATATCTCAAACTCGTTGGGCAGGACGACCGATCGTGGAAGAACCGGTCGCACTTTTTTGCAGTGTCCGCGATGGCGATGCGACAGGTCCTGATTGACCACGCTCGCCGGACGCGGGCTGAGAAGCGTGGGGGCGATGCCCCTCGTCTTTCGTTGGAGGCGCTCCGGGAGAAGCTAGGACAAGAGGCGGCGATGAGCGAGGAGGACGCGGAGGCCTTCCTCGTCCTTGACGATGCCCTGGAGCGACTTGAAGAGACACATCCCCGCGCGGCCCGTGGGGTCGAGTGCCGGTTTTTTGGCGGCATGACCATCGCAGAGACCGCCGAGGCCCTAGGCGTGTCCACGGCTACGGTGAGCCGAGACTGGAAACAGGCCAAGGCCTGGCTCTACCGCGAGATGCAACGGATTCGCAGCGGAGGAACGCCCCCCGATAACGACACTGACGCCGAACGCAATCCCGAGTCCGACGATGCCTTCTCGGCCCCAGAATCCTCTTTTTAGGGCACCTGCCCGCCCCGATCCCGCCAACAGCGTTCATACTACCGACAGAGGCCGTGGCCGAAGATCGCTGGGACAAGATTGGGAAGCACTTTGAGGAGGCACGTGCGATGCCTCCTGAGAAACGTGCGGCGTACCTCGAAGAAGCCTGTGAGGAGGAAGCGATTCGGAAGGAGGTCCGCTCTCTGTTGGACACAGAGACGCAAGCTGAAGAGTTTTTTGGACGCCTGGCCGCGGCGCTGCCCGATGCCGGTGACGAAGAGCCCTCTAGTCGAGATCCGCCGACGCAAGGCCTCCGAACCCCCGATCCCCTAGATCTGGAGGGGGAAACGGTGGGACGGTACGTCGTGGAGACACATCTTGGCGGGGGCGGCATGGGCGTAGTCTACAAGGCGCGCGACCCGGAACTCGACCGCCCGGTGGCTCTGAAGTTTCTGCCGCCACACCTGGCCGCGAGCGAGGAAGGCGAGCAGCGATTCGTCCGGGAAGCTCGGGCAGCCTCGGCCCTCGACCACCCGCACATCGCGACCATCTACGAGATTGCCACCTCGGAGGCAGGCCACCGCTTTATTGCGATGGCGTACTACGAAGGCGAGACGCTGAAGGAAACCCTGGCGCGGGAAGGCACGCTCCCGGTGGAGGAGACAATTCGCTATGCGAAGCAGATCGCCGCGGCGTTGGCCCAGGCTCATGACGCTGACATCGTCCACCGAGACGTAAAGCCCGCAAACATGATGGTGACGGCTTCCGACGAGGTGAAACTTCTGGATTTTGGGCTTGCGAAGGCGGCCGCCGACACGCGCCTGACGGAGCCGGGACATCAATTAGGAACGGCTGCCTACATGAGTCCGGAGCAGGCAACAGGCAAGCCGGTGGGCCCGCCGTCCGATTTGTGGGCCGTGGGGGTGGTTCTCTACGAAATGCTTACCGGCACGCGTCCTTTCACGGGCGAGCGCGCCCCTGCGGTTCTCCGTGCAATTCTCGAGGAGGCCCCTCCGCCCCTCCATGAGCAGCGGGACGACGTGCCCCTCGAGCTCAGCCAGCTCGTGGGTCAATGCCTGGAAAAGGCGCCCGAGAATCGCCCGGCGTCCGCCGCGCGCCTTCTCCAAGCGCTTCAGGCAGTCCGAACAGAGTCGGGACCGCCTCACGCCCCGATCCCACGGCGTCCACGAGCCTGGATTCCGGAGTCACTGTCATCGCTTGGCTTCCTGGCGCTCCTCGTGGTGGGGGCCGCAGGGGTGGCCTGGCTCGCGTGGGCCCTGGGACTGGTTTCCCCTTCCGGATTGTTCTCTGCAGGCCCTGGTGGCCCCAGTCCGCGCAAAGACGTGACCCACTTCGACAACGCGGGCGAACGACCTGAGAGGCTTGCCCCAACGACGGTGGCCGTGCTCTACTTCGAAGACAATAGCCCCGGAGACACCCTCACCGCCTTTGCCGACGGCTTCACTGAACATCTCAACCACCGCCTGACAACGGTCGACGGCCTCCAGGTCATTTCTCAACACGGCGTGGAGCCATATCGCGAGGCCTCGCCTCCACTCGATAGCATTGCCCAGCGCCTACAGGCAGGAAGCCTGATTACGGGTAGCGTACAGCCGGTGGCGGACTCCCTCGCGGTCCATGTGGAACTGATTGACGGGGAGACCCAGTCGCACCTGATGAGTGAGATGATCCGGCGGCCTGCGGCGGAGGTTTTTGCGTTGCAGAAGGACCTCGCCCGCGAGGTGTCGCGACTGTTCCGAAAACGCCTGGGGCGGGAAATACAACTCGACTCGTGGCAGGCCGAGACCCAAAGCGTCACGGCGTGGCGCCTCGTCGAGCGTGCCGATCGGCTCCATGCGGACGCCAGGCAGCTGGAGCGCGAAGACCAACTGGCCGCGGCGCTTGATCTGGCCGCGCAGGCGGACTCGCTGTTGGACCAGGCGGGCGCCCTCGATCCAGACTGGAGTGCGCCCCCTGCCCTTCGGGCCCGACTCGCCACCGTGCAGGTAGACCCATACGCGCTGGACTGGGGGGAGCGGGAACGAGACATCGTGCGCCGGCGGATTGCATACGCCAACGAGGCCCTCCGGCGGGATTCTGCCGACAGCGGGGCCCGCACCACGCGCGGTCAACTTCGCTTCTGGCTCGCCCAGCATGTTGACGATCCAGAACGCAGCCGAATGCTGGTGCGCCAAGCAGAACAGGACCTCCACCGCGCCATTCGGGAGTCGTCGGGAGCGGCCCGGGCCATGTATACCCTGAGTCGACTGCTGCTTGAGAACCGGGGCGACTTTCAACAAGCATTTTATTACGCGGAACGGGCCCACGAGGCCGACGCCTACCTCCGCATTCCGTCCGATACGCACCACCAGTTGTTTTACGCGGCCCTAAACACGGGACACTTTGCGGACGCAGCACGACAGTGCCGGACCGGACAACGACTGTACCCCAAACTGGTTGAGTTCCAGAATTGCGAGTTGACACTGCTGGCAACAGCCGGCGCGGCCGCCCCCAATGTAGACCGTGCGTGGACGCTCGTGGAGGAAATTCGGGAGCGCACTGGCCCGGCTAAGCAGGCCCTGTACGAGGCCCTCTCTCATGCCAAAGTCGCCGCCGTGCTCGCCCGCGCCGGACATCCTGACAGCGCACGAGCTGTTCTCCGTCGCATCCGCGAGGCCAACCCGCTCGTCTCCTACCAGCGGGCGCATGCGTACTTGCTACTCGGTGAGGAGACGCAGGCGCTGGATCTTTTGAGTCGGGCAGTACGACAGAAGCCGCAGTACCGGGCCACGGCGGCCAAGGACCCTTGGTTCGAAGCGCTCCGCAGCCATCCTCGCTTCCAACAGATCGTGGACCCATGACTGCGTGATCGGGAAAAAGATCTCGTAAGGGCGTACCGGCTTTCCCTTCTCCGCATCCTCCATCAAGACCACGTGAGCGGAATGCCAGAACTTGGTTATTCCTCGGTCGCTCCCTGCCGTGTAGTCCTCTAAGAGCGAACAACCCCAATTTCGTGCGAGTCTCTGTGGTCGGGAGATAGAGCCAGAAGAACGAGAGGTCATCTCCCGGGAACTGTTTTGACTCCCCTCATCGGTCACCGTCTTGCGCCTTTGCTCAACCCGGTCCGCGCCATCATTGAACAGATCGGGCGCCTGCTCGCTCGCCTAGACCTCATCGACCGATCGCGGGCCCGTCGCATCGCCGAACTCGCATGGCCCCGCATTGTGACGGGCCTGGCCCGGATGTCGAAGGCCACCGCCGACGTGGGCATGGTGGGAATTGCCCTCGGTCCGGCCGCCATTGCAGGCGTGGGCTACGGCGTCCCGTACTGGACGATGACCTTCATGCTTGGGGGGGGCATTGCCGGTGGAACCATCAGCCTCGTGTCGCAACGATACGGGGCGGGGCGTTACGACGAGATTGGGCGGGCGGTGCGGGTAAGTGTGGTGGCGGCTCTCCTGGTCACCCTGCCGCTGGTCGTCGTGTTCTGGACCCTCCCGGAGCCGCTGATCCGGCTCATCGGGACGGGCGACGAGGCTATCGCCTACGGCACCCGTTACCTTCAAGTGGCAAGCCTGGCAATGCCCTTCTCGGCGCTCAACCTGATCGGCAGCCGCACCCTCATTGGGGCGGACGACGCGTGGACCCCGATGATTGTGCGGGCCGGGGGCGCGGTGGTGAATGTCGGGGTGAACGCGGTCTTGATCTTTGTCTTTCACCTCGGGGTAGTCGGCGCGGCCCTGGGGACCGTAATTGGTAGCATCGGTGGGGTGGTCATCCTGGGTTGGGGCCTGGCACAGGGCCGACTGCCGGGCATCGGGCCCCTCCCGGTCCAGATCAACTGGCGGGCCCCCTACTGGAACCGGCCGGACGCCCGGCACCTGGCCCGCATCTCGACGCCCCTAGCGCTGCGAAAGGTCGCACAGAACGGCGGGCAGTTTCCGCTTCTCGCCATCGTGGGCCTGTTCGGGGCCGACGTGGTGGCGGCCTTCGTGGTGGCACTCCGCGTGCGGGCCCTCATGAACACGCCCGGCTGGGGCTTCGGGCTCGCCTCCAGCAGCCTCGTCGGGCAATCGCTGGGAGCCGGGCGCGAGCCGGCGGCCGACGCCTATGCCCGCGATACGCTTCGTTTCACGGTGGCCGCGTACGTGGTGGTCGCCGTAGCTGTCTTCCTGGTGGCCCATCCCGTGAGCGGCCTCTTCGTGTCTGAGGCGGTAGTACGAGATACAACCACCGCGCTCATCCGGGCGGCCTGCGTGAGCGTGCTCCTCTGGGGGGTGATGAACGGGGCCATGGGCCCGCTCCGCGCCAGTGGCGACACGACCTGGCCCTTCTACGGCCAACTCCTGGGGCTTTTCGGGTTTGCCCTTCCCTTGGCCTACCTCGGGGCGGTCACCCCCCTCGGCATCTGGGGCCTCTACGGCACGCTGTTCGTGGAAACGGCCGTGCCCGCGGCGGTCATTTACTATCGGTTTCGGACTGAAAAATGGAAGCTTATCAGCCGGGCCCATCGGAGTGCGGCGGTGGGCAGTGCATCGTGACGCGAGACCTCGCGACGCGTGGATCGGGGCTCGTCGCTGGGATGGGCCGATCCATACAGCTTCCACATCCTGCGTCAAGCCTAGCCTCATCGGAACCAGCGGGCAATTTCTACTCCGTCCCTGTTTGGTCTCGGGATCCCTCTCAATCGCTTGCGCGACGAGTGCCGGGAGGAGCGTTACTCCGCAGTTGCCTCCAACGCCCGAGCCCGCCGACGCCGCCACGACCGACGGAAGGCCGCTGCGGACCGCTCGAGCATCCCTGCCCCCAGGTCTTTGAAGAACGCGGTGGCGTTCTCGGCCGAATCGAGAAGCGACTGCACCTCCGGACGAATGCACGGGTCGTCACAGATCTCCGCCAGGTATGCCGTCCATTCCTCCGAAGGACGGCCCAGTGCCCCAAAGGCCGTCCAGAGACAGCGGCGGGGTCTGGCCGTCGGAGCGCTCGACGGTCCGGGCCCAATCCACAGGCGGCCTCGTCGGCGCTCTCGACATCTGCCTAAATCTTATCTGGGCGGCTGGAGGGGAAGAAACCTCATCCTTCATCCCCGAAAACGTAGGGACGGGATCCGCTTAGTTTGCGGCCGTCGCCCCCGATACAATTCCCTCCGGCTGGGTGACCTTCCGGCTGAACAACAGGGGCGAGCAGTTTCACGGAATCCCCCTTGGTCGGCTCCCCCCTGGCAAGACCCACGCCGACCACATGCGGGAGGTCATTCCCGTGTGGAAGGTCGCGCTGGACCGGGTCCAGGCGGGCGAGATCAGCGGACCATCGGAGGCGTACGAGGCGGCCAAGTTGTACCTTCCGGTCGGAAGCGTTGCGTCGGTGGCCAAGTTAAGGCTTTCCGAGCCATGCGCCCCCACACCGGAAGCCGTCGCGCAACGTTCGCCGCGGAGACACGTCTACTTAGTCCGTGCACTGCTAACGGTCTATCTTCCTGCCATTTCCAAGCAACAGATTTGGCTGATTGCCTTTGGCCTCATCGCCCTGGACCTCACGCTGTTCATGGTGCCCATTGTTCCATTCTTGGTGGCGTATGTGCTGCTTGCACGGCCCCGCTGGTTCAAGGACTTCATCGACGACGTGTACGACCGTCCATAACGGCGGAGCCCATCGGTGGTCAGCCGTCAAACCGTACAGGCCGCCATCTGCTACACCTCGCGATGCACCCAGTCCCGTCCCAGCTTCAGTGCGCCCATGAGATATGATTGCCTCCTAAATCCAGAATTCAGTCTCCGTTCCCCACTCAGAGTCCTTTTACTCGCGGTTCTTGTCGGGGTCTTCCAACCGGGACTCTCCCGCGCGCAGACCCCTTCGGACACCGACACCTCATCGATTTCTCTTGAGGAGGCGCTCCGAGAACACAGCTATCCGCTCCGCACTCGAAACGGATCGCTCCACGGCAGTGGCGGAAGGTGGCTTCGAGAACAGGCGAAGGCAGCGACACTGATCACACTCGGCGAGATGCATGGCACGCAAGAGATTCCGGCCATCATGGGTGCGCTCTTGGAAGACCTGCAAACCACCGGCGAAGTGGACCATCTGGCCCTGGAGGTAAGCCCCTGGACCGCAGATCTCATGACTGATTCTCTCCGGGCCTTGGATTCCACCTACACGACTTTTATCGAGCGACGGCCCGCGTCGATTCCGTTTTATGCCCTGCAGCCAGAACGGGACCTGATTCGGAATTTTGTCCGGAATAGCGCGTCAGAGCGCCCTCTCTGGGGCTTAGACCAGATCTTTGCCTTCGCCACAGAGCTTGCGATGGACCGACTGGCCAAACGGGCCCCGACCGCTGAAGCCCGGCGGGCGCTCGCCGCTACTCGAACCGCCGGCCGATCCGACTCGACTACCGACCCGGCCCTACGCCACATTCCATCAAGCATGCCCTTCCCACTGATGAGGTACCCTCGAACCGCCTTTGATTCACTTGGGTCCTACTTCGAGGGCGTGGACGAAGCCCAGCGGATTCTCGACGAGTTGGCGACAAGTACTGAAATCTACCGCATAAACGACACCAAAAACTACCGATCGAACCAGCTTCGAGCCCGCTACCTTCGACGCAATTTGCAACGGGAGTTCCATCGGTCCGATGCGAAACGTGACGATGCCCCCCAGGTGGTGATCAAAGTCGGTGGCCGGCATGCGTACAAAGGACTTACCCCCAACAATGTACTGGATGTTGGGAATCTCGCCGTGGCGCTTGCGGAGCAATCGGGCGGAACGGCGCTGAACGTGGCCGTCTTTTGCGGGCCCAATTCGACGGCGCGCGATTTTCCCGCGGGCACGGTGGACTGCTGGCAGGAGAGACAAGCTCCGTTCGCGAAAGTGCTGGACGACGAGCCCATGCTGTTCAACCTCACCGCCATTCACCCGCTCCTGCATGAGGGCCCGCTGGACCCACCTCCAGCCCTTGAACGCATGCTCTGGGCCTTCGATGTGGTCGTGCTCGTGCCCAATGCACAGCCCTCCAGCCTCATCACCCCGATCATTGACCGGTAGGTTTCCTGTGAGTGACGAACCGCGTCTTTTTCCTGTCCCAGCGCAAACTCCTCCATGCGCCCAATGATTGAGGGTTGCCCCTCCTGTTCCTACCAACAAGAACAGCACTGACGATTTGCAATAACAGAATCAACTCATTCCAAAAACCAACCGTCTGCTCTGCACACCATGGATCTTTCCGACCATCGCGCTGCCGTCCTCGTCGACAAGTCCTTCGAAGACCTTGAGTTCTGGGTGCCCACGATGCGACTCCGCGAAGAAGGTGCCGACGTCGTCGTGGCTGGGCGCGAAGCCAACACCACCTTCACGGGCAAGCACGGCCTGACCGCCACGACCGAGGTCGCCGCCCGGACCCTTGACCCAGACCGTCTGGACGCGGTGGTCGTGCCGGGCGGCTGGGCCCCCGACAAGTTGCGTCGCGACGAAGGCGTAACGACACTCGTGGCCCAAATGGATGCCCAGAAACAGATTGTGGCGCAAATCTGCCATGCAGGACTGGTGGGCATTTCCGCAGGCATCGTGGAGGGACGCCGCGCCACAGGGAGTCAGGGAATCAGAGACGATCTGGTAAACGCCGGTGCCGAGTGGGTGGACGAACCGGCCTTTCAGGAAGACCACCTGGTGTGGGGCCGTGTCGTGAAAGACATTCCAGCCTTCTGCCGAACCCTCATCCAGGCGCTGAAGGAAGCCTAAACCGACGCTCAGATTCAGATATTCCTTCAACACAAAGAGGGGATGGCCGCGTGGCCATCCCCTCGTGCATAACCGAATGCCAGCCCCTATGGGCTGACGGAGACACGAAAACTGACTACGCCGTGACGATGTCGTCGTAGTTGTCGGCGACAGCATTCCAATCCACGACGTTCCACCACGCGTCCACGTACCGGCCGCGCTCATTCTGGTAATGGAGGTAGTAGGCGTGCTCCCAGACGTCCACCCCGAGGATAGGGGTGTGCCCCTCCATCAGGGGGTTGTCCTGGTTGGGCGTGCTCGTCAGCGAGAGGTCGCCACTCGGGTCCGCGATGAGCCAGCCCCAGCCGCTTCCAAACTGGCCGGTCGCGGTGTTCGCGAACTGTTCCTGGAAGTCTTCGAAGGAGCCAAACGTGTCGTCAATGGCATCGGCAAGATCGCCGCTCGGCGTGCCACCGCCGTCGGGGGACATAGTGGTCCAGAACAGGCGGTGGTTGTAAAAGCCGCCGCCGTTCTGGCGCACCGGGGTTTGCACGTCGGCAGGGAGCGAGTCGATGCCCGCAAGTAGCTCCTCAATGGAGTGCTTCTGCAGGTCGTCGTGGCCCTCAAGGGCGTTGTTCAGCTTTCGGGTGTAACCCGCATGGTGTTTGTCGTGGTGAATCCGCATCGTGCGCTCGTCGATATGCGGCTCCAAGGCGTCGTAGTCGTAGGGCAAATCGGGAAGTTCAAAAGCCATAGTCAAGTCGGGGATTTGTGGGTGAATAGTCTGAGATGTTTCTCCGTGTTGGCGACAGATCGAACGACAAAGCTCGGATCTTTGTTTTTCGGTTCCTGGGAAGTTCTCGTCCCCAGACTGCCTGTTCTGCGGTCCGCAAATCTCTCTTCCTTTCTCCGCCGTCAACGAAGAAGCACACGGGCCAGTACCGCGCCCGCCCAGAGAAAAAAGACGCCGTACACGACCCCGGCGGCCCACTTCCAGCGGCGTCCTGCCTCCGGCGCCTCCTGAGAGTCGAGCAGCCGTCCGTAAGCCGTGAGCCCGCCGCCCGTACCAATCAGCGTGAGCCAGGCAGCATTGCGGTAGTCCCCCCAGTAGAGCATGCCCCCAATCCCGAGGAGCAGGGCGGCGTACAGGGCGGATACGACGGGCCAATCTGGGGGCTCGGCGGAACGGTCGGGCGACGAGGCAGGCACGGGAGCACGGAGCGTTGAGGAACGAGGAGCAAAGATCAGGCAGGCCCGCTCACCTGGACGTGGAGGAGTCAACGAGCGTCCGCTTCGTACCCTGGACGTCGAGCACAAAATCGGTACCGAACGCCGTCGAGGGCGTCTGGTAGCCAGGAGGCGCAGTGCCCTGCAGGACACGTTGCACAGCCTCAACCGCGGCCCGGGCCGTAAACGTATAGGCCTCGGGGCCCTGGAGGCGGGCCGTCGCCCTCCCGTCGCCAGGCTTCCGGGCGGACGCCCAAACCACAGTCCGCCCACGGTGTCGTTGCTCGGGCGTGGGGCCGGGCCGTCGCTGTTCCACGAGGCGATGCAGCAACTGCCTGAGGGGCGGCCAGGTGAGCAGCCCCCGTGCGTACCGACTGGCGCGGAGGAGCGCGCGGACAATGGACGGCAGGGCCAGGTAGGCCGTGACGTTGGGCACGCTCGTAGAGTATCCACTCGTGACGACACTGCCCTCCGGGACCGAGATCACACGCCGCTCCCGATCCCCGAAGTCGACCGTTCGACTCGCCCACCCGGGCGGAACCTCACGCAGGGATCCTGCCCGCCGCACGAGGCCTCCCCGACCCATCTGCTCGATGAGGGTCTTGAGAGTCCCCCGCGAAACATCGCCCTGGGCAAAGAGGGCCACCTCCAGCGTGGTGGCCTCAGGCACCTGGTCTGCCACAAAGCTCGCCATGCAGTCACTGGGCACCACGTCAAACCCAATGCCGGGTAACAACATCGTACCCGCCGCCGTGGCGTCCGCGTCCCGTCCCGCCAGGCGCCGAAAGACATCCATCTCTCCGGTCAGATCGAGGTAGTGCGCCCCCACGTCCAGACAGGCCTCCACCATCGGTGGCCCTGTGCGCACGAACGGTCCTGCACAGTGCAGCACCGCGGTCGCGTCGCCGATCGCTTCTCGGAGACGCTCCGGGGCCGAAAGGGAAACGACCCGGACCGGACAGTCCAGGGCGTCACTCATTTCCCCTAGTGCCTCGGCGTTCCGCCCCGCCAGGACCGGACGGAGTCCGCGGTCAACGGCTTCTTGGGCAATGAGGCGTCCAGTGTAGCCGTAGGCGCCGTAAAGCAGAACAGACATGGGACATCTGAGCAATCATGGAAAGGAGCGACAACGACACCAGAACGCGCCGTATTTACGGCGTGGCGTCGGGAGCGATGGCCCGACACCCCAACTCCAAAGCCCGAAACTGGAGGTGCATTGCGGTGCGGAGTGACACAGGACGAAGGTCAAACGGCGCGAGCAGCGCGTCAATATTTTCCCCTCGTTCGAGCCGCGCCTTCATTTCAGGCAATCGCTCGCGCAGCTTTAAATACTGGGTCGGTCGATGTTCGGGGTGTGCCTGGGCCTTGGAGAGCCAGAACAGCGGGAGCTCCGTTACAAGCGCCAGCGGATCGCCCCCCAGAGAGGCCACAAACTCCATCGAGCTGTCGTGGAACCGCTGGGCCATCGCCCTATCGCCCTGCGCCCGAAAGAAGGCACGCATGGCATCGCCCCGCGGGGTGGTTTGAAAGCCCGGTTCAATCCAAAAGAAGCCCTTCTCCCCCTTCCGGTTGTGGTCGTGCATCGGCAAATCATGGGCGGCGGCCGCCGCCACAAAGTCGTCCCGGAGGCGCTGCGTGCGGAAGGTCCAGGGCCGATTGATGAGGAGCATGGCCCCTTCCCCCGCCGACATGCCGTGCAGGCTGGCGTGGAGGTCGAACGGACCATACTCGCGGAGAAGCGACGAGACGTGCTTGTTCTCGGGACGCATCTCAGGAAAGCCATACTCTAGATCGCGGCCCGGCGGCTCGCGCACCACGTGCTGGAGGTAGGCCTCCGGATCAGGCCACTGCTTAATCCACGGTTGGTTGCGGGCCTCGCCGTCGGGATTGGTATGGGGCACTATGACAAACCGAAACCGCCGCAGCCACGGTTCCATCTTTCGACGACGCGCCAGTCCATTCAGGACAAAGGCCCGAAGCGTTTCGGGGCCCACCGGCTCGTCGGCATGGTTCCCGGCGATGAGGCTGACCGTTACCGATCCGGTGCCCAGTGCTACTCCGTATAGTGGACGCCCCTCCTCGCTCGTCCCCAGTTCCCGGAACGACGCGATGTCCTCATGCCGCGCACAAGCGGCCTGGATGGATTCCCGGATCGCCTCCTGGGTGCGGAACGAGGGAGAATCCTGAACGAGACTGGTTAGCGAAAGAGCCATGAGCAGTCGTATGGGGTACGCGGAACGGACCGAAGGGGCAAGGCACTACCCCACGTAGCCCGGGAGGTCGCAATCCACCGCCGGAAGAACAGGGCAGTCCTCAGAAGTTGCAAGAAAGATTGACTTCCAGTTTTGAAAATTGTATAATGCCGATCATGTGGCGGATCCCCGACATTTTGCGCCGCTCCCTCGGGGTGTGTGCAGCGGATCGGGATGCCCTGCCACATAGCATACGTTCTTTTTCTGAACTTCCAGCAGCACCATGGCAGAGCGCGAAACCGGGACCGTTAAGTGGTTCAGCAACGAGAAGGGCTACGGATTCATCGTCGCAGAGGAGCGGGACGAGGATCTCTTCGTACACTACAGTGAAATCGACGCCGAGGGCTTTAAGAGCCTGGAGGAAAATGACCGGGTGGAGTTCACGGTTGGTCACACCGACAAGGGTCCAAACGCCCAGGATGTGCGTGTCATCGGCTAGCCCCGGCCTTTACTTTCGAGGACTGAACGCCCCCTTCCAGTACAGGATGGGGGCGTTTCTATATGCAGAACTAGGGGCCTGACTCACGGGGAGAATCGGTTCACCTGAAGCAGTCGATCGGTGTTGCGACGCGCATCTCGGTAATACACAAAAGCCGTGTAACTGCCCGAGATGCGAGGCTGTGTGGCTCGAATCTGTTCTGTAAGGGCCGGATCGGACGTCGAATAGAAGTACTCGTATACCCCCTGCTTCAGAAGCACGCTGCCTTCATACTGGGTCCGGGTCGAGTTCCATTCCATCCGCGTTCCCCGAGATGGATCCATTCCCTGAAAACTCCCCCCCACGGTCAGGGGGCTTCCGTAGGGACGCTGCTCTGCAGGAACGAAGGCGAACGTCGTCTCCACGTACTCGGCACTTACAGCGGGATCAAGTTGGTCGGAGAGCGCCCCGCGCACCACGGGTTGGCCATTGCCATTCCGCGCGCGAGCAGCCCCCTCGCCAAAGCGGGCATAGTCGGCATCTAGCACCACCCGAAACGGAGAACGCGTGCGGTCCACCTCGGCGATTTCGGACGAGGCGCGCAGTGTGCTCAAATCGACCTCGTAGCCGGCTGCGAGGGGGGCGTAGGCCCGGTCCCGCCCCAACTCAAACTCCAATTCGGGCTGCTGCGCCAATACGGGGCGATCTTCGCAGCGGGGCTCGTTAAGCCGCCCGTTGCGGACAAAGCAGACCGTGTGTCCGAAGGGATCTCCTTGGATCTCTGCCGGCGGGGTAAACCGGGCGATCGGTCGGAGCGACGGTGCTCGCTGTCCTGGAATATTCAGCCGTTCCCCCCCAAGGCGGAGTCCGCCCTTCTCTTCGGTTACGAAGAAGGGTTGCTCAAAGAGCACCGAGTCCCGGCGTCCACGCTCGGTCACCCGCAAAATATAGTTGCCACTCACGCGGAAACGAATGTCCTCGTTGGGGAAGCGGTACTCGTAATGCACGTAGGGCACTTCGGTGCCCCGCGACGACTGGTATTCGAAGAGCCGATCATCCTGGTACGACCGCAGAATCTGGCTCGGCGAGAGATCGCGCGTCCACGTACGGTCCGCATGTTCAAAGTAGATCGACAGGGGGCGCCCCTCGTCAACCATCAGGTCAAATTCGAGTGTCAGCGCGTCGTTGCCATTAAGCGTGACCACCGGCAGACTTTGCTCATCGGAGCCCGAGTACAGCTGCACCGTGCGCACTGAGGCGCGCGGAGCCACGAACTCGGGCTGCACGCTCGCAGGGCCAGACTGGGCTTGTGCCTCACTATCGTCGGCCTGTTCCTCGACTGACTTGCAACCAGCCGGGAGACTCAATAGCACGACGCACAAACAGAACCCGACGAGAGAGCGAACGGGGAGAGGCATACTACGGCGTACACGAGCCAGAGGATGTGAGTGCAGGGCGTAGGACGTGGCCCCCAAGGTCCTTACGGGGCGGACCTCCCTCAACCAACAGTCGGAAGGCATGGTCCGATGCTGCTGCGCTACAGGATGGGACAAGAGCACGCTTCTCTACGGTGGCGGTTCTGGGACGCCCGACGGGCCCTCCTCCGCTCGGGTGCTCCACCACGCAAAGAGGGCCGTACGGCCCAGATCGCCCAGCCGCCGGGCCTGCTGGGCGGCACGCGTAGCCCAGCGCCGGGCCTCGTCTGTCCTCCCGGCCGCCAAGGCTGACTCAGCGCTCCAGGCGACCTGCTGGAGCCGCCACGCCCGATGCCATTCTTGCGGCCGTGCAGTCCGCACTGGCGACGCGCTCAGGGCCTTCCACACGGAAAAGGCGGCACCATACCGATGGGCATCCATCCAGCGCAGCCCACGCCAAACTCGAACGGCCGGCGCGGACGGCTGCCCTGCCTCCAAGCGACGCGCCTGGGTCGCTGCGGAATCGCTGCTTACCAACACCCGGACGACCCCTGGACGATCGGCCACCGCGTCGCGAAGCAGTAGCCGGGCCCGCCTGCCGTGGGCAAATCCGGGAAGGTGCGCTCGAGCCTCGGCATAGTGTGCCCGGGCGGCCTGGACGGCCCCTCCAAGCACCCGAGCATCGGCCAGGGCTCTCCGGAGCGATGGGGTGCGGATCGGGGCGGCGAGCGTATCAAGTTGCTTCCGGACCGCCTCGATTTGTCCCCGCGCGAGCCGAATTCGAGCGCGCGCCTCGTGGGCTTCCGCCAATTGGGGCCGAAGCTCCAGCGCCTGATCTAAGTGCTCCACCATCCGGGTGGTGTCACGCTCCCGGGCCGCCCGCCGTGCTTGCTGGAGGTGCTGCTGTGCCGCCGGAACGTAATGGGGACACTCGGCCTCAAAAATCGAGGGACGTGTAAACTGGCGCCTCACGACATCGTGAGCGTCTCGGGCCACCGCCGGACGGCGATGCAAGTGGGACGCCCACTCGTGGGCAAGCTCTTGAATCGACCGTCCATAGACGGTGTCGAAGCTCCCCCAAGCGTAGACCTCCTTCAGTTTGTCCGGTCCGTACTGGTCGAGCAGAAAGCCCACGAACGACCCCATCGTCGCGTAGGAGACTGCACCCCGCCCCGTCCAGAAGCCTAGAGGCGACAGTCGATTGGCAATCGCCTCCGCCTCCGCACGCAACGAGGTTGTCGTGTCGGAGGTGGCAGCGGTAAGGACCAGATCGTCGGGGACCGGACCGGGAGACGGCGGCTCTAAGGCCACGGCCCACCCCTCCACGAGACCGGGGGCCCACGAGGCGTTGATCCCCGGAAGGCCGTAGGGACGGCTCGCGACATGGGCAAGCTCGTGCCCCAGGCTCCGGGACACTTCGCTCCGGAGCATGTGCACCTGTGGTGTCGCCAGCCAAACCGGACTCACGCTCGTGGTACGGGCTCCTGTAAGACGCCCCTTCACGTCCGGGTTTGGGTAGATGTAACTCTGAATGCGAGGCCCCGTCGAATCCCGAGACAACCCAAGACGGCCCCTCACCCAATCGTACTGGGCCTCGTGAGTTTGGGCCAGCGTCCGTGCCGTGGCCGTGTCTACCCGTGCTGGATCGTAGTACAGATCGAAGTGCGCAGTGCGCGTGTGACCGCCCAGCCGCTCTTGGAGGACCCATGCGGGGGTGTTGATTCCCAGTGGGCCCGCGAATGTATAAACGGCAACGATAGCCCCCACACCCACCATCAAAAGCCACGGATGCCTCTGTCCTCGTCCCCAGCGCCCCCCTAAGATCGCCACGCCGGCCCAGAGCAGCGTGAGCCCCCGAAAGGCGAATAGGCCGGGCCGCACCGCCAGTTGTTCATCGTAGATGGGCCCCAAAACTCCTCCGAACACATGGTTATAGGTATAAAATTGGGGGTGCAATCCCAGGTCGTAGAGCGGTCCGGCGACAACAATTCCGAGCCCCATTGCACCCAGCACGAGCCCCGGCCGCGGCACGTCCAGTCCCTGCAGGGCGTATGCCAGCGCCACCGCGAGCACAACCGTGACGCCCGGGAAGAGCGCATAGAAGAGGAGTCCCTGCGCAACCGTGCAGTTGGGCGCCCAGAACTGCGCGAACAGCAGGATGAAGAGGGGAACGAGGAGCGCCGCCTCCTGCCGCCCCAGCACCCCAACCCATGATACGGTCTCGTCGCGAAACGTCCCGACCGCGGACAGTCCGGCGACAAAGAACGAGGCGAGAGCTACGACCGCCGCGGACTCCACCTGTAGCACGTTGAGCAGTGGGACAGGCGCCAGCAGCAGGCCAAGCCCGAGGTACGTAGTCAGAACGCGACGCATCGACGCCACACCGACGGACAGTTAGTGAACGCAGGTTCCCTAAAGAAGGGTGAACGACATGCCCACAGAAATCACCTCCTTGATCTGAACAGCCCGGGTCGTATCCTTGTCGTAGAGTGCCACAAACTCCAGGTCGGTGGAGAGCCAGCTGTTCACCTCGAGGTTTACGACGTTTTCAAAAATCACGTCTGGGGGGACATCGAGTTGGCTCGCCGCAAAAAACAGGTCCATCTGCGACCGATACCGAATATTCTCAGTGAAGTCGTGGTCAAAGGTCGCGACCAGTTGCCCTCCACCCTCGTTGCGGACCAGGTTATTTTCTTCAACGCCGTAAAGGACCCGAAAGTCTCGCTCCGCCACGATTGTTTGTTTGGAAGCAATCCCCAACAACACCGAAAGGGGTCCAAACGGCTCGTAGGTCAGGCCAAGCGACTCGGTAATCGTGGCGGGGGCGAAGAAGGAAGAGGTCTGCACGGGCGGTTCCTCTCCTCCCCTGGGATGATCTCCCGGATAGGGATTCTCGGAATAGTCGAACCCCGAGGCAAACTGGGTTCGGAGGTTTAAAGCGACGGTCGGATTGAAGCGCCTGAAAAACCCCTCTCCTCGAAATTGGAGATCCGAGTGCAGGCGAATGAGGTCCTCAGATTTTCGGATTTCCCGCCCTTCCTGATCCAAAAATCCGAGCACGAGGCGCATTTTGTATGCCTGCGCCCACCGCTCTCCTTTCCGCTCGGCGGCCCCATTAAGCATGGTCGTGAAGGCCAACGAATTGAGCCCTCCCTCTTGCCAATCCTTGTACGCAGCCTGGGAGGCCGAAAATTTACCGGTAAGTGCTGTGTCCCACTCCGCGTCGGCGGTGTCCGAGATTGGGCTCTCCGTGGGATCGGCCGACGGGAGATCGGGCTGGGCATGCCCCACCCCAACACAGGCAACACAAAGAACGACGAGAAAACACGAGATGCCGCGGACTGTCATGCAGACGTGGGAGATTCCGAGCAAGTGCTTGCAGGAAATGGGACAGCGGGGCCGAGTCCGTGGTTCGACCCTGGAACACCCCAAAACGCAAAAAGCCCTTGCCCACGAAGAGCAAGGGCTTCTTCCGCACATGGAAGCACCGATCCGAAGAAACTCAATTGAAAGAGGTAGGAGGCCCTCAAGAGTGTCGTTGGGAAATCAGGCAACGGACCGGCTCCAAAACGAGGTTACAGCTCGTTGTTCTTGATGTCCTGAATTTCCTGACGGATTTCGTGGGACAGCTTCTTGAGCTGCATGAGGCTTTTCCGGGCGCGGGTGCCGGCTGCCTTGTTGCCCTTCTCATAGAACTTCATGAGGTCCTCTTCGGTCTCATCGAGGGTCTCGGTCAGTTGGCTGTAGCGTTTTTCAAACGTGCTCATATGGTCACCTGTGTGGGTTGAGTGTGATCTGTCGATCGTGCAGCACGAACATAATAGGACCCTCAGCCCCTGTCAAGCCGGATCTGACGGGGACAGCCCCCCACCCTCACTCCGACTCCAATTTGTCAAAAGGTTCAAGAGTTGGGGCCGTTCAATCCAACGAACTCACTCCTTCACGTATGTACCCGTGACTTCGGGCCCCGACAACAGCCCCTGAAGATTCGTAACCAACACCGGCAGACTGGCCTCCGTCAGTCGACGAATGACCGCTGGGTCCGGCACATCGTCTTCTGTGACAGCACCGGCCTGAACTGTTTCCTCTCTCTCCTCCTCGTCCCCGAAGACTCCCGGCACGTCGCCGGTCGAAAGCACACAGACCACCGGATCGAAGGAGGCCTCAAGTGCCTGCGCAAGCGCCCGCACTGCCTCCACGGCCGGAACCTCCCGCACGACGCCTGCCTCCGACACCTCCACGAGAGCTGAGACAACGGGCACCACGTGCTGCTTGAGAAGCGCCGACACCCATCCCACGTTCGCTGCCTTGAGCGCTCCGTCGGCGTCTTGGTGAAACAGGCCGCGATCAACCCCTTGAATCCCCACGGTGGGAACCACCTCGTCGGTGAGGGCCGCCACAATGTCCTGATTCACTTCCCGAACAGCCCGTTCTACCAGTCGACGTTGCTCGTCCGTTTCTACGTCGAGCACCCCGCCGGTTCGATCGGGAAAGTATCCCTGGGCCTCGAGCGTGCGCTCTACCTTCTCGCCACTGCCGTGTACCAGAATGCAAGGGGGCCCCTGGGTCCCGGCATCCGCAAAGTGCTGGGCGAGGGACTTTAGAAACAAATCGTCTCCCAGGTGATGGCGGTCGAGATAGACGACGTACAGGTCTTGCATGCGATCGGGGATCAAAGCAGCGATCAAGCGACAGGGCCCAGCCGAGGTCGCGACTTGGCGCCCTTCTATCAATTCACGAGTCGCCCGAACGATTCGACCACGCGTCCATCTTGTCCGTCTCTGCGCATTCCGGACGATCGTTCCCGGCGTAGAGCAGCCCCCTGGTCACCGGACGCTTTCGTACCGTCCGTCTACCCCCTGTGGAGCAAGGACGACCTGCCAGAGCTGGTTGCGACGTGCCCGAAACGCCCCCGCGCACTGGTAGAGATAATAACGCCACATCCGGAAAAACCGATCGCTGTAGCGATCCGACAGCACCTCCCAGCTCTCTTCGAAATTGCGAGCCCATGCCATGAGGGTTCGGTCGTAATCGGGGCCAAAGTTGTGCCAGTCCTCGATGACGAAAAGTCCCTCGGCGGCCTGAGTTATCTGCTGTGCCGAGGGGAGAAGTCCATTGGGAAAGATGTACTTGTCGATCCACGGATCCGTGACGGCGTGGGAGGCATCACTGCCGATGGTGTGAAGCATTGAGAGGCCATCGGTGGCGAGACGCTCCCGCACGGTCTCCATGTACATGCGGTGGTTCTTGTGCCCCACGTGCTCGAACATACCGATGGACACGATCCGGTCGAAGGTCCCTTCAACGTCCCGGTAGTCTTGAAGTCGAATCTGCACCGGCAGGTCGGCACACCGGTCGCGGGCGGCAGACACCTGTTCTTCGGAGATGGTTACCCCCACCACCTCCACGCCATATTTCGACGCGGCGTACTCCGCGAACCCGCCCCACCCACACCCAATGTCGAGGACACGCGTTCCCGGTTCCAGTGTGAGCTTGCGACAAATCAGGTCGAGCTTGGCCTCTTGGGCAGCATCGAGGGCATTGGCGCGGCGCCAGTAGCCACAACTATAGATCATCCGGTCATCAAGCATGTGGCGGAAGAGGTCGTTGCCCCGGTCATAATGCTCTTCTCCGACCTCGTAGGCGCGGGACGCGCTCTGTCGGTTCAGAAGAAAGGCCTTCACGATGCTCCACAGCATCCACCACGACCATCCAATCTGCTGGTCGAGCCGCGCCCGCAGCACCCGGTAGAACAGTTGATCGAGGCGCCGGCAATCCCACCAGCCGTCCATGTAGGCCTCCCCCAGGGCGAGAGACCCCTCGGACAGTACGCGGTCGTAGAGCCGATCGTCGTGCACCTGTGGATCCCAGGGCCGATCGCCGTCCAACTGGACATCCACTTTCTGGAGCAGGTGCTCAAGGCCCTGCCTGGATCCCGAAACATCGACCTTCGAACCCCCCCTCGTCGCCATGTCGAACAGTTCGAATGTCCGTCAGAGCATTACGTTAACCCAAGTTGCGTGTCATTCCGCACTCCGATGTGGAATCTCCTCCGAACAGGCAGATTGGTCCATTGAGATTCTGAATTAAGTTCAGAACGACTATCTTCCGGGTGGGTCGCAACTTTGGTTACGTTATATTCAATACTTTGAAGAAAAGGGAGTTTCTCGTCCAGACTGGGCGTTTTCAGAGGGACAAAGAAAAAGCGCAGCGCCATGGAGCTCCTGACGCTGCGCAACATTCGCCCTCCGTGAGGGAGGGCCACGAGGGGATTTCTTTTCATCGTCTCCTCTACCTGATCATGGCCGGTCTCACGTCTCAACTCTGGGACGACGAGTAGATAGACCGGGTGGGAGTATGCTCAGGTGTTGTCGGTGTCTGAGGCGGGTGTCGGCTCCTCGGGCGCGCCGTCGCCGCGTTCCGCGGGCTGGGACATCTCTCCGGTCATCTCCTCCACTACTTCGTCAACGTCAAGGTCCTGTGTCTCGCCCGGCTTGCGGTTTACCTCTCGGGGATCTTGGCCCTCTCCGTCGAACTGTGGAATGTGCTCCGTGGGGGGCTCCTTCCCGGCGTCGCGCCCGAGGGGACTGCCTTCGTGGATGTAAAAGTCTTCGTTGGGCAGTGTGTCGTTGTAGGCCCGGGCAGCCTCGGCCGCCTCACGCATGCTCTCGTCGGCGTTTTGACGCATCTCACCGAAATTCTGGTAGATCTTGCGCTCGAACCAGTCGAACAGATACTCAAACGCGGCCCGGTCGCGCTCGAACTCGGGGCCGTACTCACCGGACCGAAGCTGATCGTCCATCTTCGAGAGTGAGGACGCAAGAGCGAACAGGAAGATCGCATTGTCGGCCACGCGGGCCTGCTGGGCTTGGTGCTTCACCACGTCCTCGCGCTCCCACTTGCTGACGAGCTTGAAGTAGTGAGAGTGCTTCTGGATGAGGGTCGTAAGGGTATCGGCCTGCTCCTGAAGGGCCGGGTGGACGCCTCGAATCTCCGGCGCACTCGGCTTGAGTCCCAGGAACAGCTGTGCGCCCATGGGTACGGCCTTCTTCAGTACAGCAGGCGTGGTGGCGGCCTTGAAGATGCGCGAGACGTTGTCGCCAATGGACTCGTCGGTGTCCCAGAGCAACGCCTCCTGGATCGAGACCATCTTCTCGGCCAGCTGCTTCCCGCCGTACGCGAAGATAAAGGACTGCATAACCTCGTTGGAGCCCTCGACAATGCTGTGGATCCGGTTGTCGCGCCAGGAGCGCTCCAGCTCGTGCTCGGTCATGTACCCTTCTCCGCCCATTACCTGCATGGCCTCGTCGATCACCTGCCAGCCATACTCGGAACAGAAGACCTTGGTGATGGCCGTCTCCACCATGATGTCCTTCTCGCCCTGATCGAGCAGGCCGGTCATCATGTAGAGCATAGCGTCCATCGCGTAGGTGACGGCCGACATCCGGGCGATTTTCTGCTGGACGAGCTCAAAGTCGGCCAGCGGGCGCTCAAACTGATAGCGCGTCTGTGCCCACTTGATGCCCTGTTCCTTGGCGGCCTTGGCGGCACCGGTCACGCCCGCACTTAGCGTGCAGCGCCCGTAGTTAAGACAGGAGAGCGCCACCTTCAGGCCTTTGCCTTCCTCATGGAGTATATTTTCCTGGGGCACACGCACATCGTTGAATCGGAAGCGCGCCTGCCACGTCCCCCGGATGCCCGTCTTGGCGCGGTTGTTTTCGAATACCTCTACACCCTCCATGTCCGGCGTCACGATGAGGGCATTGACTCCCTGCTGTTCCAGCTCACCGGTGTCAGGATTGGGCACCATGTTTTTGCACATCACGGTAAAGAGCCCGCTCATGGCGCCAGACGTCGACCACTTTTTCTCCCCGTTCAGGATGTAGTCCCCCTCCTCCGTCTTCACCGAGAAGGACTCCTGCGCCGCGGCGTCGGACCCCACGTTCGGTTCCGACAGGCAGAACGCACTCAGCTTCTCTTGCGCCACCATGGGCAGGTACTGCTCCTTCTGCTCGTCGGTGCCGAACATGACGAGCGCCTTGCACCCAATCGACTGGTGTGCCGATACCATGACGGCGGTCGAGGCGCAGTAGCGTCCAATCATCTCCAGCACGCGGTTGTAGCTGGTCACGCCCAGCCCGAGGCCTCCATACTCCTCCGGGATGATCATTCCCATCACGCCCATGTCGAACAGGCGGTCGATGACCGACTGCGGAATGTACTGCTCCTGGTCGATCTCGACGCGAGGATGCTCATTCTCGAGGTATTCTTCGAGCTCTTCGAGCAGCGCATCACATTTCTCGCGCTCCTCCTCTCCCTCCTCGGGGTATGGAAAAATCAGGTCTTCCCGAAGACGTCCCCAGAAGGCGTTCTTCATGAACCCCATGTCCTCGGGCTCAGGACCCATCATGGTCTCGATGTTCTCGATCATCTTCTTGTCTTCCTTAGAGACCCCCTTGATATCACTGAGACCTCGATCTGCCATCGTACTGTGCGTGCAGTTTGTGGACGGGGAACGTGAAATGCTTAGGCCGCGGAGAGAAGCGCGGCTGCTCTTGGACGATCTGGAATTCGACTAGGAATACAAACGGACGAACGCGGGCCGTGTGCCGTTGGAAGGGCTTCCGACAACGGCGATTTCTTGTAGGCAAAATAGACCAACTCAGTTCCGCGTGCCCGCCGCTTCCCACAGAATTCGCTACGCCGTCACCTGCTTTCGTCCGGCCTCCAATTGGCCATGGCATGGGGCTCCCATCTCGGCCGGGATTTGCAGCTGAACGGTGGGTCCGGTACGTTTGAAGGCTCCGCCACGGATCTCTTTGATCCCTGCCCTCCTCTCCCCCAGTATGCCCGACTCTTTTTCCTGTCGTCTCCAACAGATTCAGTCCAGCAAGGACACGGTCGTCTGTGTGGGGCTCGACCCTGTGCCCACCCGCTTTCCTGCCAGCCTTCAGGACGGGCGCCTCCGCACCGACGCCGTACGCGCCTTCTGCTCCTCCGTCATCGAGGCGACGGCCCCCTACGCCTGCGCCTTCAAGCCCAACTTCGCGTTCTTTGAGGCGCTGGGGCCAGCGGGTCTCACTGTCCTCGATCAGCTCTTGTCCCTCGTGCCGGACAACTGCCTCATCATCGGCGATGCCAAGCGGGGCGACACCGGACACTCCAGCCGCTTCTATGCTCAGGCCCTCTACGATGCCCTGGGACTCGACGCCTGCACGGTGTCGCCCTACCTGGGCAACGACAGCGTAGCGCCCTTCTTGGCCCACGAAGACACGTGCACTTTCGTCCTCACGCGTACGTCGAACGACGGGGCCGCGGACCTGCAGGAGGCATGTGCCTGCGACGGGACGCCGCTCTACCGTCACGTGGCCCAGAAGGCAAGTGAGTGGGCAGACGGAACGGACGGCGAGGCTGGACTCGTGGTGGGGGCTACCGCACCCGACGCCCTGAACGACCTCCGTACCGACGCGCCCACCCTCCCCTTCTTGATACCAGGCGTAGGGGCACAGGGCGGCGATCCCGGGGCGGTCATGGACGCAGCCGCGACCGAAGACGGGCCCGTAATGGTCAATTCCAGCCGCAGCATCCTCTACGCCTCGGACGGCCCGGACTACGCCGAGGCGGCGGGTGAGGCCGCCAAGGCCCTCCGTGATGCGCTGCGCATCTGAGGCACGGCCTACGCACGCCTCCAGCTAATCGTCGAGCCGGGCTTCAAGCCGATCGAGTCGCCGTTCCATCTCAATCAACTTGTGTAGGATCATAACGTGCGCCTTTTGGGCGTCAATGCCCACCGGGCTCTCGTCACTTTCAATGGCCTTCTTGATTTGGTCGTAGGCCTCCTTCGGAATGTCGAGATCGCTCATCGGGCCTTAGGCTAGTATTCGTTAGAGGTACTCCGTGGCAACAGTGGTGAGCACACTTCCGCGCCCGCCACTCAGATCCAACCCCGACGGCTGATCGGCTCCGTCTACGTCTGTGCCGGGAAGGCCGCACCGCGCATTCGTCGCGTCCACGCCGTGATTGGTTTTCAGGAGAAGAGCGGCCGTGGCCGGGTCCGGGGCCCCCGATCCGTCCACGGCGTTCATGAAGCGCCGCTGCGCATCGCGCCAGTCCGCAAGGGCGGTCCCCACCGGTTTCAGGACCGACGTGTCGGCTTTGGCGTCGCCGTCGTGCGCCGCCGCGGTGTCGAGCGCCTCCTCAAGTTGCTCGCGGGCCGCGTCGCAATCCTGAACGGCGGATTTGAGGGTGTCGATGCGGTCATCGGAAAGCATGGGGCGTAGAAGTGAGACGTCGTGGAGTCAGCGAACGAGGCCCTTATTCGTCGCCGTCTTCTCCGGAAATAGGCGGCACAGTGAGCACGGGACATGGGGCCTTGCGCACCACGCGCTCGGTATTGCTGCCGAGCACAAATCGGTCGATGCCCGTGAGCCCACGCGTAGCCATGACGATAAGATCCACGGCGTTCGTCGCCGCAAAATCCACGATGCTCCCGGCCACTTCCCCCTTCTCCACATGACAGGCCCGTTTTCCGGACGGGCCACTCACCTTGTCGTCGAATGCTTCGAGGGCCGCGCCGGCGTTTTCTACAATCTCGGGATCCATCTCGACCACCCCAACCCCCGGAATGCCAGTGTCACTAAAGGTGGGAAGTACACGTTTTTCCGCCACGAAGAGCAAGTGGCGGGTGGCCCCATACTGCCCGGCAATGTCCTTGGCCGCATGTAGGGCGCGCCGAGAATGCTCCGAGAAATCGATGGGCGCGAGGATCTCCTCGTACGCCACAGTTGGCGGCGAGTCGCCCTCATTCTCCGAGTCCCGAACCGTCATGACCGGACACGCCGCACGGCGGATGAGGGCGTTGGCCACACTGCCCAGGACCAGCCGTCCCAGGCCCTGCCGCCCGTGGGTGCCCGTCACGGTGAGGTCAATTTCGTGGCTATCCACATACTCCTCAATGGCGTCGGCCACATCGAGGTGCACCCGCTGCACGACGGTGGTGCGCACCTCGGGCGCTTCGGTCGCACGGGCCATTCCCTCCAGTCGCTCCCGAGCCTCCGATTCGGCCTGGGATTTTAGCCGATCTATTTGCACCTCCGCGTCCCCGAGGCCGTACCAGCCCGCCCCCGGATCGTTGACGACGTGCAGGAGATGAAGCGTGGCCTCGTACCGGTTGGCCAACGAGAGGGCGTGGCTCAGCGCCGCGTCGGCATGCACAGAAAAATCGGTGGGAACAAGAATGTGTTGTGGGGTCATACCGGGATAGGCAAATCGGTGGGCAGTCGCGGATGAACGACGGGACTACGACGCGTTCTCGGCGGCGTCCGGGAGCAGTGATTTGCCGAACGACTTTACGACGAACACAGGGGCCGGCGACCGACGCACGATCCGCTCTGCCACGCTGCCCAGAAGCATGCGTTCGAGGCCTGTTCGGCCGTGGGTGGCAATCACGACGAGGTCCACCTCATGGCTGTTGGCGTAGTCGAGAATGGTGGAAGGCGCGTACCCGACGCTGGCCTGCACGACGATGTGCTCGTATCCTAACTCGGTACGTGCAAGCTCGGCCAGGTTCTCCTCCACGCGATCGATCACCTGCGGTCCGGGCATGTTCGCTGGTTCGATGCCGTAGGCGGACGGATACACCACCTCCTCCACGGCGTGAAGGAGCGTGATTTGTGCCCCGTAGGTGAGAGCCAACTCTTTGGCGTGGCGGAGTGCCTCCAGCGAAGCGTCCGAGAAGTCGATGGGCACCAGGATGTTTCGGACGGCCCAGGCCGGCGCCACCTCCTCTTCGCCCCGTACTGTCAGCACCGGGCACGACGCCGTGCGGAGCACCTCTTCCGCGACACTGCCGATGAGAAGACGCTGTAGGCCGCGTCGGCCGTGCGTGCCGGCCACAATGAGATCGATGTCGTAATCGTCGGCGTACGCCACAATGGTTTCTGGCGGCGCCCCCCCCTCGCGCTGCTCCTGTGCGATAGTGAGAGCGTCCAAATCCACGTGCTGCGGCGGATCGCCCTCCGCGGCCAACAGCTCTTGGAGCGTATCTTGGGAAACGGGAAATGACGTATCCATGCCGGTCGCGGAGGGGTGCCCCCCCTCCTTGACGTTAAGCACGTGAAGTTCGGCCTCGTGCCAGGACGCAAGCGCCGCGGCGTACGGGAACGCCTGAGCGGCGCCGGTGGAGAAGTCCGTGGGCCAGAGAATCCGGCGGATCGAGAGCATAGGCGTCTGCGGTCAGTGATGAAGATGAGCTGTTCTAAATGTAAAGGCCCTGCGATAAAATGTGAACCGCAGCAGCCGGCGGCAATCCACGAAGGGGCTTCGCGGGCAAGTGCAAAGAGAAGGGCCGAACCAGAGATGAGCAAACTCGTGTGTAGGAACTTTTTTGTGCGCCGGAAATACCGGAGAGTTGCGGTACATGCTTGCCTCGACCTCAACAAACCCACCCCCCAACATGCGTGGAGTTAGCTTTAAGCCCCAGGACGCCGAAGACTTCTCGACCGGTGAAATCAAATCGTACGGGGGCATTTACGCCGCTACGGCGGAGGACTTCGCCGGTGCCTTTGAGATGGCCCCCGAAGACTTCATCGATGTCGTTCAGAATTCGGACGTCGAGCCGCTCACGGAGGTGGGCGATGAGGAGGAGCCTGGAAAATACAGCTTGTCTTTTGAACGGGAGGAGTTCGAGAAACTGAAGGACCTTCTTCTGCAGAGCAAAGAAGAAGAGACGAACGAATAATCTACGGTACCCCGTGGCATTCGGGCCCGTCTCGGGGTTATCGCTCCGGGACGGGCTTTTTGCATCGTGATGGCCCTGCTCCTCGCCCCCCTGCACGTCCGGTCTTGCTAGGCGATGTCCGTCGCCGGTTCGGGCGTATCCTCCCGCTCTCTCACCTGCGTTCCCACCAGCAAGGCCGCCCCCGCCGCAAGCCCGCTCCCAATCGCGAACGGGACGACGAAGGCGTATTGCACAAAGAAGCCCGCGGTGAGCTGACCCGCCGCGATGCCGAGCCCGAACGACACGGTAAGCACGGCGAGTTGGGCCCCCGACTGCCCCCGGGCGGTGCGATCGCCGGCGAGTGCGAGGGCTGGGGCAAAGATGAGAGCGCCAGCGGCGCCCTGCAGCATTCGGGCCCCGACCATTTGCCAGGGCGCCTCGACCAGTCCCTGAAGCAAGGTGGTGGGGATCAGCGCCAAGAGGCCGATCACGATGAACGGCTTGCGTCCCCAGTCATCGCTGGCGCGGCCCACGAGCGGTTGCAACGCCGCCAAAACGGCGATGAGCGCCACAAACTCGACGGCGAACAGAAACGGTCCCTGCCCCAACCGCGCGTTCACCTCGGGCTCGATGGCGGACAGGAGCGCCAGGCACGTCGCCATGACGAGGGTGGCCACGCCGAGCGTAAAGATGGTGTCCAGGCCGCGTCCGGCTCGGTCCCAAAGACGCAGTGCCAGTCGGCGTGAGGTGGGAGCGGTGCCGTCGGGGTCTTGCACCAGCAAGGCCACGAGCCCAGTGCCCAGAATCGCCGTCCCGGCCGCTACGCCAAAGGTTGCCTCAAACCCCGTGACGTGGACGCCCCCTGGTAGCGAAAACGGCCCTAGTTCGAGCAGTGCACTGGCCAAGAGGGGCCCGGCGCCGAAGCCAATGAGGCGGAAGGAGTTGTAAACCCCCATATTGCCGCCCCGACTCCCCGGTTCGCTCATCTCGTTCACAATGGCGAGACTCGCAGTGATGGTAAATGCCGCGGCAAGTCCCTGCAGAATGCGCAGGACGAATAGGTGCCAGTAGGCCGTGGCCCCGACAAATGTCAGGTTCACGATCCCCAGCGCCACAAGCCCACCCAGCACGAACACCTTGCGGCGTCCCACCCGGTCGGAAAAGCGGCCGGCCAGCGGCTGCGCAATGCTGCTCGCAATCCCAAAAACGGCTAGCACCACGCCTGCCACCATCGAGGAGGGCAGCCCAAACACAGCCCCACCCACTGCGTCGCTGGCCACGTAGAGGGGCAGCACGATAATAAGGAACGAGTTCCCTACAGCGTCCGCCATGCGGGCCAGGGCGAGCGCCAAGACGCGGCGGTCGACCCCAAAGAGCATTTCAGGCGCGGAGGAATTGGAAGCCATTCTTCGGAGTCATGGAGCGGGACGGGAGCTAGACCCAGCTTGGACGGAACCGGCCGGGATAGGGGAGCACGGTGAGGCCTCGCCATGCTCACACTAGAAGGGCCCTACGAGTGCACACGCCGCAGAACCCGGCGCTGGGTTTCCAGAGTCTTGTCGAGCTGCTCCTCCCCGTGGCAGGTGCCAAAAAACATGGCCTCGAACTGAGACGGAGGCAGGTAAATTCCCTCCTCCAGCATGGCGTGAAAGTAGGCCGCGTATCGATCAGTGTCGGCCGTCTGTGCTGTCTCCTGGTCCACGACCTCCTGGTCGGTGAAGAAGAGACTCCCCATGGCGCCCACCTGATGGGTCGTGTAGTCGAGTCCCAGCGCGTCGAGGTTGTGTTCTGTACCACGTTGGAGCGCCTCGGCGTAGTCTTCCAACCGGTCGTAGATGTGGTCTTTCTCTGCCGCAATTTTCGAGAGAATAGCGTGCCCCGCTCGCATGGCCAGCGGATTACCGCTCAGGGTCCCAGCCTGATAGACCGGGCCCGTGGGCGAGACGTAATCCATGATCTCTTTCCGCCCACCGTAGGCCCCCACCGGGAGACCGCCGCCGATGATTTTGCCGAGGCAGGTAAGATCGGGGATCACGCCGAATCGTTCCTGCGCGCCGCCCGGGGCGACCCGAAAGCCCGTCATCACCTCGTCGAAGATAAGAACGATGTCGTGGGCATCGCAGAGCTCGCGGAGTCCCTCCAGGAACCCGGGCTCCGGGGGGATGCACCCCATGTTGCCCGCAATCGGCTCCACGATGATACAGGCCACCTCGTCGTCGTTGGCCTCCACCAGGTGCCGGACGTGGTCGAGATCGTTGTAGCGAGCCAGCAGCGTGTCCTTGGCATTCCCTTTCGTCACACCCGGCGAGTCCGGCTCACCGAGTGTCATGGCACCGCTCCCCGCCGCGATGAGGAAGAAGTCGCCGTGCCCGTGGTAGTTGCCCTCGAACTTGATAATCTTGTCGCGCCCGGTGTAGCCGCGGGCAAGGCGGGCAGCACTCATGGTGGCCTCCGTACCGGAATTTACCATGCGCACCTTCTCGACGGAGGGCACGAGATCGCAGACCAGTTCGGCCACTTCAATTTCGATCTCCGTAGGGGCCCCGAAGGACGTAGACTTCTCCGCCTGGTCCTGCACGGCCTCCACCACGTCGGGATGGGCGTGGCCAAAGATCATGGGGCCCCAAGAACCGACGTAGTCGAGGTACTCATTGTCGTCGCTGTCTTGGAGATACGCCCCCTCTCCACTCTCAATGAAGAGGGGCGTGCCGCCCACACTGTCGAAAGCGCGGGCGGGCGAGTTCACCCCTCCTGGAATGGTGTGCTGGGCGCGTTCGTAGAAGCGTCGGCTGTGCTGGAGTGCGAGGTCAGAGGGAGCAACGTCCATGAGTATATCGTCGAATCCGTGGGATGTATTCTCGACCAGGGTGGGCTCGCCCACCGGAGGAGTCAGCGGAGGGGCGATTCCTTCACGCGTCGATACAACCCGTGCAGACGGACCTCTCCGTGTTCGTCGACGCGCGCTGGGGACTGAGACTCCATATAACTGCTATCAAGTGCGGGCGCCTCTAGGTCCGAAGGTGTGAAGAGAATTGCAACATCGTCGAAGCCCTCTCTTTCCCCATCGGTCGCCGTGTTGGCCTCCGGTGCGGCAGGCACGGTGAGGTAGAGCCACCCACCGGGCGCAAGGAGCGTGCGGGCCTGCGCCATGAGCGCCTGTAGATCGGCCTTCGTATCGAGATACGCCTCAGTGCGATCGGCAATCACCCAGTCGAAGGTGGCGTCGATGGCATCGAGGGCCTCGAGCGAGGCCTGACGCACGCAGGACTGGGCCGTTTCGTCGTCGACCAGATCGCGTACGACGGCCCGTGTGGCGTCGACCGCCTCAGGGCGCGGGTCGGTGGCGTGCATGGGGAATCCGAGCCGCAGCAGGGCCTCGGCGTGGTGGCCCGGGCCGCAGCCTAGATCAAGGACCGGCGTCGATACGGGAACCGACGCCAGCGTTCGCAAGAGCGAATCGGAGGGGGTGTCGGTCGGCCAAGTTGTGCTCATGGGGGAATCGGTCGGGCTGGAAATATGCCTGAGGACACCCAGCCTGTAGACTAGGAGCGTTTTCGGGATCGGGCGTCGGGAGCCGGACCGGACGGGTCGTTCGGGGGGGCGGCTGGGCGCTCGGTCGACACGTTCGGTTCGCGGCCATCGGGGCGGGCCCACTGCCGTGCACCGGTTGTGCGCCCACAGGTGGGACACTGGGCGGACGACCCGTTCAGGTCGTGCCGGGGCAGCTCCTGGAGGGAACGAAGCGGATAGGCCGGTGGCTGTCCGTCCTGGTCTCGCCGCGCCTGGTCTACGTCGACCGATAGGTCAAGTTGCGCGATGGTAGCTTCCCCGAGTGCTTCGATGAAGAGCGGGTGCGTGTTGAGGCCCGCCGTGACTTCAAAGTGCTCCACGCCCCGTCGCTCAGCCTCGGCCCGTGCCGCGATATCGAGCTCGTAGGTGGTGTTCACGTGGTCGGTCACAAAGCTGATGGGCACGACCAGCACCGAGCGGCGTCCCTGCTCGGCGAGGGTCTCGAGAAGAGTGGGGGTGGCAGGCGAGAGCCAACGGTTCGGTCCTATCAGGCTTTGGAACGCCGTATAGAAGGGACGGTCACGCCCCCGCAGGCGCATGACCTGCTCTACCGTCGAGTGCACGTGACAGCAGTATGGATCCGACTGCATGCTACGCGCCCTAAGGGCCGTATCGTGGGCACTGAAAACGAGCACCGCCTCGTCGCGAACATCTTGCGGAAACCGCTGCAGCGCCTCATCAATCCGCTCCGATACGGCCTGCAGGTACTTCGGATTGGCCGCGTATTCCTGCACCGCCGTCGTGGGCCAGGACGGGCGCTCTGCAGCGTCGGCCAGGGCCATCCAGTACGCAAAGGCAGAGCCGGTGGTAGCGGTTGAATACTGGGGATAAGACGGCAGCAACACGACCTTGTCCACCCCGTCCGCCGCCATCCTTGAAGCCGCCGTCTCGATGGACGGCTGCCCGTACCGCATGGCCGGAAAGGTACGGAACCGAGCCCCGATCGGCTCGCCGTACCGGGCGTTCAAGTGCCCTTCTAGTGCCTCCGCTTGTTCGCGCGCGAGGCGCGTGACGGGAGCCCCCCCGCCAATCATCTCGTACTCCTGCCGCAGCGTGCCGGCACGCAGGCGCGCCACCGATTTGGCCAGCCAATGACGAAGGCGACCGCCAACAGGGACGTCGAGGAGGGCCGGGTCCATCAACAGATTGTACAGAAACGGCTCAACCTCGTCCAGAGAGGCCGGTCCCCCAAGATTAAACAGGACGACCCCCACGCAGTCTCCGTCCTCGATCCGTAGGGGCGATGCCGGAAGAGCACCATCCAGGAGGGCCTGGCGGTCGGGATCGTAGGCACGGAGAAAGTCGAGAGGACTCATACGAGGCCAAGCGGGGCTCGACGCAGAAGTACAGCTTAGAGGAGGCGGGGTAAAATTGTGCGACGCCCCCCGCTATCCCGTTCCTGAACCGCGTTGAACTTTCCCCTAAAACCCCCTCTCAGCAGGGCCTCATTCCGTTCCATCCGGGACCTCTTCTTCGGTGAGTTCGAGCCAGTCTCGGGCCGCAAAGTACCACTGCGCATTGGCCTCGGGTGTCCCCGACTCGGGCGTAAAGTCGTACGGCCATTGAACTTGCGGCGGCATGCTCATGAGAATGCTCTCGGTCCGGCCGTCGGACTCCAACCCAAACTTGGTCCCGCGATCGTATACCAGATTGAACTCCACGTATCGCCCGCGCCGGATTCGCTGATAAGCCTTCTCCCGCTCACCGTAGGAGATTTCCTTCCGCCGCTTCACGATGGGAATATACGATTCCAGAAAGGCTCGTCCCGCCTCGCGGGTGAAGAAAAACAGCCCCTCCGGATCTTCCTCCAAGTAGTCGTAAAAAATCCCACCGACGCCTCGGGCCTCGTCGCGATGATCGAGATAGAAGTAGTCGTCACACTCCTGCTTGAATGCGTCGTAGTCGGCGACCTCGTGCCGATCACAGACCTCTTTCCAGACCCGATGAAAGTGCTGGGTATCGCTCAGGCGCGGGTAGTAGGGCGTCAGGTCGGCCCCCCCACCAAACCACTGCCCTGTGGGTTCCATGAGGTCATCGCCAAGAGCAAAGTACCGGAAGTTGGCGTGGACGGTGGGGACGTGCGGGGACCGAGGGTGGATGACAAGCGAGAGACCAGTGGCGTAGAACGGAGCCTCGTCCACCCCAAACTCGTGTGCCATGCGTTCCGGTAGCATGCCGTGCACGGCCGACGTGTTCACACCTCCTTTCTCAAAAACATCTCCCCCTTCAATGACCGCCGTGATCCCACCACCTCCTTCCTCGCGTGACCAGCGATCGACCCGGAATGAGGCCCCGTCGTCGAGATCATCGAAGGCGCGAGTGATGCGGATCTGGAGGGCCTCGACGAACCGCTTCATGCGGTGGGCCATCGGAATGTCGTCGCGCGGGTTCTCATGGAGGGTTTCAAGACGCTCGAAGTCGTCGCCCATGGGCGGTCTAGTGAGTTTGGTTTTCTGAACAACGAACGGGTGGAAGGCTGATACGAACCGCTACTGCGAGCCGTTCAGTCTCCCAGACTCATTTCGTTTTCTCCCCGCTCTCCCCAGATTGATCAGGCGTGGCGCAGCATCCGTTCGATGGCCGCGTGCATCGTGTCGGTCAGCACCGCCGACCAGAGCGCAGGCGGCCCGGCGGAGACGGTGATCCGCCGAGGGTCGGCGGGATGCTCGACGCGCAGTAGGGCGTGATGCAGGGCCAGTGCACGCCTCTCCAGCGTCGACGCGGCGCCGTACCGCTGGTCGCCCACCACGGGATGCCCCCGACTGGTGGCCTGAAGACGAATCTGGTGGGGACGGCCAGTTTTGAGTTCAACCTGCAGTAGGGTACGGTCTTCGCCCGTTGCCAGCACCTGCCAGTCGAGTGCGGCCCGCTTGCCCTTCGCATGGTCCGGGTCCACCAGACGGGGCGTACGGCCGGGTTTGGCGATGTAGTCGGTCCACGTGCCGAGGCCGCGCAGCGTGCCCTCCACCAGCGCCAGGTACCGCTTCTCGACAGTGCGCTCCCGGAACTGTTGCGACAGGGTCGCGGCCGCCTCCGAGGTTCGCGCCAGCACCATGATGCCCGACGTGGGCCGGTCGAGCCGGTGGACGAGCCCGAGAAAGGGGGCGTCGGTCGTCTCGCTCAATAGGCGCTTCCCGCGCGTCACCACGTCCGGGGCGCCGGTGTGATCGGGCTGTGCCAAAAGCCCTGGCGGCTTGTTGATGGCCAGCAGGTATTTGTCGCGGTGCAGAACCTCCACGGGAGCGAGGAATGTCAGGGAGTAGAGCCGTCACGTACGGTGGTGTACGGCGCGGGGCTCTCGTTAGAAAGTGGCGGCCGAAGCGGTGCTCGGCCTCGTCGCAAATGCACGGGGGACGGGCAACTCGGCCATGGTGCGCAGTCCCGGTGCGGCCGCGGCGGCCAGCGGTACGGTATTCACCAACATGCCCACGGTGGCCGTGTCCCCGAAAACTCCTCCGTGCACGCGGAGGTCAATCGGCGGCGAGGCGTCCACCTCCACGGCGTCGGAGGACGCCTCCGCTCCTACGTACATTTTTAGATCGAGGCTGAGGCGGGACGCGCCCGCAACGATGCCGATGGCGGTCTGGTGGATGCCAGCAACCTCGCCCGCCGCCACGCTTCGGACACCGGTGTCAACCGGCGTCTCAGCGGTCACAGGATGCAGGTCTTCCTCGATGCGGTCGACGGGCCACCCAAGCCCGTCGGCCACCATCTGCAGCGACTCACGGAGACCGACGTGCCCGATCGTACCGCCCGCAGCTTTTTCCTCGAACGCCTCGACGGAAAGTCCCGCCCCCACCTTCTTCTGCAGCGGTGCACGGCGAGCCCCAGCATCGACCACGCGCTCGACCCGGATCGCCTTCACCTCCGTACAGCCCCCCGTCACCGCCAGCGGCAGTGTGTCCATAGCGTAGCCCGGATTCACCCCGGTCCCAACAATCACGATGCCCTCTTCTCGGGCGACCTGGTCGATCCGGCTGGCCGTTTCGGGCGCCCGCTCATGGGGAAACGACAGTTCCTCGGTCGAGGAGATTACGTGGCTCCCGGCACGGGCGCACCGCTCTAGCTGCTGGGCCACATCGTCCAGGAACGAGGTGGTGGTGTGGAGCACCACGTCCGGGTCGGTGTCGGCCAGGACCGTGTCGGGATCATCGGACACCTGAATGCCGGTTTCCTGGTCCATGCCGGCCACGTCGGCCACGTCGCGGCCCACCTTGTCGGGGGCGATGTCGATGGCGCCGACGAGCGTGAGGGCATCGGGCTTAGCGCGCACGGTACGGGTGACGGCCTGACCGATGGGGCCGAGGCCGTACTGCACGACGCGGAGTGGCGAGTCGGGCATCGGGAAGGGGGATTGGGGGCAGGAGGGGACGCTGGCCTTAGGGGGCGGGCCAGAGCGCCTCAGACGAAACGCCGGCCGGAAGAATGTGGGTCCCCGGCCGATCGGGGTGGAGAATCGAGCGCACCTGCATTGGGATGTCGGCGTCTACGAGGGGGCGGAGGGTCTTCGGGTGCATGCCGAGATCCCCCGACTCGGTCATCGCGAAGGCTTCCTCCATCGACAAGCAATCGAGCCGCTGGGCGTCGGCGTGGGCCGAAGGATCGGCCGTGTAGAGGCCGTCCACATCCGTGTAGCGGGTCAGACACTGCGCGTCCAGGATGCGCGCAAACAGGGCAGCCGAGTAGTCACTCCCCTCGAATCCAAGTGTGGTCGTCGTGCCGTTCGCCGTGGCCCCAACGAAGCCGGCCACGACCGGCACGGCCTCCGGGGCGAGGCCCTGATACCAGTCACGGACCCGCTGGGCTGTGGCGGCCCGATTCACGGTGGCCGCCCCGTGGGTGTCGTCGGTCACCACCAGATGCGTGGCGTGGCAGTGCGGGGCCTGGAGGCCTGCATCGCGCAGCGCGAGGGCCACCATGGGCACAGCGAGTTGCTCGCCCGTGGCCAACACAGCGTCGCGGGCGGCCGGTGTAAACCCGGACTGCTCGACCTCGGTGAAGCGTTGCCGTAGGGCCTCGAGGCGCTCGTCGAGCACCGCAGTGTACGCATCCTGTCGCTTCGGACTGAGGACCGTCGCGGCCTGGTGGCGGTGGCGGGTCCGAAGCGTATCAATCACCGACTTCCCCACCCCTTCCCCATCGGTCTGGGTCGCGACCTTCTCTACGGCCGCCGACAGTTGCCGCGAGACTTCCGAGAGGGCCGACACAATGGCCACCACCGGCCCCGTGGCGGCGGCCTCCCGCAGAATCGAGATCACCGTCTCGAATCGCTCCGGCTGCCCGACGCTGGTGCCCCCAAACTTGAAGACGACGCGAGGCGGGGCTTCGAGGGCAGGCGGAGGGGTCGAAGGGTCGGGCACGTGGATTGGGGACTGAACCATGGGATGACACTCCGGCCTGCAACCCCAGATTTTTGCGGAGTGTTCCTCCCTCCTTTGGGGCTGCCCCACCTTGTTCACGAGACACGCGCCGGCATTTTTCGCCGTCCGTCCCGCTCGTTTTTCTTTCGACCGGCAGTCCGTATGATGTGGGGCGTCGTCCCTGCGAAGCGACCCCGCCTCCCATGCTCAACTATATCTGGAGCGGGCTCATCATCGGGAGCCTGCTCTTCGCCCTCACCGTGGACACTCAGGAACTGGTGGAGAACCGGTTCCGGAACGACACGCCCCTTCCTGTGGCCCTGGAAATTGACGAGGGCTACGCGCCGGATGCGCGACGCCAGCCCGTAAGGATCCGGATCGACTCGACCCCCTACGCTCAGATGTATGGTGGGGACGCGGTCCCAGAGGGAACCTACTCCGGCACGCTGGTGCAGACTCGAGAGGGGAGGAAGATAGAGTTTTCGACGGACGCCGACCTCCCCGAGCCGCTGGCCACCATCCAGTCCTACCATGCCACCGACGACAACCCAGCACTGCGGGGCACTCTGTCGTCCCTTACGGCCTCTCCCGGCACCGAGCAGCTCCGGGCCGCCGTGCAATTTGAGCCCGTCCGCTTCCGAAAGCTGCGCAACATCGCACAGGCCGCCCTCAACTTCGCCGAGACGGCCGCCTCGCTCGCCCTCAGCCTCATCGGAATCCTCGGCCTCATGCTGGGGCTGGTCAAAATCGGTGAGGAAGCCGGACTCATTGAGGCGCTGACGGGAATCGTTCAGCCCCTCTTGAACCCGCTGTTCCCCAACGTGCCCCGTGATCATCCGGCCCTCGCCAACATCAGTCTCAACCTGCTGGCCAACGTGTTCGGCCTCGGCAACGCCGCCACGCCCCTCGGCATCAAGGCCATGGAGGACCTTCAGGACCTCAACCCGTCGGACGACACCGCAACCGACGACATGGTGATGCTGCTGGCCCTGAATACCTCCAGCGTGCAGCTCGTGCCGCCATCGCTCCTGGTGGCCATCATGGGCCTGCAGATCAACCAGCTGTTCTTCTCCATCACGCTGGCCACGCTCTTCTCCACCATCGCTGGCATTCTAGGCACCTTGGCTCTGCACCGCGTGCCGTACTTCCGCGCGACGTCTCCACACCGCAGCGACGACGCGTCCGAGACTCCGTCTGCGTAATCGTCGTTCTTCGCCGCCGCTACGTTCATTGTTCGTGCTGCTATGATTGAAACCATCCGCTCGGTCGTCAGCGTCCTGTCGGCCTTCGTACTCCCCACCCTCATCGTAGGCTTTCCACTCTACGGCCTCATCAAAGGCGTGCGCGTCTACGAGGTATTCGTGGAGGGGGCCAAGGAAGGATTCGACGTGGCCGTGACGATCATTCCGTACCTCATCGCCATCCTCTTCGCCATCGGGATGTTTCGGGCGTCCGGCGCCATGGACTACCTGGTCAACGCCCTCGACCCGGTCCTGGGAATGATCGGCGTCCCGGCCGAGGTATTGCCAATGGGCATCGTGCGCCCCCTCACCGGCTCGGGCTCGGCCGGCCTCGTGGCCGACATGATCAACCAATACGGCGAGGACTCGCTGGTGGTAAAGATGGCCGCAACGATGTTCGGCTCCACTGAGACCACCTTCTACGTGATCGCTGTCTACTTCGGGGCCGTCAACATCCGCGACACCCGCCACGCCGTCCCCGCCGGCTTGTTTGCCGACTTCGTGGGCTTTCTGGCCTCGGTGTACGTGGTGCAGCTGCTCTTCGGCTGAGGTGAAGTGTACGCTGCGGAGGGGGTTCCGCAAAAGACACGCTGCGCACTAGATCGACAGCCGTGCCAGCGCATTCACGATTGCGTCCTGGGCCACCCGTACCTCATCGCTCTCCGCCATGTGGTGGTTGGAGACGATGACGAAGGAAAGCGGCGTGCCCTGCGCGGTGGTCACATAGCCGCTGAGGGCGCTCACGCTGGAGAGCGTCCCGGTTTTGGCGCGGACATTGCCGCGAGCAGGGGCCCCGTTCGCGTAGCGGTATTCGAGAGTTCCCTCTTCTCCCCCCCGCGGCAGCGACTCGACAAACGCGGTGCGCTGGGCAGACGAGGCATCGGTCCACATGTGCGCCAACACCCGCGTCAGGGCCTGCGGGCGCAGGTAGTTCTTCCGGGAGAGACCCGACCCATCCACTAGCTGCACCCGACTCGTATCCACGTCCATTGCTGCCAGCTCGGTCTTGACCGCCAGGGCGCCGAGGGCCGCCGACCCAACCGTAAGCTCCTCCCCGGTCGTATCGGGGCGGTTTACGACGGCGAGTGTGCGGAGCAGCTGCTCGGCGTAGAGGTTTTCGCTTTCGTGGTTCATGGTGCGCACAATTTGGCGGAGGGGCGGCGAGCGATAGGTCGCCACGCGTCGCACCGTGTCTGCCGCGTAGGTGGGGGCGATGGGCATCTGGTCTACGTCTACGCCCTGCCCCGCCACGGCGATGCCCTCCTCTTGTAGCACTGCCCGCAGCGTGTGGGTGAAGTAGCGCGTAGGCTCGGTGATCGAGAGGGACTCTTCCTGAATCTCGTTCGGGTGGAGGCGCGAGCGTACCGTAAACCGGTTCTGCCCAAAGGGGCGATCGTATTCCTCCTCCGACGCCGAGTCTCGCGGCACGGTCCGGCTCTGGTTGCGGACACGCACGAAGTCGGTCTCGAAGGGGACCCAACTGATCGTCCCCGGGGCCCCAACCTCTCGTCCCCGAACCGTCAGGTCAATCGTATTCCGGTTGAACACGAGCCCGTTGCTCTCGGCGGCATAGGCGTACGGGACATCGTTCCAGCTCCACCCCTCTCCCAGCGGCACGTCGCTGAAGGGATCGTCGTCGCCAATGATGTCGCCTGCAATGCGGGTAATGCCCGCGGCCCGAAGCGAATCGGCCCAATTCCGGAAGACGACCGTAGGGTCTTCGCGCTGCCGGTAGCCGCCGAGCGTAGGATCGCCGCGGCCACGCACGATGAGATTGCCCTGCAGTACGCCATTGCGCACGGGACCATCCACGTAGAGCCCTGTGTCGTAGCGGAAGGTGGGCCCGAGGCGTCGGAGCGCCGCGACCGCGGTGAGGAGCTTGACGTTGGAGGCGGGGGTAAAGAGGAACCGAGGGTTGTGGCCGAACAGGCGGCGGCCGGTGCGCAGGTTCCTCACCTCAATCCCCCAGTGGGCGCCGCTATAGGCCGTGCCGTGGATGGTGTCCTGCACCGCCCGCTGGATGTGCCCCTGGGCCGACTTTACCGCCGGGGCGAGCTGAGCGTGCGCCGGGGGCCCCAGGCCTGCCATACCGAGCAGCAGAATGATGAGCAGGCGTGCGGGGCGGGCAGAAACGGCGGGCATGGAGCGAAGAATGATGCGGTTAAAACGGCGGCTCTCAGGTGTCACGATTCCGCGGCCTCAGTCGTTGCGTCTGCGGGCAACTGCTCGGCATTGCGAATGAGCTGCATGTAGTAGCGGACGACCGTCTTGTAGTCCTCTATGGCAATGCGCTCGTTGGGGCCGTGAATGCGGCTCCGATCGGCGGGGGTGAGTTGGTACGGGACGAAGCGGTACACCGCGTCGGTCGCATCGGCGTAGTAGCCGCTGTCGGTGCGGCCGGGCACTAAGTAGGGCGCCACCACCACCGAGTCGGCCGTCACCTGCCCGATGGTGCGCTGGAGCGTTTGGAAGGCGGGCCCGTCGACGCTCGACACTGCGGGCGGCGCCGTGGACCGAAGTATTTTTTGCTTTACGGGCAATCCCTCCAGCGTGGTGCGCACATGGTTGACGACGCCTTCGACCGACTGACTGGGCAGGATGCGAAAGTTTACCACGGCCCGGGCGGTGCTCGGAATCACATTGTCCTTCACGCCAGCCGTGAGCCGTGTCGGCACGGTCGTGGTACGGATGGCGGCGCGGGTGGGCGGGCGGCGATTCAGGAGCCAACGAAGCGCGGGCGCGGTAAGCCATCGATTTGCCAGCATCGCGCGCATCGGCCACTGCATCTCCGGGGCAAGGTAGTCGAACATGGTCCCGGCCACCCCCGAGAGCCGGGACGGTAAGGGCTCGGTGCGGAGACGGGTGAGTGCCCGATTCAAGACCTCAATGCTGGTCCGATTGGGAGGGACCGACGAGTGCCCACCGGGCTGCTGGGCCGTAAGTCGAAGGCTTAGGTACCCCTTTCCCGCCACGCCCACGACCGCGAGCGGGTCGTCGAGCCCCGGCAATGCCCCCCGCGTAATGGCCCCGCCCTCATCCACCACGAGGGCAGGCGAGCCTCCGTCCGCCGTAATCCGCTCCGCCATGGCGCGGCCGCCCCGAGTACCCCCCACTTCTTCATCGTGCCCCAGGGCCACATGCACGGTGCGCTGCGGCCGCTCGCCGCGCCGGAGAAGCGTCTCGATTGCCTCCAAGATCCCCACCGCGCTGGACTTGTCGTCGAGCGCCCCACGCCCCCAGATGGACCCCGCTTCAATACGTCCCCCAAAGGGCGGGCGACGCCAGGCAGACGAATCCTCTACCGGCACCACGTCGACGTGCGCCATCAGGACGATCGGGGCGAGGGTGGAATCACGCCCCATCCATGTGTACGTCCGGCTGAGGCCGTTCACGTGGGTCGTGTCAAGACGAGCGTGCACCCGTGGGAAAGTCGCCTCAAAATGGCGGTAGAGGGCGCGGTATGCCGACGAGTCGAGCCGTGCCGGATTGCGGTTTGTGATTGTCTGCATCCGAAGGGCCTCTGCGAGCCGCTGCGGCGCCTCAGGGGCTACGCGCAACTCCACGGCATCGGTCTGCACCTGGCGCGTGTCGACCTGCCAGGCCCGGATGCCCATTATCCCGAGGAGTACGATGAGAAGGGCGAGGGCCCCGACGAGGAGGCGCCAGCCGATCGACCAGATACGCATCGTAGAGACCGATCGTGCGTGGAGCGAGAATCACACGGAGGGAAGTACGCGACGGCTCCCGCGGTGGTCCCCCACGCCGACGTGCCGAACGGGGGCCTGCGCCATGCGTAATCTATTTTCTGCACTCGGCCCACAATTCGCCTCCGTGCCATGTCCCCCGATGCCGTACAACCCCCGCCGACCCTGGCCAACCAGTATGACACCGACCGGGTCCTGCGAAGCGCCCTCCACCGCCTGCTTCCCGAAGACGTACACGCCGCCATCGAACCAGGACTGCGCGCGATGGGCGAGCGGGCCGGCGGTGATCTCTACGCCCTCCAACAGGAAGACGTGCGGGCCGAACCCACCCTCACGCGATGGGGCCCGTGGGGCGACCGGGTGGATCGGATCGAGGTGACAAGGGTGTGGCAACGCGCCGAAACCGTGGCTGCCCAAGACGGAGTGGTGGCCACGGCCTACGAGCAAACGCATGGACGCCACAGCCGCGTGCACCAGATGGCGCTCGCGTACCTGTTTATTCCGTCCACGGACATGTACGGATGCCCGCTGGCCATGACCGACGGCGCCGCCCGCACCTTGCTCGACAAGGGGCAGGATCCCCTCGTGGAAACAGCGGTGCCCCACCTCACGACCCGCGACCCCGACGCGTTCTGGACCTCCGGCCAGTGGATGACGGAGGTATCGGGGGGCTCGGATGTGAGCAACACCCGCACCACCGCCCGCCGCACCGACGACGGGACCTGGCGCCTCTACGGCCGCAAGTGGTTTACCAGCGCCGTCACGGCCAACATGGCCCTCGCCCTGGCCCGCCCTGAAGGCAACCCGGACGGAAGCGAGGGGCTCGCACTGTTTTACGTCCCCGTTCGCGAGAACGATACCCTGGTCGAGGGCCTCCGCGTGCACCGGCTCAAAGACAAACTAGGCACCCGAAAACTTCCCACCGCCGAGCTCCAACTAGACGGCGTAGAGGCCTCTCCGGTGACGGGGGAGCTCCGGCACGGCACGCGACATATCGCCCCCATGCTCACCGTTACGCGCCTGTGGAATGCCGTCACCGCGGCGGCCTATCTGCGCCGCGGATTGGCGCTGGCCCGCGATTACGGCCGCAAGCGCACGGCCTTCGGCAAACGGCTCCTCGACCACCCGCTCCACCAGGAAACCCTCGCCGACCTCCAGGCCCGACTGGAAGGCATGGTCCATCTCTCATTCCGGGTGGCCGCACTGCTTGGCCGCCGCGAGACGGACCAGGCGGACTCGAAAGACCGGGCGTCGCTCCGCCTGCTCACGCCCATCGCAAAGCTCACAACCGCGAAGCAGGCGGTGGCGGGCACCAGCGAGGTGATTGAGGCGTTCGGGGGGGCCGGGTACGTCGAGGACACGGGCCTTCCCCCGCTCCACCGCGACGCCCAGGTGCTGCCCATCTGGGAAGGCACCACGAATGTTCTGGCGCTCGATCTACTGCGACGTGTAGAGGCAGTGGAGGGGCTGGCGCCACTCAGCACGGAGTTCGAGCAGTGCCGGACCTCGGTTCGCGACGCCCGGTTACAACGCGCTGCCCAAACGGCACAGGAGGCCTTCCAGCACGCCGCCGAGTGGTTCCGTGACGCCCGGTCGAAAGGGCCCGATGCGCTCCAGGCTGGGGCGCGGCGCTTTGCCCTCACGCTAGGTCGGGCCCTGGAGCTCGCTTACACAGCCCAGCACGCACAGTGGTCACTGCACGCCGAGGAGGATGGGCGGTCCGCGGCGGCGGCCGAGCGGCTGGCCGCACAGCCCGTCGACCTCATTAGGGAGCACAACGCCACAGGCACTCCGGAGCTGGCTCGGGCGGAGGATCGCTCTTCGCTATTCGAGCGGTACACGTCGTCGTCTCCTGAGGCCACCGAGCAGACGTGATGCGCCCCGGGCGTTTTCTTGCTCCCGGCTCAGTTGAGACAGAGCACCCCGTGAGGAGTTACGTGCACTGGCATGAAGGGAACTGGGGGCGGAGCCGGGGCTTCGTCCTCGGACGCCTCGGGCGCCGGATCGGGGGGAAGCTCTTCCCCGCTGGGCTCAAAGAGGGATAGGGACTCCGCAATGGGCTCCCCCTCCTCCCCCACCAGCGCGGCACGAACGTGGTACCGCGGCGGCTCGGCGAAGACAATCTCTGCGGTCGCCCGCACCGAGCCCTGGTAGTCGGGACGCTGCACACTCAGGCTAAATCGATCCATTGTAAGCAGGCCCTCCTTCTCGACCGAGCCGGCAGCCAGCGACGACGCGTCGGTCAAAAGCCGCTGGAAGGGCATCTGGTTCAACATCGGTGTCTGCACATCGCCGCCTACAATGCCGACGAGTTCGGCGTGCCCGTATGAGATCTCTACGGGGCCGGTTACGGATTCCCCGGACTCCGCCGCGTACAGGTGCTTCAGGCGCTGGTAGTGGTCGTGAGCAACCATGCTGGGACGAAGAGGTTGTGCAGAACGAGAGGAGCGAAAAACGTCAAATATTTCGCCGTGCCCGCCAACCACCCGGCGTGCACGCCCATACCTTTCGCGAAAAGAGTGCCAGGCCCGTCAGCCTGCCCAATTGACAGGACGCAGGATAACACGCTGTGAATCGGGGCGATTTTGCCGGACCACTCCCGCCCTTCCTGAAAGCCTGTCACGCCCACTTCATTTTTCATTCATCGACCTCCCCCGCCCATGCCCCTCACCCCCGATCAGCAACAGGCCGTCGCGAACCATCTCAAATCCCGGGCACAGCCGCCGCAGTGTCCAGTTTGCGGGGCCGCCAATATGGTGATTCGGGAACACCTTACCCTCCTCAGTACTCCCGATGAGGACGCTACGTCGGAGCCGCTGATCAACGTGGCCTGCAAGTATTGTGGCCATGTACTACACTTCTCCCCCTCACTCCTGGGGATTTCGGTGGAGTGAGGTCTCTGAGCCGAGGCCCCAGGAGCGTCGGCGACTCCCTCTCACTCTCGCGCCCCGGCACGAATGTGCACGGCGGCCTTATATTGGCTGCAGGGAGACTTCCCTCCAAGACTGTCGTGGACTTCGGCGCGTCTCGACATACCAGCGCCGAAGGGAACCTGTAGGCTTAGACGACCGCGGATCCGGAAGAGCCAGGTCCTCTCGCGGGCCATCACCGATCGGATCGGCGGCCGGAAGAGTCGCTGTCCTGGATGTCCATGTGCAAGAGGAGCGCCGCCACGGTAGACAAGACCCCGAAAAAGGCTGGCAGCACCCCGATGACCATGTACGCCCTTCCCGAGAGGCCCCAAGAAGGCCCCAACCAAAGGGAGATTACGGCCCACCCGTAGAAGAGAGCGGCCCCCGTAAAGACCCAAGGAAAGAGTCTTTGCTTCGTCTCGTCCGTCATACGACTGTGAGAAATGGCAGTGAACGAAAGCAGATGGGCTATGTGGCTCGTGCCTCTGCCGCAAGACGATCCACCTTCTCCACGTAGGCGTCGGGATCGGCTTTCCGCTCAAGCCCTCCCTGGCTCATGTAGCGCACTTTACCGTACACAGGACGCTCCTTCCATCCCCGATCGTGGAGACCAAATACCCACGCCACGTTGGCGAAGGAATTGGGGTCGCGGCCGTCCAGAAAATATTTGTTGTTGAGGTGGAGTGTACGCTCGTAGGCGGTCTGGGGATCGGGCGACCACTCCAAAATCTTCTTTCCCCAGTACATGCGCATGTAATTGTGCATGTATCCGGTCTCGCGCATCTCCTTCATCGCGGCGTTCCAGTAGGGATCGTGCGTCCCCCCCTCTACCAGTTCGGCACGGCTATAAACGTGCTCGCGCTCGTCATCGGCGTGCTCGGCGAGGCTCTCGCGTGCCCACTCCGGTAGGCACTCGTAGGCGTCGTACGTGTCCGGTCGGAAGTGTACGTGATTTATCGCGAGTTCGCGCCGAACCACAAGCTCTTCGATGTACGACTCGATGTCGGCCTCAGGCCCGTCGGCCTGCCGGACCTGCTGGGCCAGCCACACGGGGGAGACCTGTCCAAAGTGCAGGTACTTGCTCATGTGGGAGACCGCATTCGTATGAATCTGATTGCGGTTTCCGTCATAGCCCGAGAGGTGCTCGGCCAGGAACCCCTCCATGATCTGCTCCGCTTCGGAGGCCCCGCCACGGTACAGCGAAGACACGGGGGACACACGTCGATCGAGGTCGAGCTGATCCGCGACCGCCCCGATGTCGCTCAGGTCCAGCCCCCGATCCACATCGAGCCCAAGCGAGGGGAATTCGACGGGCTGTCGGGGAGGAAGCTGCAGACACCGCTCCAGATGCTCGTGGATCTTCGGGCGGATGGTGCGGGCGGCGTACTCGGCCTTATCCGTAGCCGTCTCAACGGGCACCACTACGTCCCCCTCTACCTGCTCCACCCGGCAGGGCGCCGCCTCAGCCACGCGGGTGCGCCACTGCTTCTGATGGCGGAGGTACCCGCGATCGGTCACAATCACGGCCGCGTCGTCGGCGTACTGCAGGGCCACCTCGACCGGGGGACCGTGCTGCACAATCATCCGAAGGCCCCGCGTCTCGAGCCGCTGCTGGGCGTCGCGCAGTCCCTCCAGCATGAACGTGTAGTGACGACAGTTGGCCTCTGGATAGTCGTCCATGAGGCCAAATACCACGAGCAGCGGCAGGCTGTGCTCGTTTGCATACTGCACCCCTCGTTCAAGCGCCGGGTTGTGGCGGGCCCGTTGCGACTGCTGCATCCAGTACAGAATGTAGTCGGCCTGCTCGGCAGTCCCCTGGTTGTTGAGGGACTGGACGCGGTCGGGAAGAAGAGCGGACATGACGGTGGAGTGCCGTGGGAAATGAGTCCACTTTCCAAAACGACACGACCGCTCGTGATATCCCCGCAGCACCATCGCCCAACCAGACGTGACCGAATCGTTTCGTGCCTCCGGCCTACCCGGCAGTCTCCTGATGGATGGCCCCCTGCACGTCCGAGGTTGCGACACTCACTCCGTCCGTCGGAAAGCGAAGCTGGTTTTCAGAGGCCGCGACCACGGACGCGACCATGGTATCGCCGGTCACGTTGTTCGCGGTGCGCAACATGTCGAGCGGGCGATCGACCCCGAGGATCAAGGCAAGGCCCGCGCTCGGCACGCCAATCGACTCCAAAATGGCCACCAGCATCACAATGCCGGCGCTGGGCACTGCCGCGGTGCCGATGGAGGCCAGGACCGCAATGAGAATGATGTTAAGCTGTTGCGTGAAGGCGAGGCTGATGCCCAGCACCTGCGCAATAAAGACGGCCGAGACGGCCTGGTAAAGTGCTGTGCCGTCCATGTTAATCGTGGCCCCGAGCGGGAGGGCAAACGACGACACCTCCTCCGAAACCCCGAGGTTTTTCTCGGACACCTCCATGGTTACCGGCAGCGTGGCCCCACTGGAGGAGGTGGAAAAAGCCACGAGTTGGGCCGGGGCGATGGCTCGGAAGTAGTCGGGAATGGAGATGGAGGTGAAGAGGGACATAAACAGGGGATAGACCCCGAATACCATCACGGCCAGCCCAATGACCACCGTCAGACAGTAAAGCCCCAGTGCCCCAAGCAGACTGGCCAGATCCGTCGGACTTCCCGCCGCAATGGAGGTAATAGCATCCGCCAGGAGTCCAAAAACGCCCACCGGTGCGGTGAGCATGATCAGTTCCACCGCTTTGATAATCAGCTCGAACAAGCTCTCAAAAATGTTCAACAACGGCCGCGCGTCCTCTTTCGGCAGCAGGAGCAACCCGATGCCAAAGAAGATGGCGACGAAGACGACCTGGAGCATGTTGCCATTGTCCGAGGCCGACGCGAAGAAGTTGGAGGGCACCATGTCCACCAGCGGCTGCAAGGGCCCTCGGCCCTCCGCCTGCTTGGCCATCTCCATGCTCTCTTCAATGTCGCCCTGGTACGTCTGCTCCAACTGAGTGCGCATCTCCTGCGGGACCGTCGTGCCCGGCTCCAGACTGTTGACGAGCACCAGACCTACGACGAGCGCTACGGTCGTGGTGATCACGTAGATGCCGAGCGTTTTTCCTCCGATACGAGAGAGTTGCTCTAAATCCCCGAGAGAGGCAACCCCCACGATGAGCGACGCGATGATCAGCGGGACGGCAATCAGTTGCAGCAGGTTCAGAAAGATGGTCCCGAACGGAGCAATCCAGTCACTCGTGAACTGTCCCCATCCCGCCGACGCGGCGATGATCCCGTAGATGAGACCCAGCACGAGGCCGATGATAATTTGCCAGTGGAGCTTCTTGTACCAAGGCATAAGCACGTCCATTTGGGCAAAGAAACAGACCGGGCGGTGCCCACGCACGGCACACACCACGCCTAAACTAAAGGCTCATCCCCCTCCTCCACAACCCCTCTTCCACGACCGGGGTTCAGCCTCAACGCACCACCATCCGCAACTACCCCATGGCCCCGAAGCCCAGAAGCGCCGCGACGGCCCCCGTAGTCGTACCAATGACATTGACGACGTTGTTGTGGATGCCCGACCACCCTTGAACCGGACGCCTCTCTGAGGGAGGATTCTCGACAAGCGCATCGGAACCGGGCATGCGGTATCGAGCTTGCAAAAACGCTCCGGCCGCACTGTCCGCCCCCATGCCGGCCAGTCCCGCCCCTAGCAGAAGCAGAACCGTAGAGCCCGTCGGTGCCGTCAACGGTCCCTCCATCCAGAGTGCCGCCCCCACCACGCTCCCGGCCCCGGCCAGTGCGGCCGCCGTGCCAGCGACCGACACGGCCCCCGAGGTCCCGACCGGCACTCGCCGCCCCTCTCGGAGCGACCATGGGGGTCGGGAAGAACACTGACCCAGCTCCGTGGCCCAGGTATCGGCCGCGGCGGCAGCCAAGGCCCCTACGAAAGCCACGTAGCTGTACACCTTTAGGGAGGGCGCCGCCGCGGCAACGGCAAGTGCCACCCACGCCACTCCACCATTCGCCAACACCTGTCCCTGTGTCCGACGCATCGTTTCCGTCGACTGGCCGCGCTCCGTCAGACCCGTGAGCAGGCTCGATAATCCAAAAAAGACAACACCCGGCACCACCCACGGACTACCGCCTAGTGCCACGAGCGACACCGCAAAGAGTCCTCCTGCAACGGCCCCACGGGCGTCCAACGCCTCCGACCAGTACGCGAGCCCGCCAAAGCCGGCCCCGAGGACAAGTCCCCCTCCCAATCCCATGATCGACAGAACCCCCTCCTGAATGGGCACCATCACAAGAATGATGGCAATGACCACGAAGAAGTTATCCCATCCCTGCCGACTGATGGTCTCCACGAGGGTGGCCACCAGTGTCGTCCCCGTAGCCACCGCAAACCCGTACGGCAGGGCCCACTCCCGGCTTCCCAGGAGCATCGACGCGGCGACACCGAACGCGATTGCCGCGAAGGTAAGGCTTCCCCGCACGGTGCTGCTTCCTAACGAGGCCTCAGGACCGCGTCGCTCCCCGACCCACGACGCCGCCGGATCGGCCAGGGCGAGAACAAGATAGGCCACCTGGAACGCGACGAGGCGATCGGGGTCCGCGGACCACGTGAGCGCCATCGCGGGCAGTACCGAGAGGGGAAGGGCCACAGTGCCCCAGCTCTCCGGGCGCGCCTCGTGGATGCCCGCCCACCAGTGTCTGGTTCGCGCGGTAATGTTGACGAATATGAACACCACGGCGAGCCCGTACACCGGCAGCGGCCGCGTGAAGACCAGCGGCGTCACTGCGACGAACAGTCCCACGCCCACATGTACTAGGCGTCGCGTCGTCGCGGCCGGAGCCCCCCAGCGCCGAAGGCCTTCCCCCAATCCGATCAACCCCCCAAGCCCAATTAGGGCCAGCAGGGCAGTTGTCCCGTCCCCGATAGACAACACGTTGTTTGGCATAGACGGCGGGCCTTTTCTGCTGAGCACGCGGCGTACCCCCCAAATACCATCGCCCCGACCCGCCAGGTGGGCGGGCCGGGGCGACAGAATGCTGTGGATGACCTTGCGGGCGTTAACCTTCGGACTCCGAGGCTTCGATCTGCTCAACCTCTTCCTCACTCGGCGCACCGTCGCCGGCAGCGCCATCGCCAGCGTGCGCCTCGCCGTCGCCTCCGATCGCGGCCTGCAGCTCTTCGAGCTCCGACTTCGAGCCCACCACGAGGTCGCGGTACTCGCGCTGCCCCGTACCGGCCGGAATGGAGTGCCCCACGACGACGTTCTCCTTGAGGCCTTCCAGGGGGTCGGTTCGGGCCTTGATGGCCGAGTTGGTGAGCACCTTCGTCGTTTCCTGGAACGACGCCGCCGAAATCATCGAGTCCGTCGCAAGCGACGCCTTCGTAATGCCGAGCAGCACTGGCTCCCCGACGGCGGGCCGGGCCTCACGCACCTCAATCTCCGACTTGTCCTCACGCTTCAGTTCGGAGTTGAGCTCACGCAGGCGCCGCCGGCCGATGACCTCGCCGATCTCAACATCTGCCTCGCTCGGGTCGGTGACCACGAACTGGTCGTAGAGGTCGTCGTTGACGCCCGACATCTTCTGGCGGTCCACCTTCTCCCCTTCCAGGAAGTGGGTGTCGCCCGGCTCCGTGATCTCAACCCGCTTCATCATCTGCCGGATCACGACCTCAAAGTGCTTGTCGTCGATGTCGACGCCCTGGAGGCGGTACACCTCCTGCACTTCGTTGAGCAGGTGCTCCTGTACGGCACGCGGCCCCTTGATCGACAGGATGTCGTGCGGGGCAATCTGGCCGTCCGAGAGGCGATCGCCAGCCTCTACGTAGTCGCCCTCATGCACCAGCATGTGCTTCGACAGGGACACCATGTAACTCTTCTCCATGTCCCCGTCGCGGCTGGTGACGATGATCTCCTGCGATCCGCGCTTTTGGTCGCCGAAGCTGACGATGCCGTCAATCTCACTGACAGCCGCCGGTTCGTCCGGCGTACGGGCTTCGAAGAGCTCCTCTACCCGCGGCAACCCGCCGGTAATGTCGCTGGTCTGGGCCGCCTGACGCGGAATCTTGGCGAGGGTCTGTCCCGCCTGCACCTCGTCCCCATCATCCACCTGGATGCGAGCGTCGACGGGCATGTTGTAGTCGCGCTCGTCGCCGTCTTCGGTTTCGATGACGATGGTGGGTGTGAGCGTACGCTCTCGGCTCTCCACGATCACCTTCTCCATGTGACCGGTCTGCTCGTCGGTTTCCTCCCGGTAGGTGGTGTCCTCGATCACGTCCTCGAAGCGCACCGTGCCGTTGGCTTCTGTGAGGATGAGGCTGTTGTAGGGGTCCCAACTGGCCAACACGTCGCCCTCGTCGACCGTCTGTCCTTCTTCCACCAGCAGCTCGGCGCCGTAGGGCACGACGTAGCTGGTAAGCTCGCGGCGGTCGCCGTCCGCGTCCATGATGCGGACTTCGCCCTGGCGCGACAGCACGACCTCCTTCGGCCCGTCGGTGTCCTCGTACGTGACCGTCCGGAGATTCTCAAACTCGAGCGTGCCGGCAAACTTCGCCTGAATGGTCGACTCGCCGACCTCGCGCGTCGCGGTCCCACCGGTGTGGAAGGTGCGCAACGTCAACTGCGTCCCCGGTTCCCCGATGGACTGAGCGGCCACTACCCCGACCGACTCGCCCACCTCGACCATGCGGCCGGTGGCGAGGTTTTCGCCGTAGCAGAGGGTGCAAACGCCCCGCTCGGCCTCGCACGTAAGCACCGATCGGATGCGCACCTCTTCAATGGAGGTCTGCGCGATGCGGTCGGCAATGTCGTCGGTAATCAGCTCGTTGGCCTCCACAATCAACTCGTCGGTGTGGGGGTCGTACACGTCCTCCACCGACACGCGGCCCGTGATGCGGTCCGAGAGCGGCGCCACGACTTCCTCGTTGTCCTTGAGGGCCCCTACGCTGATGCCGCGCAGCGTACCGCAGTCGTGCTCGGTGACCGTCACGCTCTGCGACACGTCCACGAGGCGGCGCGTAAGGTAGCCGGCGTCGGCGGTCTTGAGTGCCGTGTCGGCCAGGCCCTTCCGCGAGCCGTGGGTGCTAATGAAGTACTCCTGCACCGACAGCCCTTCCTTAAAGTTCGAGAGGATTGGGTTCTCCAGGATCTCACCACCGCCCCCGCCTTCGCCAATGTTCTTCTGCGGCTTGGCCATGAGGCCACGCATTCCACCAAGCTGGCGGATCTGCTCTTGGGAGCCTCGGGCGCCGGAGTCGGCCATCGTGAAGATGGGGTTGAAGCCCTCCTTATGCTCCTTGAGGGCATCAAAGAGTACCTCCGACACGCGGTTGTTGGTCTTCGTCCAGACGTCAATGACCTGGTTGTACCGCTCGTTGTCGGTGATGAAGCCCATCTCGTAGTTCTGATCGGTCTCCGCCACCTTCTCGTTGGCCTCTTCGATGAGCTCTTCCTTCTCCTCCGGAATGATGATGTCCGAGAGGGCAAAGGTCATGCCCGAGGTGGTGGAGCGGCGGAAGCCCATGTCCTTGATGGCGTCCAGGAAGTCGGCCGTCTCCTGGAAACCGGTCTGCTTCAGCACGCGGGCAATCACCGGCCGCACGTTCTTCGTGGTCAGAACCTCGTTTACGAAGTCCAGCTCTTCCGGCAGCGTCTCGTTGAAGATGACCCGCCCGACGGTCGTATCGATCATTTCGTCGGACGCCCCATCCGGATCGCGCAACTTGATCTTTGCGTGGAGGGCCACCTGGTCTTGGTCAAAGGCCTGTCGCACCTCGTTGATGTTCGCGAAGCGCATGCCTTCGCCCTTCTGGTTGGACTTCGCCTTCGTGATGTAGTACAAGCCCAGAATCATGTCCTGGCTTGGCACGGCCAGCGGTCCCCCATCGGCTGGGCTCCGCACGTTGTGGCTCGATAGCATGAGCACCATGCTCTCGAGGCACGCCTCGTGGCTCAGCGGGACGTGCACGGCCATCTGGTCGCCGTCGAAGTCAGCGTTGTACGCCGGGCAGACGAGCGGATGGATTTCGATGGCCTTGTTTTCTGTGAGGACCGGTTGGAAGGCCTGAATGCCGAGTCGGTGGAGCGTGGGGGCACGGTTGAGTAAGACCGGTCTCCCTTGTATCACCTTCTCCAAGATGTCCCACACGTCCTCGGACTTCTTGTCGACGTACTTCTTTGCGCTCTTCACCGTCTTGACGATGCCGCGCTCGATCAGCCGTCGGATGATAAAGGGCTTGAAGAGCTCGACGGCCATCTCCTTCGGCAGGCCACACTGGTGCAATTCCAGGTGCGGGCCGGAGACAATCACCGAGCGGCCCGAGTAGTCAACGCGCTTCCCGAGCAGGTTCTGGCGGAAGCGCCCCTGCTTGCCCTTCAGCATGTCCGAGAGGCTCTTCAGAGGACGGTTCGACGAGCCACGTACCGAGTTGGACTTGCGGCTGTTGTCGAACAGCGAGTCGACCGCCTCCTGGAGCATCCGCTTCTCATTGCGGAGGATGACCTCCGGCGCCTTAATGTCGATCAGGCGCTTGAGGCGATTGTTGCGGATAATGACTCGCCGGTACAGGTCGTTCAGGTCGCTGGTCGCAAAGCGGCCGCCATCCAACGGCACAAGCGGGCGTAGCTCCGGCGGAATGACCGGAATCACCCGCATGACCATCCACTCGGGCTTGTTAACCCCGTCCTCGTTCGCCTCACGGAAGGCCTCCACCACGTTCAGGCGCTTGAGGGCCTTCGACTTCCGCTGCTGGCTCGTCTCGGTCTTCACCTGGAAGCGAAGATCCTGCGCCAACTTGTCGAGCTCCAGCCGCTCCAACATGGTCTCCACGGCCTCTCCCCCAATCTTGGCGATGAACTTCTCCGAATTGTCGTCCTGGAGGCGGTTGTTGTCGTCCCGAATCTGGTAGAGGATCTCGTAGTACTCCTCTTCGGTGAGGAGCTGGTTTTCCTCCACCCCTAGCCGCTTGGCCGTGCCCGGCTGAATGACGATGTAATTCTCGTAGTAAATGACCTTTTCCAGGTCCTTCGACTTCAGGCCCAACAGGTGGCCAATCTTGTTGGGCAGGGTCTTGAAGTACCAGATGTGAACCACCGGCACGCTAAGGCTGATGTGGCCCATGCGCTCCCGGCGCACGGCCTTTCGGGTGACCTCCACTCCACACCGGTCACAAATGATGCCCTTGTACCGAATGCGTTTGTATTTTCCACAGTGGCACTCGTAGTCCTTGACCGGGCCGAAGATCTTCTCGCAAAAGAGGCCGCCCATCTCCGGTTTAAAGGACCGGTAGTTGATGGTTTCCGGCTTCATCACCTCGCCGTACGACCGCTCCAGAATGTCTTCTGGGGAGGCGAGGCTGATGGTGATGCTATCGAAATCGGTCTTGATCTCTTTGGAATTACCGTACGGCATATGCGGTTGGGAATCTGGAAGTTAGCGTGCGGAGTGGGGGGGCGGAAGCAAACGAAGCAGTTACCGGACCCAATGGCCCGGTGGCTTCGCACTCCGCAAATTTAGTCGAGCGTCACCTCGAGCCCGAGCCCCTGGAGCTCACGGACGAGCACGTTGAAGCTCTCCGGTACGCCGGGCGAGGGCAAGTTCTCGCCCTTCACGATGGACTCGTAGGCCTCGGAGCGGCCCTGTACATCGTCCGACTTGTAGGTGAGCATCTCCTGCAGCGTATTGGAGGCACCATAGGCGTAGAGCGCCCATACCTCCATCTCGCCGAGCCGCTGCCCGCCGAACTGTGCCTTTCCGCCGAGCGGCTGCTGGGTGATAAGGCTGTACGGCCCAATGGAGCGGGCGTGCATTTTGTCCTCCACGAGGTGTTCCAGCTTCATCATGTAGATCTGGCCCACCGTGGTTTTCTCATCGAAGGGCTCACCAGTGCGGCCATCGTAGAGCTGCGCCTTCCCGTCGCGGGGCAGACCGGCCTTCTCCAGCTCGTCGCCCACGTCTTCAAGTGAGGCGCCGTCGAAGATGGGCGTGGAGTACTTTACGCCGAGCTTGTCTCCGGCCCATCCGAGCAGCGTCTCGTAGATCTGCCCGAGGTTCATGCGCGACGGTACACCGAGCGGGTTCAGTACCAGGTCCACCGGCGTCCCGTCGTCAAGGAACGGCATATCCTCGACCGGGGCAATCTTCGCGATCACCCCCTTGTTACCGTGCCGGCCGGCCATCTTGTCGCCGACCTCAATTTTCTTCTTGCGCGCCACGTACGCCTTGGCCAGTTGCACGACGCCAGAGGGCAACTCGTCCCCCATTTCCACCTGATGCTTCTGGCGCTTGGTCGCCCCTTCGATGTCGCGGCGGCGCGACTTATAGTTGCGCAGGAGCGTGTGAATCTGATTGTTCAGCTCCTCATCCTCGGTGTACGGGTCCCGTGTGCTCAGGTCGGCCGGGTCCACGTCGTCGAAGGCCTCTTCCTCAAACTCGGCCCCCTCACTGAGAATAACCTCACCGTCGCGGTCTTCGATCCCGACGGTGGTGGCTCCCTCAACGAGACTAAAGAATTTCTCCCAGAGGCGCTCGTTGAGGTCGCTGAGCTTACGCTCGTGCTCGTTCTCAATGTTTTCGAGGCGCTTCTCCTCCATCTTCTTGGAGGCGGGATCGAGTTCACGGCGGCTAAAGAGCTTCGTGTCAATTACGACACCGCCTTCCATCCCCGGCTTCGCCTTGAGCGAGGCATCCTTCACATCGCCGGCCTTGTCGCCGAAGATGGCCCGGAGGAGTTTCTCCTCAGGGGTCGGGTCGGTCTCGCCCTTCGGCGTAATCTTGCCAACAATGATGTCGCCCGGCGTCACCTCTGCCCCCACGCGGATAATGCCGCGCTCGTCGAGGTCCTTCGTGGCCTCTTCGCTGACATTTGGAATCTCACGGGTGAGCTCCTCCTCTCCACGCTTCGTGTCGCGCACCTCGTGCTCAAACTCTTCAATGTGGACCGAGGTGTACACGTCGTCGGCCACGAGGCGCTCGCTGATGACGATGGCGTCCTCGTAGTTGTAGCCGTGCCAGGGCATGAACGCGCAGAGGACGTTCTTGCCCAACGCCAACTCGCCCTTCTCCATCGCGAAGCCGTCCGTGAGCACCTCGCCCTCCTCCACGCGATCGCCCGCCTGGACGATCGGCTTCTGGTTCATGCAAGTGTCCTGGTTGGTGCGGCGGAACTTGGTGAGCTCATACTCCTGCACCGGCTCGCCGAAGGTGAGATCCGTCTTGTCCTGCTCCTCATCGTAGCGCACGACGATGCGCTCGGCGTCGACGTATTCGACAACGCCGTCGCCTTCGGCCACCACACAGGAGCGTGAGTCCTTGGCCACCTGGCCTTCCAGCCCGGTACCCACAATCGGAGAGTCGCTCCGCAGAAGCGGCACGCCCTGGCGCTGCATGTTCGACCCCATGAGCGCCCGGTTGGCATCGTTGTGTGAGAGGAACGGGATGAGGCTGGCCGACGGGGACACGATCTGGTTCGGCGCCACGTCCATGTACTGCACCTCCTCTGGATCCACGACTGGGAAGTCCCCCTGGAACCGGCAGCGCACCTCGTCGCCCACAAAGTTGCCGTCGTCGTCGATTGGCGCGTTGGCCTGCGCCACCATGGCCTGGTCTTCCTCTTCAGCCGAGAGGTATTCCACCTCGTCGGTCACCCGCCCGTCTTCGACGACGCGGTACGGCGTTTCGAGGAATCCAAAGTCGTTGATGGTAGAGTGCACGCAAAGCGAAAGCATGAGGCCAATGTTCGGCCCCTCTGGCGTCTCGATGGGACAGAGCCGTCCGTAGTGCGTGTGATGGACATCACGCACCTCAAAGCCAGCACGCTCGCGGGTCAACCCTCCCGGGCCCAGCGCCGACATGCGGCGCTTGTGGGTCATCTCGGCCAGGGCATTGGTCTGATCCATGAACTGGCTGAGCTGGTTCGTCCCGAAGAACGTGTTGATCACGCTCTCGATGGTCCGGGCATTCACCAGGTCCTTCGGGGTAAACTTATCGGCGTCCCGCAGATTCATGCGCTCCTTGATGGTGCGCGCCATACGGGCCAGACCAAGAGAGAATTGCGAGCCCAACTGCTCGCCCACCGTCTTCACGCGACGGTTGCTCAGGTGGTCAATGTCGTCGGCCGTGCTCTCACCGTTCTGAAGCCGAATGAGCTCTCGGACGATCCCCACCACGTCTTCTTTCGTGAGCACCTTCACATCATCGTCCACATCCAGGCCCAGCCGGGCATTGATGCGGTGCCGCCCCACGTCGCCAAGGTCGTAGCGATCCTCATTGAAAAAGAGCCGGTTCAGGGCTTCCCGGGCCGAGTCCAGATCGGGCGCTTCGCTGCCACGAAGCTTCTCATAGATGACATCAAGCGCCTCTTCCTCGGTGTGCGAGGAGTCCTTCTGCAGGGTCTCCACGAGCGTGCTCTTGTCAAGTGCCTCGTCTTCTACGTCCTCGCGAACGAGGTAGAGGCGACTCACATCGTACTCTTCAAGGTCTTCCCAGTCACCTTCTTCCAGTTCGTGCTCGGCGGGAAGAAGCACCTCTCGCTCCGTCTCTTCGTCGACCACCTCTCCGGTGTCCTCGTCAACAATCTCAATTGTCTTCTCGATCGTGACGCTGGTGGCCAACTCACGGCCGAGGTAGTCCTCGAACTCCTCCTCATCCTCGATGTCGACCGCGTCGGCCAGGTCAAACATCTTTACGATCTCCTCGTCACTGGAGTAGCCCAGCGCGCGGAGCAGCGTGGTCACCGGCACCTTCTTCTTCCGGTCCACGTACGCCCAGAGCACGTCGCGGACATCCGTGGAGAACTCCATCCAGGAGCCGCGGAACGGGATGACGCGGGCGCTGAAGAGCTCCGTGCCGTTCGAGTGGATTTCCTTCTCGAAGAAGGCCCCCGGACTCCGGTGAAGTTGTGAGACGATCACACGCTCGGCCCCGTTCACAATGAATGTTCCTCGGTCCGTCATGAACGGGAGCGTGCCGAGGTATACTTCCTGCTCGATGGCCTCAATGGCCTCCTCGCCCCCCTCTTCTTCCTTACTCGACAGGCGAAGCGTCGCCTTCAACGGGACGGAATACGTCAATCCCTGCGCGATGCACTCCTGCACCGTGTGCTTCGGAGCGTCAAGCTCGTAGCTTACAAATTCGAGTGTATATCGGTCACGATTGTCCTTGATCGGGAAGTGCTCGTTGAAGACGGCCTGGAGCCCTTCGTTTTCTCGATCAGCAGGCGGGACATCATCCTGCACAAAGTCATGGAAGGTTTTCAGTTGAACGTCCAGAAAGTCTGGATAGTCCCACACCTGCGGAATGTCTGCGAAGCTTTTTCGCGGCTTCGCATCTTCAAGGTGTCCAGGCGTGGAAATGTCCCCGTTCAGGAAGGTCGGCATAAGCTGTAGAAATCGCTGGCGTGAGTATACTACGTTCGCAGAGATCCTCCCAATTTTCGTCCGGAAGGACCCAGGATGGCCGGAGTGCGCGTGGTTGTAGACGTGCGCGCCGAGGGCGGCGCCTCGTCAGGGATTGCGCGGCGGGACGATTCTTCCCGACGGCGCGTGTGCCCCCTTCAAGATACTGGGGTTGCCCAGTGCGCTCGGCGTGCTGATAACGAGCGCAGTATTCCCCTGTGCACAGATGTACAGGCTCATTCGCGAGAATCCACCGGTCAGGCTCAGGATGGAGGGGATGACCGCCGGAGGACACGCTCCGGCATCGGATAGGGCGTGCCTGTCGAGCAACAGAAGTTCGCAGGGCCGGGGGTTCGCCCAAAGAAACACACTCAGACAGGAATCGGTCTACGATCGGCCCTATAGGGTTGTTTCAGGGCTACGGACGCCTTCCGCTCCAGCACTAACCCAAGACGCCGAAGGCCAATCCCGGACAAAGCCGGGATCGGCCTCTCTTGAACGGCGGTATGGTCGAGCGACAGGCCTTAGACGGGTCCCCATCGCCCGATCGACGAGGGCTACTGAAGCTCCACCTCACCGCCGGCGTCTTCGATCTGGGCCTTTAGATCATCGGCCTCTTCCCGGGAGACGCCTTCCTTCACCGGATTCGGGGCCTCATCCACAAGGGACTTCGCCTCCTTCAGCCCCAGGCCGGTAATGGAGCGGACCTCCTTGATGACCTGAATCTTGTTACCTCCAATGCCGGTGAGCACAACGTCAAACGCTGTCTGCTCCTCTTCTTCGGCTTCGCCGTCGGCTCCGCCTCCGCCATCGGCGGCTACGGCAACGCCCGCCGATGCCGGCTGGATGTCGTATTCCTCTTCAAGATGATTCGCAAGCTCGTTGGCCTCCTTGATTGTGAGTCCAACAAGCTGTTCCGCAAGTTCTTCAATGTCAGCCATAGGTTCGTAGGTGTGTTGGTCCAGCGACGGTCTGTGCCCCACCTGCTGGCGAGACTGCGTCGCAAATTAAGGTGAATGTGAAGGAGTAAACGCCCGACTTTACCGCAGATGACGGCGGGCGCTATTCGTCGTCTTCTTCCGCAAGCGATTGGAGAATGCCAGCCAGTCGCTGCCCAGTTCCCTGCAGGCTGCCGACAATGTTTTGGGAGGGAGCCAGAAGCAGCCCCACAATTTCTCCAATGAGCTCTTCTCTAGATTTCAGGTCCGCAAGCGTATCGAGTGCTTCCGGGTCCTCATACAATTCGCCCTCAATCCAAGCCACCTTCAGTTCGGGGCGCTCCAGGTCCTCTTCTTCCAAGAAGTCCTGGATTACACGGGCTGGCTTGGCCGGATCTTCGCTGAAGGCAACGGCCGTGGGCCCGGCAAAGAACTCCTCAAGGGCGTCTTTCCCCTCGATCCGATCGAGGGCCATCCGGGCCAGGGTGTTCTTCGTGACCTGATAGTCGACGCCTGCCTCGCGAAAGCGGCCACGAAGCTCGTTGGATTGGGCGACGGTCAGACCTTCGAAATTGGTAAGGTAGAGGATCGGGTATTCGCTTAGCTTCTCCCCGATCTGGTCGATGATCTCAGCTTTCTCGGCGCGATTCTTCGACATGGGCTGTAAAAATTGGTCGGCGTTCAATGGCGGTGGACCGGACGCGGGCGTCTACCGAGCCTCACGGAGAACGGAACTGCGGTCGATGCGCACGGGCGGTCCCATCGTGGCCGACATCGTGATCGAGCGCAGATACAATCCCCCCGCGGATGCTGGTCGGAGTCGAATCACTTCCTGGAGAAGTGCCCGGGCATTTTCGTAGAGCTCCTCCGGCGAAAAGGAGGCCTTCCCGATGGCGGTGTGGAGGTTTCCGCTCCGATCGACTCGAAACTCGATCTTCCCGGCTTTGACCTCTTCAATCGCCTCGGCCAAATCCATTGTTACCGTCCCGCTTTTCGGATTCGGCATGAGACCACGCGGACCCAAAATGCGACCAAGCTGGCCGACTTGTCCCATCACGTCCGGTGTCGCAATGACCACGTCGAAGTCAAGCCAGTTTTCTTCCTGAATGCGGTCGATGTACTCGTCGAGGCCTACGTAGTCGGCTCCTGCCGCCTCCGCCTCTTCTTGCTTTCCCTCGCTGGCGAGGACAAGTACGGTCACTTCTCGCCCAGTGCCGTTCGGCAGTGTGATGGACCCACGCACCATCTGGTCGGCGTGCTGGGGATCGACCCCGAGGCGTAGGTCCAAGTCGATCGACTCGTCAAAGCCGGCGGTGGCCGTTTCTTTCGCCAGTTCAGCGGCTTTCCGGAGCCCCACGGGCTCCTCCTGATCCTCAACGAGCTCTTGGGCGTCTCTGTATCGTTTTCCTTCGGTCTTAGCCATGATTGGGTACGATTGTGCGGTGCAAACGTCCCTCGTGGAGGCGACTCCCGCGTGAACAACAGTTAGTGACTCGACAGGGGCGGAGCGGGGGTACACAGCCCCGCCGCCGTTCCGTGCCAGGCAGTATGGTACTACTGCTCGTGGGCTGGCTTGCCTTCAACAGTGATCCCCATTGAGCGGGCCGTTCCGGCAACCATGCTCGCCCCCTTCTCCACCGTATGAGCATTCAGGTCCTCGAGCTTTTGCTCGGCAATGTCGAGACAATCGTCCCAGCTCACCGTGCCCGCATCTTCCCGGAGCGGATCGCCAGCGGCCGTCTCAATCTCAGCTTTTTGCTTCAGAAGGACCGACGCCGGTGGGCTCTTGACGATAAAGTCAAAGGACCGATCGGCGTAGACGGTAATTTCGACCGGCAAGAGTGTCCCCATCCGGTCTTCGGTGCGTGAGTTGAATGCCTTGCAGAATTCCATGATGTTCACTCCATGCTGGCCCAGGGCGGGGCCGATGGGCGGAGCAGGGTTGGCCTGTCCACCTTTAATTTGGAGCTTAATGGTTTGCTCAACCGGTGCTGCCATATCTACACAGGCGGTTCGGACGTAGCCTCAGGGGCCACTCCCGCCACTTTTTTAGAAGGATGCGAGAATCGTTGAAGGAACTATTGGCCCATGCATGGGGCCGGGGCGCTACTCTTCGTGCTCTACCTGCAGGTAATCGAGCTCCACGGGGGTCTTCCGCCCGAAGATGGAGACCATAACCTTTACCTTCATTTTGTCCGGATAGACGTCCTCGACAATTCCGTTGAAGCTGTCGAACGGCCCGTCTACCACTTTCACTGGATCGCCCACCTTGAATGGCATTTCAGGCTGCTCGCCCATTTCCTCGGCCCGGTCCATCTTCCCGAGAATGCGTTTAATCTCCTCCTCCCGAAGCTGCGTCGGCTCGTCGCCAGTGCCTGCCGTCAGGAACCCAATCACCGACGGAAGATCCTCCGCCACGTCTCGGAGTTCCGAGGTCAGCGTACAGTTGAGGAGAATGTATCCCGGGAAGAACGTCTTTTCCTTGGTCTTCTTTTCCCCGCCCTTCATCTCAAAAACCGTCTCCGTTGGAATCAGGATTTCTTCGACCAAGTCCTCGAGCCCGAGCCGCTCAATCTCACTTTCGAGGTACCGGCGCACCTTCTTCTCGTGGTTTGAGAAGGTGCGAAGCACATACCATGTATCAGAGTCCGTGGCTTCAGGCATGGCAGACGTCGAGTGCATACAGCAAAAGATGCGCGGGCATGGGAAGGCGGCGCTCGTCTCCAGTGGAGCTATACTCGGTAGAGGATTTCCAGTGTCCGCTGAATGACCTGGTCAGCCAGGAAGATAAATCCGGAGATCATGAGCGTCGCTACGATCGTGATGAGCGTGCTGCTAATCAGTTCATCACGGCTTGGCCAATTCACCTTCTCCATCTCCGCGACAACGTTCTGTAGATACTCACGGATCCAGGTCATAAGCAGCAAGATGTCAAATGATCAGGCCATGGTTCGCGCCGACCATTGCGGCGGCGCTCGCTGGCACGCACGAAAAGGACCAGTTCAGGGCACTGGCGGGCCCCTATAGCACGGACGGGAGGACTCGAACCCCCAACCGGCGGATTTGGAGTCCGCTGCTCTGCCAAATTGAGCTACGTCCGCAACTCGATCGGGGTGCAATTCTAGTCCAGGATATCGGTAACGACGCCTGCGCCAACCGTGTGCCCCCCCTCCCGAATCGCAAACCTGAGCCCCTC
>CAJXKO010000001.1 GCA_913055845.1 uncultured Bacteroidota bacterium | reverse complement strand
ATCGCCTACTGCCGCATCGGAGAGCGCTCCAGCCACAGCTGGTTCGTGCTCTCGCAGCTGCTCGGCCACCCGCGCGTTCGGAACTACGACGGTTCCTGGACTGAGTGGGGCAACCTCGTAGGGGTGCCCATCGAACAGGGGCCCGATCCGGCGACGGCATAGCCTCGTCGGGACACATTTGACCCGTCCATTCGGGCCGTCGCCCACCCCTCTCGGGTGGGGGCGGTCCACTTTGTATTTTGTGGCCGCGTCAGGGAAGCGTAGCGACGCTGATTTGAGGATGCGGCACACGACCGGTACCCTTGCTGTGCAGACGCCACTCCGCAATCGATCGACAGCATGCACATGGACCGCTGGCTGCGATGGGCGCGCTACATCGACCGGCTCAACGACCGTGTGGGTCGGGCGCTGTACTGGCTCACGCTCGTGATGGTGGGCGTCGGGGCGTTCAACGCCCTGGCCCGGTACCTCGACAAGTACACAGGATTGGGGCTGAGCTCCAACATGTGGATCGAGATGCAGTGGTACCTCTTCAGCCTCGTCTTTCTGCTGGGAGCGGCCTACACGCTGGAGTACGACGACCACGTGCGAGTCGACGTCCTCTACAGTCGCCTCTCGCGGCGCGGCCGGGCCTGGATTAACGTGCTGGGCACGGTGCTCTTCCTGCTGCCCTTCTGCGGGGTGGTCCTGTGGATGTCGATCCCGTTCGTGGGAAACTCCTGGGCCATCCTTGAAGGGTCGCCCGATCCCGGCGGCTTGCCACGATATCCCATCAAAACAGTCATCCCACTGGCGCTCATACTGGTGATGGCGCAGGGCGGGGCCGTGCTCATCCGCGAGATTGCTGTGCTGCGGGGATACGAGGTCATCGATCCGTCCGAGCGAGAGTCGCGTCCCCGAGTTGGGTGAAGCAATCCTTCCACTCGGGGCCAGAACTCATCCCTGATGCTGCTCTCGGATTCTGGCTGCGATCCCCGGGGTGGGGAGACGCATAAAGAGTGATGTCTGAAGGGTTGTCACGGTCCACAACTCCCGTTGCACGCGGCACACCGACGTAACTCTCCGAGACGAAGACGCAATGCTTCATGGGTACCGAACTGCTCGCCCCGCTCATGTTTGCGGGGGCCCTCCTGCTCATTTTTTCAGGGTATCCAGTGGCCTTTGCGCTGGGCGGTACGGCGCTGGTGTTTGCGGGCATCGGGGTGGAGGTGGGGATGCTGGACTGGGGACTTCTGCAGGCCCTGCCCTCCCGTATCTTCGGCATCATGTCGAACTTCATCCTCCTGGCGGTGCCCTTCTTCATCTTTATGGGCACTATGCTGGAGAAGTCGCGGTTGGCGGAAGATCTGCTCACCACGATCGGGCAGCTCTTCGGGACCATTCGAGGGGGGCTCGCCATTGCGGTCGTCTTTGTAGGGGCGCTGCTGGCGGCGGCGACCGGTGTCGTGGGAGCGTCGGTGGTGGCGATGGGGCTTATCTCGATGCCGGTGATGCTGCAGTACGGCTATTCTGAGGAGCTATCGTCCGGCGTCATTACGGCGGCGGGCACCCTCGGGCAAATTATTCCGCCGAGCATCGTGCTGATCGTGCTTGCTGATCAACTGGGCATCAGCGTGGGGGACCTGTTCATCGGGGCGCTCGTGCCGGGGGTGGCGCTGGCGAGCCTCTACGCCCTCTACGCGAGCGGGGTGGCCATCCTCTGGCCCGAGGCCGCCCCCGCACTTCCCGAAGAAACACGCGACATTCCCCTGGGCCAGCTTCTGCGGCGCATCGCCCTGGTTATGCTCCCGCCGCTGGTCCTCATTCTGCTGGTGTTGGGCAGCATCTTTGCCGGACTGGCGACGCCCACCGAGGCCGGGGCGCTGGGGGCTGTGGGGGCCATCCTGCTCGCAGCGGCCAACGGTCGTCTCTCGATGGAAGCCCTCCGCGAGACCATGGACGAGACGATGCGCCTCACGTCCATGGTCATGTTTTTGCTCGTAGGTTCCACCGCCTTCTCGCTCATCTTCCGCGGCCTTGGGGGAGATTTTTGGGTGGAGGGGCTTCTCACGAACTTGCCGGGTGGCGTGATTGGCTTCCTCGTTGTGGCCAACCTGGCGGTCTTCGTGCTTGGCTTCTTCATCGACTTCTTCGAGATCGCGTTCATCATCATCCCGCTTCTGCAAAGTCCGGCCGCCCGCCTGCTGCCCCCAGAGTTTGGGGCGACGGCCGACGCGGCGCTCGTGTGGTTTGGGGTGATGGTGGGCATGAATCTTCAGACTTCGTTCCTCACCCCGCCATTCGGCTTTGCCCTTTTCTACCTGCGCGGCGTGGCGCCGGACGACGTGCGCACGACGCAGATCTACCGGGGCGCCGTGCCCTTCATCGCCATCCAGGTGTTGGGTCTTATCGCCATCATTCTGTATCCGGAAATGGTGACGTGGGCCCTGTGACGGATGGAGGAGAGGGGGGCGGTCAGGTATGCGTGGCGAGATGCCACAGAAACGGGAAGGACAAGTCGTAGCCTGCCGTTAGCGCAATGAGGGCTATGCCCCCGAGGGGGGGCGGGCTCAGCGCAACGGCAAGAAGGAGGGGCCACGCTGGCAGATCCGTGACGGCCCAGTAGTCAAAAAGCACACGGCCGGTGATGGAGAGGAGCACCAATGGGGCCCCACCCAGTAGCAGGAGCCCGAACCAGGCAGGCGAGAGCGGGGCATCCGGGCCGGTCGCGAGTGCGAGGGGCAGTGCCAGCAGGACCGGCCAGCAGGGCCAGACCACTAGCATGAGCGCCTGAGGGGGCGAGAACCGCGTCCAGCCCCGCGCCAGCAGAACGAGAACGGTCGCCCAGGTCAGTAGCAGTGCCCCAGTGCTGCCCCCCACCGCAATGCCCGCCGCAATGGGGTGCTCGAGGGCGCCGCCCAGCGTAATCTGTAGTGGGGGGGGCAGGGTCGCGAGCACGTGTTCGGCGGCGGGCGACGAGGCGGCCAGTTCGGCCGTGCGGAGTGCGGCTGTCCCGAGTGCCCCTGCGAGGATGGCCAAGAGGAGTCCGTTGGCCCCCGCGGATAGATCGTGCCCGTCGCGGAGAGCGTCCCGGTAAAATCCCGGAGCTCGAAAGTAGCGGGCCACTGTTTGGCGAACAAAGAGGCTTTGTGCGTAGAGTCCCCCGAGGAGAACCACGAGTCCCCACCCGAACAGCAGGAGGCCAGGATCCTCCAGGGACAGCTTAGGCCCCGACGGAAACGCAAAGACGCGCTGGGTTCCCGTGTAGAACCCCTGGACAACCCGGGCCGCTGGGCGAGGCGCTCCGTCGGCCCGGTGTAGTCCGTAGTGTCGCGTGGGGAGAAGGGGGGAGGCTTGGTCTTGCCAGCGGGCGACGAAGAGGGTGGGGGGAGAGGTCCGTGACGAGTCGAGCAATCCAGAAAGGGCATGCTCCAGGTAGCGCGCCTGTCGTTCCGAGGAGTGCGGGGTCTGTAGGCCAGGGGGAACCGAGGCGTACATCCATGTGCCCAGGGCGCCAATGCCTGCCGTTTGCGTCTGGGATTGCCACTGGTGCCATCGCTCCGCAGGGGCCGGGTGACCACGGAGGTCGAGCAGGACTCGGTCCACCGCACCGGCGCAGCGGTCAACCGTGGGAGCGAACGGAGTGACGTAGTAGGTGTCGATCGAAAGAGTGCTTTTGCGGAGGCGGTCGGTCCAGGCGCGGAGCACGTCGCAGGCAGCCGGTGCCGTCGTCTCGGCACCCCGAGCGAGCCCAACGTGCGTGATGGCGCGGTGCCGGCGGGCGAGCGCCTGCAGGCGCTCCAGCCCGGGCTGCACCTGCTTGAGAGCGTCCCGGAGCTGCGAAGCCGGGATGTGGTCGACTGGCAGGTCGACGTAGAGGCGAAGTCCAAGCGTGGTGGCACGGGCCGCGACGGTGTCGCTGGGAAGGCGCGTGAGCCGGACAGCCGTGGCGCCGACGCGGTCGATTCGGTTCAATTCGCGTAGGGCCGAGTCGGTGGGGGCGGGAGGCGTCCAGACGACGCCGAGGACTGTGGTGTCGGAGGAGGCGATGGACTGCGTTGGGGCGGCGGTCGCCCGTGACGGGACGCCGACGAGTCTACCGACAGCGCACAGGAGCAGCATGGCTCCAGCAGCAAGACGGATCGAGTGCAGGGACATTCACAGGACAAAGAGCGGGGATGACTGTGCGGTCCCTCAGTGTAGCGATTACGGAGCACTTGGCCAAGTGGAGGGAGCAGAATGCCACTGCGGCGGCGAAGTGCAGGGCCTTCTGTGAGGCGCATTCAAGGCGTAACGGTTTTCCGAACCGAAATCGCGACTCCAGTGACGAACCGGCCGAGCCGCAACAACCTTCCGTCACCAAGGATACGGATAGGGTAGCCATCCAAAGCTAGTTGCCTTCTACACCGGAATTTATACACGAGATGAGCATTGCAGTCATCGGCGCCAACGGCGGCATCGGGCGCCGCCTCCTCCCCCGCCTCAATGAGGCCGACCATGAGCCCATCGGCGTCGTCCGCTCCGAGGAGCAATTCGACCCAATCCGCGACCGCGGGGCCAAGCCTATGCTCGGCGACCTCGAAGGGCAGTTTGCCTCGGCGCTTGACGGGGCCGACGCGGTGGTCTTTACTGCGGGGGCCGGAGGAAGCACCGGCTGGGACAAAACAATCCTGGTCGATCTCTGGGGCGCCGAGCGGGTCGTGAGGGCCTGTGAGGCGAACGGCATCGACCGGTTCGTCATGATCAGTTCGCGTGGCGCCGACGATCCTGAACGCCGACAGGGGCCGATTAAGCCCTACATCGTGGCGAAGCACGTGGCCGACCGCACGCTCCAGCAGTCGTCGCTCGATGAGACCATCCTGCGTCCGACCCGCCTCACGGACGAGGAGGGCACCGGGTGCGTCGCGGCCTACTTTGACACCGATCCGGAGGCGGGCGATCCCATCCCCCGAGCCGATGTGGCACAGGCCGTGGTGGAGTGCCTCGACCACGACGCGACAATCGGCCACGCCGTAACGCTCTACGGGGGCGATACGCCGATCGAAGACGCGATCCAACCGCCGAGTTGAGATCACTTATCGGCGTACACCTCAAACCCCAGCTCCTCCAGGTAGGCGTAGGTGGGGGCAAACTCATCGCGGAGCCGCGTCTCCATCTTGGGGGACAACGCCTCTGTCCTTGCTCCTGCCGTACCCAACAGGCGGAGCAGCGCGCGCTTTGCCCACCGCGCCCCGGCATTCCCAAGCAGCCGGCGGTATACACCCGGAAACGCTTGGCGAAGAGGCTGCACGGTGTGCCGGTAGACGGCTCGGAAGGCCGCGCTGCCGGTTGGGTTTTCAGGGCGGCTACTCTCAGTCGGACGCGGAGCCTGAGGAAGGTCGAGAAACGTCTGAAGGGTCTGCCAGAGCGTGTCGGGATCCTGCTTCCCCGCCTCCAGGCTCACGACCTTGAACTGCGCGGGCCCAAAGCGCTCGGCGTAGGCGGGGAGGGTGTCCTCGTAGTGGCTGTCGCGGAGGAGTTGAGGATCGCGGCCGTCGAGGGCCTGCTCCAGAGAAGTCGTCTCGGCAAGGATGCCGAGCTGCTTGTGGTACTGGAACTGGGAAAGGAGCCGCTGAATAGGGTCGCGGACGATGGCCAGTGCCTTCGCGTCCGGATTGTAGGAGTAAATCGCATCAGCGGTCGCGGCGCTTCGGTAGTACATCACTGTAGCGTCGCCGAAGTAGCGATAGTCGGCGCCGAATGGGAAGTGGGCGTGGTAGTCCGCACGGGTGGCGATTTGCTCCTCGTCGACGCCCTCCTCACCGAAAAAGTAGAGTTCTTTCTCCGCCGCCATGTATATGTCGGGGTGCTGGGCGAGCAGGTAGTAGAGCCAGCCTGTGCCGGCTTTGTTCACGCCGATGAGGAAGAGGTTGACCCGGTTCATGCCACGTCCTCGTGCCGGATGAGGTAGAGCTGTGCGGAGTGCCGGTGCTCATGGCGGGCGGCCCAGAGGATCGAGTAGAGGGCTACGAGAGGGGCTCGCAGAAGCCATCCGTTGCGGTACTGCTCGCTGAGAAGCGACACGTAAAACGCGTCGAGCCGCATCGGGCGAATATCAGTCACCGTCATACTCTTCTGGTCGAAGAGTCGGCGCACGTCGCCCGGGCGGAAGTGATACAGGTGGCGGGGCACGTCGTAGGCAGCCCAGTATTCGCCGTAGAACTGGGCGTCGAAGGCGGTGCAGTTGGGAACGGCCACGACTAGGGTGCCCTCGGGGGCGAGAGTGCGTTTAAGCTGCTCAACGGTTTCGAGGAGTTCTGGGACGTGCTCCAGTACGTGCCAGAGCGTGATCACGTCGAAATGGTCGTCCGGAAGCGTTTGAATCTGGTCCGGAGTGTCCACCATCAATCCGTACTTCTGGGTGGCAACCTTCTGGGCGGTTGGGTCCGGTTCCAGCCCGCGTGCCGCCCAGCCGCGGGACTGGCAGAGGTTCAGAAACTCCCCCGTCCCGCATCCAAAATCGAGCAGTCGACTAGAGGGATCGGACACGAGCGACGCAATAAGCCGGTGCTTCGAGCGTAGCGTGTAGAAGCGCACGGCTCGGTAGAGCGTGTCGGTTAGGCCCTGGCTGGTGGCCTGGTGGGGCGTATAGTCTTCGCTCTCGTAGTATTGCTCAAGCGCATCCGCACTGGGCCGCGGGTTCGTAAAGCGGAAGCCACACGCCTTGCACTCAACGATGTCGAAGGACTCGCCCGAAACGGTGTGATCGCGGCACGTCCGGAAGGGGCGAAAGCGCCCGCCCTGGCAGAGGGGGCAGTGGCTGAGGGTATCCACGATACGTGGGGGCGATGGGGAGGCTGGACGTGGAGATATCTGGAGAAGATGGACGTGGGCTCGCGCGTCCATGTCTCCATCCGTTCATTGAGCCCCAATGGGTAGCGCCGCTGGAACAGCGAATTTGACCCACCGTTTCGAGGCCTCTGTAGAAACAAGCGGACCTCTGTGTCCGCTGGCCTCATCGCGTTTGCGTCAGCGGTTTCCCCTTCATGGCTTCCTCCACCCGGTCTCCTTCCCCGCGCGCCGACCAGGCAGACACGCTCTGGGGACGGGTTTCGCCCACCACCCGTCACGCGGCGTGCCTCGGCATTTTGCTGGTCGTGGCCCTGGCCTTTTACGCGCCCGCTGTCTTTGAGGGAAAGAGCATCCAGGGAACCGACAGCATCACCTTCCGGGCCAACGCCCAGGTAACCATCGAACACCATGAGAAGACGGGGGAGTGGGCCCGCTGGGCCCCCAATGTGTTCAGCGGCACGCCCTACATCAACTACAAGCTCGCGGTCGCGCAGGTGGACACTCTCGTGAACGCGGTCCGCGGAGTTGCGTGGCCGGTAGGCCACCTGTTCGTGCTTATGGCGGGGGTATATCTGCTGGTCTTCTACCTCACCCGCAACCACCTGTCCGGGCTCTTATCGGGACTGGCCTTCGGGTTTACGACGTACATCCCCATTATCATCGGCGTGGGGCACGGGACGAAGTTCGTGGCCCTGGCCTACGCCCCGTACGTCCTGCTGGCGTTCGTCTACACGCTGCGCAACCCCTCGCTGCTTGGGGGACTACTCTTCGCGGCAGCCCTTGCACTTCAACTTCGGGCGAAGCATCCGCAGATCGTATTCTACACGGGCATGCTGCTTGCGCTCTGGTGGCTCGTGGAGGTGATTGGGGCCGTCCGCGAGGACCGGGTGCCTCGGCTGGCCACGTCGACCGGCTGGCTGGCCCTGGGCACGGTACTGGGGTTGGCCATGGCGGCCCAGCCCTACCTGGCGCGGTACCAGCACAAGCAGTTCTCGGTACGGGGTGCCGCGGCCGCGGCGACGGGGGGCGAGGGCGGAGGTGGCATGGGCTGGGTGCCGGCCATGCGGTGGAGTCACGGACCGGGCGAGCTCTTCACGTTCGTGGTGGCGGAGGCCTTTGGCGGCGGCGGACAAACGTACTGGGGCCCCAAGACCTTCACGGAGGGACCGCACTACCTGGGAGGCGTTGTTATCGCCCTGGCGGGCCTGGCGGTGTGGCGGGTGCGCACCTGGTTGGTGTGGGGGGTAGGCCTCGGCGTGCTTGGGACAGCCCTCTTTGCGTTGGGCAAGTACGCCGCGTGGATTAACTGGCCGATGTTTCGGTACTTCCCGTTCTTCGATGCCTTCCGGGGGCCGGAGATGTGGCTGAGCATCACGACCCTCGCGCTGGCCATCCTCGCGGGCATCGGGCTCGACTATGCGCTTCGGCGGGACGACCAGCGGGGAAAACGGCGGAGCCAACGCACGGATGCCCGGTTGCGCCCGATCCTCCTCTCGTTCGGGGCGGTGTTCGGGATTGTGGGGCTCGTGTGGCTGACGCCCAACACGGTTCTCGATTTCGAGAAGCCAAATGAGCGGCAGCGCATCCGGCAGGCCCTGCTCCGCCAAAATCCCAACGTATCGCCGCAAAATCCGCGGGTGCAACAGGCGGTGGACCAGCAGATGCAGAAGTTCAAGAAGCAGCGCCGCGGTGCCTTCACGACGGATGCGCAACGGACCCTGCTCTTTGTGCTCCTGGCCGCTGGGGCCCTCGTGCTGTTCCGCCGCGAGACGATTCCGTCGTGGGTAGCGGGGCTCGGACTCGTCGCGATTGTGGGGATCGATCTGTGGGGCGTCGATTCGCGATACATGGGCGACGAACGCTACTCGTCGCAGCAGGTGGACCAGTCCATCCCCACGTACCAGTTCGACCAATTTATCAAGAAGCAGCAACAAGAGGCTGGAGGTCTGGGACACTTTCGCGTCCTCTCGCTGGTGGAGGGCGACCCGACCAGTTCCGCGCGCCCGTCGTACCACTACGAGAACGTGGGGGGGTATCACGGGGCCAAGCTGCAGCGCTATCAGGACTACCTCGACCACGTCCTGCAGGTCACCGGCCGCAGTGGGCCGAACGAGAACGCCCTGGACCTGATGAACACCCGCTACATCGCCGCCCGTCAGCAGTTGCCAGGCACCGAGGTGGCCTACCGTAGCCAGCAGTCCGGTGTGCTGGTCCTCGAGAACACCGACACCGTGCCGCGGGGCTTCCTGGTGGGGCAGGCGGAGGTGGTGGAGGAGCCGAAGCAGACGTGGGCACGGTTGCGCTCGTCCTCGTTCGACCCGCGGCAGACGGCCCTCCTCCCCGAGCCCCTCGACGCGCCGGTCACACCCATCGATAGCAATAGCACCGCCGCGGTACGCTTGGAGTCGTACGCGCCGGAGGAAATCCGCTGGTCCGTGGACACGGATGCCCCGCGCCTCTTCGTGGCGAGCGAGGTGTATTATCCGGCGGGCTGGAATGCGTACCTGAATGGAGAACAGGTGCCCATCCATCGCGTCGACTATCTGCTCCGCGGCGTGCACATGCCGGAGGGGGAGCACACGCTCGTGATGCGCTTCGAGCCATCGGCGGACCGGTACGGGCGCTGGATCGCGTGGACGAGCACTGTCCTCGTCTACGGCGGCGTGCTCACGTTCGTTGGAATTCGGGCACGGCGTCGGTGGGGGCCGGCGGCGGGGGAAAATGGTGAGACAGACGCGTAGGTCAGGATAAAGCAGAGTCCAGCCGCAAAGGCTAGGCGGTAGAGGCGTCGTCATATCCGTATTTGGTCAGCGCCGGGCCGATTATCTCGCCCAGCGCCGCGATTTGGTCGTCCCGCAGCCGCGTCCGCCACGTGTTCTGTGGCGGGCGCACTTTGTCGAGTTGCCGCCGGTTCTCCGCCGTAAAGAATGAATTAGGGTCGAGGCCGACGGCGCTGAAGAATCGACGCATCACCGCGCCGGGCGTTTGGAGTAGGTCTTCGTACCGCAGCTCCAGAAACTGATCCTCTGGCAGAATCGGCGCGTCGGCCCGGACCTGGGCGACGGATTGATGCCACGTCCACGCCGCCTGCTCGATGGGGGAGGCGGATTGCATGGAACGCCATCCTGGCGGGCGAGCGCCCCACCACGCCTGCAGTCCCTTGCCTGCGCGGCGGCGTTTCAGGATGGAGGCCGCCACGGCCCGTCCGTCCCGCAGCAGATGGACGATGTGGCCCTCGGGAAAGAGGGCGTGGAGGAAGGGAAGGCGGAAGGCATTCCGGGGCGTCTTCCACACGAAGCGGGACCGCCGGTGGTAGCGACGATGCCAGTCCACTACGTCGTGCAGTTCGGTGCGCAGGGCCGTGGTTGCGTCGTCCGCCGTGGCCCGGTGGTTGTCGGCGGGCGGAAGCACCCGGTTCCAGATGGAATGCCCCTCGTGGGTTTCGTAGACGGTGGGCAATCCTAGGGAGCCGTCATACGGGCCGCGCAGGAGCGGGGGAAGAAGCGCGTTGGGGAGGCGGTGGAGAATCCATTCTACGCGCTGGGCGAGACGGGGCGGCACGACGCGAAACCACGACTTGCCGCACACCCAGTTGCTAAAAGGGGTGATCCACGCCACACGCGGATGGAGCCGGGCCAACTGGTGCAGAATGCCGGTCCCGGAGCGCGGGCAGCCGACAATGAAAATCGGGCGATCCATAGGGGAAATCCTCTGCGTCGCGGGGGGTCGAGCCGTCTAGTAGGAAGGGGGACGCGCAGGGGACATCTCCGCGCAAGTTCTGGAACAGGGACGGGGACGGTCGGATTCGAGCGTCTCGATTGCAGCGGGGGGACCCCGCACGTCTGTTTTGGCCGCACAACGCTGGTGACGTCGCTTGATGATCGACCCTGACGCCCTAACGGAGGCCTTCGATGATGTAGCGACGATGTTGGGACGGGGGGCGTCCTTTGGGACGGCCTCCGGCACGGACGTGTCCGAACTGGTGTTCGGGACGGTGGTGCGGGCTGCCCCCATTGCGAAGGGGGGCGAGTTGGTCCGTCTCGACTGGGACACGAAGACCGTGCAAGCGACGGTCTCCATTCGGCCCCGCAACCCCACCATCGAGGAAGATCCCAATCCTCGAGGCAACGGGCGCGGGTGCCGCGGCATCCGTCGGGTCGGCGACCGCATTGTCGCCTCCACCTACCACACGCTCGAGCAATACGACGCGGCCCTGAACCGTGTGGATGCTCTCAGTGACGGGCTCATGGTGGGGCTCCACGAGATGACCTGCACCGATCGCGGCACCGTGTGGGTGACATCGACGGCGATCGATGCGGCGGTGGAATACGACCTGGAGACGGGGGCACGAACCCAGGCGCTCTGGCCCCGCGAAATGACGGGACTGCAGGAGGCTCTCGGATTGGCGCCGCTCAACCTCGACAAGTCCGCCGACAATCGGCTCCGGTTCCTCGACCCCTCCGCAACGAACTCGGAAAGCCACCTTCATCTTAATGCGGTGGAGGTGCACGATGGGGCCCTCTACGCGCTACTCAATGCCTACGGGGCCGTGGCAAACCTGACGAGTGGAGAGGTGGTGCTGCGCCACGAGCGGCTGCAGGGCGGGCACAACCTGATCATCGGGGACGACGGCCTCGCCCTCGTCAACGACTCGTTCGGAAAGGCCGTGCGGGCCTACGATCTACAACGCGGGACGCTCCGACGCACCCTCGACCTTACCGATTACCAATGGGTGCGCGACCTTATCCGGTGGAAACTCCCCGCGTACTGGGGCAAGGAGGTGGCGCGAAAGGTGGGTGTGATGGACGATTCAGTAGCGAAGCCACTCTTCGTGCGGGGGCTCGTCCGGCACGGCGATACGCTGTTCGTGGGCGTCTCCCCCGCGGCCATTCTCCAAATCGACTGGCCGACCGGTGAGCTGGTGGATGCATACCAGTACGCCTCAGACGTGCACGTCTGTATCCACGGCCTCGCGGTCGCCAATCACGACCCATCGTCGTCCGGCAGGTGAACGGGCAACGGGTCAGTCAAGATACGTTTCGTACTGCGTGCCCGCCAGGTGTGCAGCCAGTTCGTCGTAGTTGGCCACCCGGTCGCGGAGGGCCGGCGGGGCCACCTTGCGGTAGCTGCTTTCCACCGGGCCCGACTCGATGCCCAGAAAGTCACACACCGTGTCGACGGTCGCCTGGTGGGCCTCCGCGTCGCGGATGTGCGTCTCGTAGGTGAGGGGGAGGTGCGGCAGGTCGTCGAGAAGCGTCTGCTCGTACGCGCCCAGCCTCTCGCTGCTCTCCATCCACTCGACGACATGAGTAGGGTCTACGTGAAGGGCCGCCGGCCCGGCATCTGGGTCGGACTTCTTTCGGTGAAACGTGTCCCGCCGCGCCTGAATGTTGGAGAGGGCGTGCCGCACCAGATTCGTCCGGCGCAGGTACAGGATCCGAAAGCCGTGCTCGCGGTGCAGGGTGCGGAGGAAGTCCTCGGGCCGGCCGGGCGGACGCTGTACGTCTTGGATCTGATAGCTCAGGATTTTGCAGCCGTACGTGGGGGCGCTGCAGCGGGCCGCCCGTCCCAGCACGTGCCGGTAGGGAAACGGGACGTAGTTGTGGAGGACCTCCCCCTCGCACCGCAGCCCCGGCACGTCGTCGAGCATGCTCACCAGCGCCGTGGTCCCCGACCGCCCGCGTCCAAACAGCACGAACCGCGTCTCCGGCAGCGGCCGGCCGGAGAGGTATCCGAGCCCGGCCTGTAGGTGCCGAAGTTGCTGACGCACAAACAGGTACCGCCGCCGAACAAAGGTTTCGATGTCGTCGACGAGCGACATGAAAGAAACGGGCTGAGGAAAAGCACGTGCTCCGTCTATGAATTGCCGTGTGGGGCCGCTGGATCCTGCCGCGAACGCCAACCCCTTCGGCTACGCGCCGAGCCGAGCCCGCAGTTCCGCCCATAGATCGTCCACAATGGCGCGATCGCGGGGTGCAAGGCCCAGCACGAACACCACACCGCCGTAGACAAACAGGGCCGCCGGGATCCCCACCAGCCAGCGGCTCGGGGCGGCGAGTTGTGCAAACAGTCCCCACGCCACCCCGCCCGCTGCCCCTGCCGCCACGAGGGGCTTCCATAGGGCCCACCGAAAGGGTTGGATGCGGGTGAAGGCGTAGAGGCCCCATAGCTGGAAGACGTTTCCCAGTACGTGCGCCACGCTCGTCGCAATTGCCGCTCCGACGACGCCGTACCACTGAATGAGAATCCAGTTGAGCCCCACGTTCAGGACAGCCATGCTCGCGTTGACCCAGAACGCAAAATCCTGGTGGTCCGACATCTGCAGCATGTGCCCCACGGACCCGGAGCCCGCCACCACGATGTAAGCGACCGCCAGGATTCGAAGCAGTACCGCTCCCTCCCGGAAGTCCGCGCCGAAGAGGGTCATGATGTCCGGGGCGAACACCATGAGGACCACGGCGAGGGGCAGGGTGCCCAGGGCGATCCAGCGGACGGTGTCAGCGTAGAGCTGAGCCAAAGCGCCGCGCCGGTCGCTGTGGTAGAGCTCCGAGATGACCGGCGAAAAGGCGGCGGTAAGCGCGAACAGGACGAACCGTAGCTGAACGGACATTTTGGAGGCGGCTGTGTAGAGGCCCACCGCGTCTTCGGTGGCCAGGATGCCGAGCATAATCCGGTCGGCCCGGGCGAGGCCCATGCTGGCGAGGCTCACCCCCACGATGGGGAGCGAGAAGCGCAGCAGGCGCCGGAGGTCGATCGAGGGCGACAGGGACGAAAAAAGCGGTGGAAACAGCCGGTAAACGGCGTAGACTGACGCTCCGGCGGCCAGCACGGTAGAAGCCAGAAACGCGTACAGGGCCGTCGTGAAGCCCTGACCGAAGAGCACGAGGATGCCTGTGAGCAGAAGAAAGAGCGCTGGCTGGAGGATGGAATCGAGCAGCACATCCACCCGCATCTGGCCGAGGGCGCGGGCCATGCGGGATCCGAGGTAGGTGAGGATGTAGAAGGGCAGCCCGACCGCGAAGAGCTGGAAGATCAACGGGTCGTTCGTGTTTTCGAGGGTGTTCGCGGCCAGCCACGGGGCGGCGAGATAGAAGGCCACGCCGAGGAGGAGGCCAGTCCCCAATCCCAGCCCTCCGACCGCCAAGAATGTTCCCTTCACCCGCGACTCATCCCCGCCCTCGTGATATTCCGCCCCGAACCGCACGACGCCGTTCTGCAGGCCGAGTGTGCCCAGCTCCCGGACCACGCGAAGGATGGTGAGTCCGTAACTGTAGACGCCGTACAGGGCTTTGCCGAAGCTGCGCCCGAGAACGATCTGCAAGACAAAGCCAACCGCTTTGGCCACCATCGATCCGGAAAATACCGAACCGCCGCCCTTCAGAATACGGTCGGTGTAGCGGGTCGTCTCGTCACCATTTTCCGAATCGGCAGGGGGACGAGACGAGGCCTCGCCCGTTGAGGGCGTGTCCATGCGTCGGCAGAGTGAGCGAACGTGTGAGCGCGTCGGAGTGAAATCGGCAGGGCCCCGCGACCTTACGACACCAGAAGCAAAATAGACATTCTCTAAGAAATCAGGCAACTTCGACGGAATCGAGCGCCGTTCCGAGTTTTGGTGGAGGATTGACGCAGCGTCTGTGCGGGGCCGCCTGCAATGCTGCCTGCCACTGCATGCAAGTGCAGGGATCACCTGATTCCAAGTAAAGTTGCTTCCCGTGCCGCTGTCCTCTGGTCCCGAAAGCCATCCCGCTGCATGCCCCGTCGCGTTCTGCTAATTGCCTACTACGTCCCGCCCGCCGGCGGCCCGGCCGCGCAGCGGATTCTGCAGTTTATTGAGCATCTGCCCGATGCAGGATGGGACGTTGACGTGCTGACGGTGCGGGAGGGGGCGTATCCCAACCGTGATCCCTCACTACTATCGACGGTCCCGGACTCGGTGACGGTGCACCGTACGCCTTCGTTCGACCCCATTGCGCTCTACGCCCGGCTGAAAGGGGGCGACGAGGACGACATTCCCGCGGGATCGCTGGGCAAAGACGAATCGTCACTTCTGGAGGAGGTGGCCCGCTGGATTCGTGCCAATGTCTTCATTCCGGACGCCCGGGTTGGATGGTGGCCGTTTGCGGTCTGGCAGGGCCGGCAACTTCTCGAACAAGAGGGCTACGACGCGGTGGTGAGCAGTGGAGCCCCTCACTCCGTGCACCTCATCGGTCGGTCGCTGCACCGAACCGCCGACACGCCCTGGATCGCCGACTTGCACGATCCGTGGACCGACATCAGCTACTACGACGAGTTTCCTCACACCCGATGGGCAAAGCGGATCGATGCCCACCTTGAGCGCTCCGTGTTGAAGGAGGCCAATGCCGTGACGACTGTGAGCCCGTCGTGGGCCGAGCTTTTTGCGACCAAGGCGGAGAACCGGTACGGGGTGGTGGAGAATGGCTTTGATTCGGACGACTTCGAGGCCGTTCAGCCGGCGCTGTCGGATGATTTTGTGCTCGCGCACGTGGGCAAGCTGTACGCGAGCCGCAACCCCAGGGGGCTGTGGCGGGCGCTGGCTCGCCTGCGAAACGACGGCCGCATCCCGACCCTCCGCGTGCACCTGACGGGGGCGGTGGACCCGGCGGTGCGGCGATCGATTGCGCAGCACGGCCTGACGCCGATCGTGACGGTGGACGATTTTGTGCCGCACGACAAGGCGCTCCGTCGCATGGCCCGTAGCACGCTGCTACTGCTCGTGATCGAGCAATTTGCGCAGGCGTCGGGCATGATTACGAGCAAGCTCTACGAGTACCTCGCCAGTGGACGGCCAGTGCTCGGGGTGGGACCGTCGGGCGGCGATGCGGACGCGCTCCTGCGTCGGCACTCGGCGGGCGAAGTAGTGGACTGGGGGGACGTGGATCGCATGACGGAACTGATTTCGACGCACTACGAGGCGTGGAAACAGGGCGACCCCGCGTCGGGAGCTGCGTGGACGGACATTCAAGACCACAACCGCGTACATCAGGCGGAGCGATTGGCTGAGCAACTAAACGCGGTCTCCGCCGCTGCATCCTGATCACGCCCGAGAACGAATTTCTCTTCATGGCGCGCTTGCCAAACACATTGATCATTGGGGCGGCGAAGTCCGGGACCACGTCGCTCTACGACTATCTCCAGCAGCACCCGGACGTGTTTATGAGCCCGGTCAAGGAGCCACGCTACTTCGCCTACGCGGAAAATCCGCCGGCAATGGTGGGACCGGGCGACGAGGCGTCGAATCGGGAGGCCGGGGCGGTGTACACGATGGAGGACTACCGCGCGCTATTCGATGGGGCATCGGACGAGACGGTGGTGGGGGAGGCCTCCCCGGTGTACCTCTACGACAAGGATGCGCCGCGGCTGATCGCGGAGCACTGCCCCGACGCGACCTTGGTTGCCATTCTCCGCAATCCGGTTGAGCGAGCCTACTCTCACTTCCTGCACCTCGTGCGGAGCGGGCGAGAGCCGATCCATGATTTTAAAGCGGCGCTTGATACCGAGGCGGGGCGCATCGAGAAGGGCTGGGAGTGGTCCTGGCACTACCGCCGCATGGGCTTCTACCACGCGCAGCTCGCTCGGTACCGTGAGCGGTTTGCCGACGAACAGATCCAAGTGTATTTCTTCGAGGACCTCAAGGCAGACACCGTCGCGTTTGCGCAGCGGGTCTACCGGGCGCTTGGAATCGACGAGACATTCGAGCCAAGTGTGGGGGCGCCACGCCGTTCTACTGGCTACCCGCGGTGGCAGTGGTTTCAGGAGTTTCTTCACACCCCCGACCACCCGCTCCGTCGGGGGGCGCGGCGTGTCCTGCCGGAATGGGTCCGCGATCGTGTGCTGACCTCCGCCAAAAACGCGAACCTAAAGAAGCCGCCCATGTCCACGGCGGCCCGACAGCGGCTCATGGAGGCGTACCGCGACGATGTGCACCGTCTGGAGGCCCTGCTCGACCGTGACCTGTCGCACTGGTTGGACACGCCGTAGCCTATGCCCGCTTCTGACCCCGCCGTCGACCCCGAGCACATGCCCACCTTCCTTATCCTGGGCGCCATGAAGGCGGGCACTACGGCGCTCTATACCGCCCTTGATCAGCACCCGGACGTGTTCATGAGTCCGGTCAAGGAGCCGAATTTCTTCGCGTTCGCTGGAAACGCGCCCGACTTTCAGGCGCCGATCGATCAGCGGCCCGAGGGGGTCAACCACGCGTCCATCACGGATCTCGACCGGTACCAGGAGCTCTTCGCCGGGACGACCGACGAGACGGCCCGCGGCGAGGCCTCGCACTGGTACCTCTACCACCCCGACGCGCCGGTCAACATTGAGCGGTATGTGCCGGAGGCGCGGCTCGTTGTCATGCTCCGCAACCCCGTGGAGCGGGCCTACTCGGAGTTTCTGCACTTTGTGCGGGACCAGGACGAGCCCCTCACCGACTTCGAAATGGCGCTCGACGCCGAGGAGGAGCGCATTGCGAACCACTGGGCCCTGGGGCGGTACGTGGATCGGGGCCGCTACGACGAGCAACTGAAACGCTATCTCGACCGCTTTCCTCGCGAGCAGCTTCGCGTCTACCTCTTCGATGACTTCCTCGAAGACCCGGCGGCGATCCGGCAGGATCTGTTCCGCTTCCTCGGCGTCGACCCCTCGTTCGAGCCGGACGACCGGCGCGTGAACGCCTCGGGCGTGCCCCGATCGCGGATAATCCATGCTCTCCTCACGGCCGCCGCGCCGCTACGAAAAGCCATCGTGCCCCTGCTGCCCGACGTCGTGGTCGATTGGGTCAACGACCTGAAGAACCGAAACCTCGACAAGCCCCCCATGGATCCGGCGGTGCGGGCCCGGCTCATCGAGACATTTCGGCCCCACGTGCACCGTTTGGAGAACCGCCTCGACCGCGACCTCTCGCACTGGCTCGAACAGTGACGGCGTGCGGGCTGCGAAAGGGGAATGAGAGGGAGGCCGATGACGTGAATTCGAAATTCGATACCCGAAATTTCAACATTGAAAGTCCTTGGCTGGCCTGCATTTGAGAACAAAACGGGAAACCCCTACACGCGCCTGCTCTACGAGGCGATGGAGGCGGCGACGGGTGTTCGGGTGGACAACATTACCCTGCGGCGCGCGCTCACCGGCTCGTACGACGTCTGGCACGTGCACTGGCCGGACGACTTTCTGAGCTACCCCTCCCTGGCGACGGCCACGGCCTACGTCGCGGCGGAACTTCTCCTCTTTGCGTGGGCGCGAGCTCGGGGCGCCCGGCTCGTGTGGACGGTGCACGACCTGGGCCCGCACGAGTCGCGACACCCGAAACTCGAGCGGCTCTTCTGGCGGCTCTTTCGGCCGATGGTGGATGGGATCGTCACCCTAAGCCGGGTCGCTGAGAAAAAGACGCTCGCGCGCTTCCCATCGCTGCACCGCGTGCCCCGCGCCGTCGTGCCCCACGGCCACTACCGCCCGGCCTACCCCGATCCTGTGCCTCAATCGAAAGCACGGCGCACGCTCGACGTGCCCCACGAGGCCCGGCTAGCGACGTTTATCGGACGGGTCCGGCCTTACAAAAACGTCCCGCGCCTCATCGAGGCGTTTCGGGCGTGGGACGATAACGAAGCGCGTCTACTGATCGCGGGGAATCCCGTCTCGGAGACGTTGAAGGGCGAGATTCTGAACGCGGCCGAGGGGGACGGCCGGATCCGGACGGACCTGCGGTTCATCGAGAACGACGAAATGGCGACTGTGCTCGGCGCCGCGGACCTCATTGTGCTACCGTACGATCACATCCTCCAGTCCGGCACGGCCTTGCTCGCACTCTCGTTCGACCGGCCCGTGCTGGTGCCGGACCGGGGGGCGATGAGCGAGTTGCAGGCGGAGGTGGGGGCCGAGTGGGTGCGGACGTACGAGGGCGACCTGACGGCCGGAACGATGGCGGAGGCGATGGACTGGGCCGAAACAGACGCCCGCCCCGACCGGGTACCGCTCGACAACCGTGCGTGGCCGCGGCTCGCCCGGCAAACCGAACACTTGTACCGACGCGTGCTCGATGCCGATGAGTAGTCGTCCAGTGCCGCGCCATCCGGTGTTTGTGGTGGGTATGCCGCGCTCCGGTACCACACTGCTCAGCCGCCTGCTCGGCGCGCATCCCGGCCTCGTCATGGCTCCGGAGACGCACTACTTTACGCGGTGTTGGACGGGGGTGCCGGTCGCCGATACGGCCGATGCCCTACGGATGCTCGACCGCCTCTTCCAGCAGCCGGGCGTGCAGGACATGGCCCTGACCCCTGAGGAAAAAGCGCGCGTCCGGGACCACGTGCAGTCGGCACCGGACCCCACCCACGGCGACGTGCTACGGGCGCTACTCGATACCTACGCGGCTCGGTCCGGCGCCCCCGCCTGGGGAGAAAAGACACCGGATCATCTCCGTTTTGTCCCTGAAATGACCCGTCAGTTTCCCGAGGCCGTCGTCGTGGCCATCGTGCGCGATCCCCGCGACGTGTGCCTCTCGTTGCAGTCGATGCCCTGGAGCCGCGCCACGCTGCCGGAGCAAGCTTGGACGTGGCGCACCTACGCCCGGCTCGTGGAGCAGTACCGGCACGACTACGAGGGACGATTCTATGCCCTGCGGTACGAAGACTTGATTGCCGAGCCCAAGGCCTCGCTCCGCGACGTCTGTGCGTTCCTCGGGACCTCCTTTCAGCCAGTCATGTTGGGGGAGCAGGAGGAAGACATGACACAGCCGTTCGATGCCGAACGGGAGCCCTGGAAGGCGAAGAGCACACGTCCGATTGACGCCTCCAACCGGGAGAAGTGGCGCACGCAGATGCCGGAGGCCGAGCGGGTGATCGTAGAACGAATCGCGGGGCGGTGGCTTGCTGCTAACGGTTATGCCCGTCCGCCCACCGACTGGCGGCCGGCTCTCGCTGTGCAGGTCCTTCGGCAACTCGGGGCCGCGGCCCTCCAGTGGGTGCGGCGCACCGTGCACAATGTGTGGGGGGGACACACGTTTAGTGGCGACGCGGCCCCGCGGTGGAAGAACGAGTAGGACAGTGAGTCGAACACACGGCGGGGCGGTGCGTGTAGCGGCGGTACGTCGTTTTCCTTTCAAGCAGTGCGCGAGGTCGTGGCTTCGTCGAACGACTCCCAAGGTGCCATTTTCTGGGACTGGCTCCGGCTCCTCGTGGACTCCGGCGACGAAACTCCGGGGCGCGACGCCGACCCGCAACGGGGCATTGCGATCACGGTCTGTGTGCTGCTCTCCTTCGTCCTCTGGCTGTCGCTGACCCTAGGGGAAGAGCGCTCACAGACGATCCGGCTGCCGGTGGAGGTCGTGGAAACGCCGGAGGGGCAGGCCCTTGCCGAGCGGCCGCCTTCTCACGTGCGGGTACAGATGCGGGGACGGGGACTCGACCTGATTCGCCTCCTCTACACGCCCCCGGTCGTCACGGTAAGCGCCACGACCGGCCAAGTAAACGTGGAGGACGAGATTGATCTTCCGCAGGGCACGTCGGTGCAGCTGGAGAGTGTGACGCCCACCTCGTTTGAGGTCAAGCTCGACCCCCTGGAAACCCGGCAGGTACCGGTCCGGAACCGCGTCGACATCAGTGTAGCGGAGGCGTACGAGCTCATTGGTCCTCCCGAGCTCGATCCCGACTCGGTGACGGTGCGGGGGGCGCAGTCGGTTATCGAGGGCATGTACGTATGGCCGACGGATCTCACAACGGTCGAGAATCTGCAGGATACGGTCGAAGTGGAAGTTCCTCTCGCCGATACCCTGAAGGGCCTCGTGGAGGTGATGCCCGAGGCGGTTACCCTCACAGCCCGGGCCGGTCGATTCGCCGAAGAAACGCGGGAGGTGGAGGTAGAGGTCACCGGGGTGCCATCGGAACAAAGCCTCGTTTCGCTACAGCCGTCTACGATTCGTATTCGGTACCGTGTGTTGTTTCGAGACCTGTTCAAGGCCCGGCGCTCGTCGGAGTTTTTTGCGACGGTCTCGTACGACCAAATCCGCTCCGACACCACCGGGTACGTGACGCCTCGGGTCCACGTCCCCCCGGATCTCCTCATCCGCGACTACGAGCCTATGCCGTCTCGTCTTCGCTACTACACCTTCGTGTCGGAGAATTAGGGGCGAGGCGGTCGTCTGCATTCCAACTCAGGTACCTGATCTATGGTCTTTCTGGCGTGTGCCGTTACGTGTAGCGTCGCCATCGGTGTGATTTTTAAGCACGCCGGTCGGTTGCGGCTCGACCGCACGGCGCTCCTGACCGTGAACTATGCGGCGGCCGTGGGCGTAGCGGTGATCCTGCTAGGAATTGGGGGACGGTCGGTTGAGGAGGGGCTTACGCTGTCGCTGGCGCTTGGAACGCTCGGGGTGGGCACGGGCGTGGTGCTCATTGCCGGCTTTTTTGCACTGGCGTGGGCCACGGAGGTGGCGGGCATGTCGTTGGCCATCGGGGTGATGCGGGTGTCGGTGGTGGTGCCGTTTTTGGCGTCGTGGTTGGTGTGGGGGGAGGTGCCCACCGGAGCGCAGGGAGTGGGAATGGTGCTGGCGATGGGGGCGTTCTTTCTGCTGGCCCATCGGCGGTCGTCGCCGGAGCCGGTGCCGGCGTCGTCTGGTGCCCGGGCGGGGCATGGAGCGGCGGTACAGGCTACCGTCCCGTCGGTCGACTGGCGGGCCGTTGGGGTGCTGGCGCTCACCTTCTGCCTCGGCGGGGCGGTGGACGTGTCGATGAAGGCGTTTGAAGAGGGGTTCGGCGCCGAAAACAGCCGCGTGTTGTTCCTGATGCTTGCGTTCGGGGTCGCGTTTCTGGTGGGGGCAGTCATCGTTCTGCGGCGCGGTCTCCAGCGTGGCGAGTGGCCCACGGCCAAAGCCATTGGGTGGGGCGTTGTGCTTGGGGTGGTCAACTATGGATCGCTTGAGTTTTTGCTGCGGGCCATCGAAGCACTGCCGGGGCCGTTCGTCTTTCCGGTGAACAATATCGCCATCATGACCCTGGCGGCCCTCCTCGGCATCACGGTCTGGAACGAGCAGCTGTCGCCCCCCAACAAGATCGGGCTCGGTCTGGCGGGTCTTGCGCTCGTGCTGCTCGGGCTCTAGCCCCATTCGCCTGCACCCCTCTCGTAGAAAACCGCCTGCGTCGTCCGATGACATCAACCACACGCGCCGCTATCGGGGGCGGACTGGTGGCGGGCATACTGCTGCTGGCGGCGCTGTGGGGATGGGGGCGCGGCCCCTCGGACGCGACCGTTCGCCGCATCGTTGTCACGACGATTCAGGACGAGGCGCCCGCGTCTTTCCTGGTGACGGGCACAATGGACGTAAGTGCCTCGGTTCGGGTCGACTCGTCGCAGGTCCTTACCCCGTCGTGGCTGACCTACCTGCTGCGGCAGACGCAGCCGGGGGCCCTCGCGCTCATGCAGGGTGGGGCCCGTACACAGGTGCGGGTGCCGGGCACCGTGTCCTACGGATTCGACGTGCGCTCCCTTTCCCCGTCCATGATTACGGTGGAAGGAGCGGGACGAGTGGGCGTCGCGCTCCCGTCCCTGTCGGTGCACAGTGTGGAGGTGGATCTCGCGAAGCTGGAGGTGCGCTCCCAGGCAAGCGGATGGATGCGAGTGCTTCCCTCCGAAATGCCGGAGGCGGTACGGACCCGGGCACTCGGGGCCGTTCAGGAGGCCGTTCGGGCGCAGGCCGAGCGACGGCTTGAGGCAGCGACACAGCCTCGCATAAATACGGCTCGTGCCCTGGAGGCAATGCTCCGCCCCGCGCTGAAGGCCGCAGGCATTAGCACGCCCCGATTTCGGATTCGGGTGGACGATGAACTGGTATTGCGGCCGACGACCGACAAGTGACGGAGGGTACTCGGAGCCGTGGTACTGCAACTTTCAGTCTACATTGAAACCGAACCCCTGGTCCCGTGTACGTTCATCGCGGTTCCGTGGGGTCGGCACGACCGCAACGGAAGGGCTCTGAGCATCAAGAGTCCCATCGCGGCGCTCTGAACCAATGTCCACGCCCGTTCGGATGCAGGGCTCGTCTTCACCTCCTTACGTCGACACACCGTACGGCATTCTGACGGAGGGCGGGCGGTGGTACCACGTTACCGAGGAGGACGTGCAGAACTACGCAGGGGCCGTGCTCGACCATGTGTCGCTTGAGCAGTTGCTGCGCTGGGCCGATACGTGGGTCGACTCGGCCCGCACCGTTGCCCTCTGGGGACTTCCCGCACTGCTGTGGGGCCTACCGGTGGGGTGGGCCGTGGGGGGCACGCTCGCGCTGTTTGTGGGCTGGGCCCTGCTGAGCCCAGCCCTTCCGAGCCTCGTTGCCGTCCGCGTGGTGACGGCCCTCGATCACGTGCTGGCCCAGTCGCTCTACTACGTGCTCACGATGAGCGTCTTCGCCGCCGCCGAAATGTACGCGGCCCTCGGCGTGGGGCTCGGCGGATTCGTGCTTTTTCGGTGGGGCGTGGTGGAGTGGGGGATGGAGTATGTCCTGCGTCCCATCCAACAGGCGCTCTATCCCCTCCCGGTGGCCGATCAGGTGCTTCGGGGCCTTATTGTGCGGGTGGCCCTCAAGTACCGGCTCTCGCTCCCACAGGTGGACGACATCACGAAAGACATTATCGAGAACCTGCACGACCGTCAGGATTCAAACACCGATTAGCGCGCCCTGGATACCGGCGTACGGTGCCTTCCGCGTTTTCCCGACAACTGTTCTCCGGCATGGACGACTCCTTCCCGCACACCCCGGCCGCCCGCACGACCCTGTACCTGGTCCGTCACGGTGAAACCGAGCACAACCGGCGAGGCATCATTCAGGGCGGCGGGGTGGACAGTGAGTTGAACGATACGGGACGGGCCCAGGCCCGTGCCCTCGCTGAGCGCCTGCAATCGGCGCCGCTGGATGCCCTGTACGCCAGCACGCTCCAGCGTGCCCGGCAGACGGCTGACATCCTGGCGCGGCCCCACGAGCCGGTCTCTCGCACCCACCTTCGCGACCTAAGCGAAATGGACTGGGGCGTCTTCGAGGGGGCACCGCCTTCCGAAGAGCGCGATGCTGCGATGGGGGCCATCAAGTCCGATTGGCGAGCGGGGCACTACGACCGGACCATCGAGGAGGGCGAGTCGATCCGGGACGTGCAGGCACGGGCCCGGCGGGCGCTTCGTCACATCCTGGTGCGGGAGGCGGGGCGAACCGTCCTCGCCGTCACGCACGGCCGCTACCTCCGGGTACTGCTCGCCACCTTCCTCGACGACCACGGACTTGAGGACATGCAGGCGCTTGGACACTCCAACACCTGTGTGAACCGCGTCGTCTGTGAGGACGGACGCGCCTGGGCGGAACTGCAGAACTGCACCGCCCACCTATCTTCCGCTGAGGTTTCTTCTCCCGCCTGAGCGCAAGGCCTGCCGGGGGCGAATCCGAAGAGCCTCCGACTGCGGGCCAGATGTGGATGCTACAATCGACGGTCGCCTTCCACCCCACCTTTCAGACATGCTCGATCTCGACCCTGCCGCCATTCGGGACATCGACCCCGCTGCGGACGTGCGGGCGGCCCTGTCGGAGCGGATCCGTGCGGCCCTCCAGGGAGGGAACGGCACGGCGCGCATTGAGCGGGTAAGCGTGTCGGTGCCTGAGTCGGTGCCGTTAATTGACTGGATGCGGGCACAGACGCTCGCCGAGACGGCCTACTGGTCGGGACGAGAAGATGCCCGCCGCGTCGCGGCAGTCGGGGCGGCGGACGTGATCTCGAGCACCGCGGCCCCGGTGGACTACGGGGGATTGGGATCGGCTTTGGGGGAGCGACTTGACAATGCAGAGCGCACGATCCGGTACTACGGCGGTGTGCGGTTCGACGCCGCACAGCCGTCCGCCACGGACCGCCCGGACCGCCGATGGGCGCCGTTTGGGACCTACCGCTTCGTCCTGCCTCGCTTCGAGCTGGTGGCGACGGACGGGGGGCTGCGCCTGGCGTGCAACCTCGTGCGGCCCCGCGACACGGGGCGCCAGGCGGCGATTTTGGACCGGCTCGACGCCCTGGCGCTGCCGGCGCCGGAGGCGCGTACGCCACTGCCTCGTCCCTACCACCGTCAGGACGTGCCGGACCACGACGGATGGACGCACATGGTGCGCTGGGCCCTCGAGGCCATTGACGGGAACGCGCTCGACAAGGTGGTGCTGGCGCGCCGCGTGGCCCTCGCGCTACGCGACGCGATGGATCCGCTCCTCGTGCTCAACCACCTGGAGTCCGCGACGCCGGGCTGTTATCACTTTGCTCTCCGCCCCGTGGACGGTCCCGCGTTCGTCGGCGCCTCGCCGGAGCGGCTCTTTCGACGGGAGGGGCGGACCGTCGTGAGTGAGGCGGTGGCGGGGACGCGACCCCGTGGCGAGACGGAAGAGGAGGACGAGGCCCTCCGCAACGAGCTTCTGCAGAGCCCCAAGGAGCGCCGCGAGCACGCGTTCGTAGAGGACACCATTCGGAGCGATCTGGAACGGGTCTGCGTCTCGGTGCAACGCCCGAATGGGAGGGGGGAGTTGGCTCTGGCCCGAGGGCGTCACCTTCACTCCCGCCTCACCGGCACGCTCCGTCCTGACACTGCCACGACAGACCTCCTGAAGGTATTACACCCTACGCCAGCTGTTGGTGGTGTGCCCACTGAGAACGCCGTGGCGGCCATCCGTGCTCAGGAGCCGTTCGATCGCGGGTGGTACGCTGGGCCAGTGGGCTGGGTTGGACGCGACGTGGCCGAATTCGCGGTCGGCCTACGGGCGGGACTCGTCGAACAGAAGCAGATTGCGCTTTTCTCAGGGGCCGGCATCGTCGAGGGCTCGACGCCGGACCGGGAGTGGGACGAAATTGAGCAGAAAATTGGGGACTTCGCTGCCATCATGGGGGTGGTCGGGGCCGACACCGCGTCTGGCTGACACACATTGAACCGCGCCGCTTTCGTGGCTGATCATTCTTTTTCCGTCCTGAACGCCCCCAACCAGACTTACCTGTGGACGCAGCTGCTCGTGGAAGAGCTGGTCCGCAACGGCGTCACGACCTTTTTCGTCGCCCCCGGGTCGCGCTCCACGCCGCTAACCGTGGCCGCGGCCCGCCACTCCGGGGCCCAAACGGTACTGCACGTGGACGAACGGGGCAACGCGTTTGCTGCGCTCGGATATGGTCGGGCCACGCAAACCCCCGCTGCCTGGATCACTACCTCCGGCACCGCCGTCGCCAACGGGCTGCCCGCTGTGGTCGAGGCGTCCGTAGACGGCGTGCCGCTGCTTCTTCTTACGGCGGACCGTCCGCCCGAGCTGCGAGATACCGGCGCGAATCAGACGATCGACCAGGTCAACATCTTCGGCGACTACGTGCGCTGGCAGGTGGACGTGCCGCCGCCGACCGACGAGATCGATCCCGCGTACGTCCTCACGACGACCAACCAGGTAGTCCACCGTGCCCGCCGGGCGCCCGCCGGCCCCGTGCATGTCAACTGCATGTTCCGGAAGCCCCTGGAGCCGGTCGAGTCAGAGGTTTCGGTGGCGGTGCCAGAGACAGTGAAGAGGTGGGCCACCGGCACGGAGCCGTACACGCAGTACCCCACGCCCGTCTCGACTCCGGCCGGTGCCGACATTGAGGCACTAGCCGAAGATTTGAGCGGCACCGAGAGAGGGCTCGTCGTGGCGGGGCGTCTCGACACCGCTGCCGCGGCGGACGCGGTACAGCGAGTTGCAGTACACCTCGGCTGGCCCCTCGTGCCCGATCTCACGTCGCAACTCCGACTCGGTGGGGAGCAGGCTGGGCACGTGCCGTACGGCGACCTCGTACTCACGTCGGAGCTCTTCCGTGAGGCCCACGCGCCGGAGGCTGTGCTGCAGGTGGGGGGACGGTTTGCGTCGAAGCGACTGCGCCTCTTCCTCCGCGACACCGCACCGGGGACCTGGGCCGTCGTGCGCCCGGACCCATTCCGCATCGATCCGGACCACCGCGTCACCCACCACGTGGAGGCCGACGTGCCCGCGTTCGCCGACGCGCTCATCGCACGGCTCGACGACGGGGCAGGGGCGACCGACTGGCGCAACGCCTGGACGACGGCGAGCGACCGGGCCGAAGCCGTTGTGCGGACGCACGCGGATGAGACGGATGCGCTCACTGAGCCGCTCGTGGCGACGATCCTGACCGACGAGAGGCCGTCGAGTCACGCGCTCGTGGCGGCCAGCAGCATGCCGGTGCGCGACCTGAACCGCCACGGCTCTATCGAGGGCACTGCCGGACCTGTTTACGCCAACCGGGGGGCGAGTGGAATCGACGGGACGGTAGCAACCGCGGCGGGGGTGGCCACGGGCCGCGACGGACCGGTCACGCTCCTCATCGGCGACCTTGCCCTCTGGCACGACCTGAACGGTCTCGCCCTTTTGCAGGATTGCCAGGTCGTTGTGGTCGTCGTCAACAACGACGGCGGGGGCATCTTCCACTTCCTGCCCATCCGCGAGTACGACGACTTCGATCCGTACTTTACGACGCCCCACGGCCGAGATTTTGAGGATGCCGCCGCGACGTTCGACCTGCCGTATCACCGCCCTGAGACGCCCGCGGATTTTCGGGCCGCGTACGAGGAGGCGTGTCGGTCCGGCACGTCCGCGCTGGTCGAGGTGCAGACGGATCGCGAAGCCAACCGGCGGGTGTATGAGGATCTAGAGCGAGCGGTCGCAGCCGCGGTCCACAAGCAGGGCTAAGAAGTCGAAAGAGAACGGTGCGAAAGAAAGTTGCTCCCTCACCTCCACACTTCCTACGTCCGTGCGTCCCTCCCTCCCTATCCCGTCCGTTCCCGATACACCGCCTCGATGCAGGCGGACAGCGAGAGCGCCCAGTCGAAGTTGAACGCCTCGAAGCCCTCCAGTACCTCCTTCTGCTTCATCTCCTGGAGAGAGGTCCCGGCCTGGCGCTGCTGGGTGACGTACTCGTTCAGGGCCTCCAGGAAATTGCGCATCACCAGCAGGTCCTCCCGCCCGCCCGTCACGCCAAACTCGGGATTGCCGTGGCCGTGAATGACAATCGTGTCGTCGTCGAGGGCGTCGTGGATCGTTTCGAGACTCGAAATCCAGTTTTTCGAATCCGCCCCGCCGCCCACGTCGATGAACGGGTAAGCGCGGTTGAAGACGAGGTCGCCCACGTGAACCACATTGGCGTTCTCGAAGGCGATGATCGCGTCGCCCCCGGTGTGTGCCGGGCCGCGGTAGCGAAGCGTGAGCGTTTCGTCACCGACGGTCTCGGACCAGGTATCTTGGAAGGTCTCTGTGGGATAGGTCTTTTGCTCCTTCGTTCCCTCCTCCGCGCTGGCCCGCATCAGGTCCGGCACGTTGGCATGGCCGACGAAGCGGTCGGTGTACTGGGCAAACACGCCGTTGCCGCCCACGTGGTCGCCGTGGTGGTGCGTGTTGATGACCATCGCGAGGGGGCTGTCGGATCGTTCGCGGAGGCCGTTCCAGCAGTCGGGTGCCGACTTGGGGTACTGCGTGTCGACGACCACGATGCCGTCGTCGGTGACGAGCCACCCGATGGTGCCCCCGCGCTGCGTGAAGGTCCCCACGCCGTTGCGGAGGGCCGTGAAGCCGTCCACCTGCGCGAGCTGAGGGGCGAGGGAGGAGAGAAAGGGGGCTGCGGCGAGTGCCCCGCCGAGGTGTCGGAGAAAGGTTCGGCGAGAACGCATGGGACGGATGGGATCGATGAATCGTGGACGCACTGCTCAACGTACAGGTCGTCTCCATTGATTGCCAAGAGTGTGAGTGCCAACGACCCGGAAATCTCAGAGTCGATGCTCCATCGTCACACATTCGGTTCCGCGGAGCAGCCGACGCTCTGCTTCCTGCACGGATTCATGGGATCGTCCGCGGACTGGGCCCCATTGGTGCAGGGGCTGGAGGACGACTTTTACTGCCTGGCAGTGGATCTGCCGGGGCACGGCCAGTCGCTCGATCAGCCCGAGGAGGCGTATTCGGTTGCGGGGGCGACGGAGGCCGTGGTGGAGGTATTCGATGCGGAGGGCGTGTCGTCCTGCGTGCTCGTCGGCTACTCAATGGGCGGCCGCGTGGCCCTCTCGCTGACCCTCCGGCATCCGAATCGGGTGGGGCGCCTCGGGCTCGAATCTGCGTCGCCGGGGCTGCGGACGAAGGCGGAACGAGCAGACCGGCGAGAAGTGGATGCGAAGCGCGCCGCCCGGATCGAGGATGATTTAGAAGCCTTCCTTGCGGACTGGTATCGGCTGCCTCTGTTCGACTCGCTCGCCCAGCATGGCCTCGTCGATGAAATGGTGCGGACGCGTTGTGGGAATGACCCCGCTGAGCTGGCCCGGGCGCTCCGGGGGATGAGTCCAGGCCGCCAGACCTCATTCTGGGAGCGGCTCGATGAGATCGCGTGCCCGACCCTGGTGCTCACGGGAGCGCTCGATGACAAGTACGCTGCGATTACGGAAGAAACGACGGCCCGGATCGAGGCCGCGCGTCGCGTCGTTATTCCTGGGGGCGGACATAACGTGCACGCTGAACGTCCGACGGCCTTCACGGAAGCGCTCACCCAGTTTCTGGCCGCCACGGCGTAATCGCCTATTGGTCCCATTGCCATCCATCTTTCCAACCTGCGACCCATGAACGAATCTTCCGCCGCGACCGATGAGGGGCGGGTCCGGGTGTGGGTGTGGGCGGCCCGTCCCAAGACGCTGGGGGCGGCCGTGGCGCCTGTGCTGGTAGGAACGGGCATGGCCGTAGAGGCCGGCGCCTGGCACCCCCTGTCGGCGGCGCTTGCGCTCGCGGGAGCCATCCTCATCCAGGTGGGCGTGAACTACCATAATGACTACGCCGACTACGTGCAGGGGGCCGATACAGAGGACCGGGTGGGGCCGCTCCGGGTGACGCAGGCGGGCCTGGTGGCGCCCGAAACAATGCGCCGGGCTACGATCCTCGTGTTTGGGCTGGCCGTTCTTACCGGGGTCTACCTCATCTATCGCGGCGGGTGGCCCATCCTGTTCGTTGGGCTCGCATCCATTGGCGCGGCCACCTGGTATACTGCCGGGCGATATTCGCTCGCGGCCCTGGGGCTGGCCGATCTGTTTGTGTTTGTTTTCTTTGGGCCCGTGGCGGTAGGCGGCACCTACTACGTACAGGCCCTTGCCCTCCCCTGGACGGTCCTCGTGGCTGGTGCCGGACCGGGTCTGTTGTCCATTGCGATCCTGCTGGTGAACAATGTGCGCGACGTGGTGCAGGATCGGGCGGCGGGCAAGCGGACACTCGTGGTGCGCCTAGGCCGCCGCTTCGGCGTCGTCGCGTACGGCGTCTGTGTAGTGGGCGCGCTGCTTCTTGCGGCCCTGCTGGCTGGGGGACTGTTCGGAAGGGAGGTTCATCTCTGGGCAGCGGCGCCCCTTGTTCTGCTTCCGTTGGCGATCCGCCCCCTCCGCACGATGGCCACGACGACGGACCCAGCGCGACTCAACCCCCTGTTGGGGGCAACGGGGCGGATTCTACTGCTGTGGGCGCTCCTGTTTGGCCTGGGATGGAATCTCTGACGAGACTTTCGTGACGTGGTCCTTTCGAGCGTTTCTCTCTATCGGTACGAGGTGCCCCTCCGGACGCCGCTAAAACTAGGGGGCGACACCTGGCGTCATCGCCGCGGCCTTCTCGTCCGCCTCGCGACGGAAGGCGGCGCCGTGGGGTGGGGCGACGCGGCGCCGCTACCGAGGTTCAGCCCCGAAACGTGGGCCGACCTGGTGGAGCATGCCTGTGGCGCGGGCCCACGGTGGACGGGAATGACTCTTTCTGAGTGCAAAGGGGGGCTCGATCGGACGCTGAGGGACGTTCAGGCTCTGGTCCTCGACGCGCCGGCCTCGCTCCGGTTTGCGGTGGAGAGTGCTGCGATCCAGCTGCGGGCCGTTGCCCAGGACATCTCTCTCGCCACGGTGCTGGGCAAATGCCGCCCGACCGTCGCCCTGAATGCCCTGATTCCCGACCTGGGAGACGAGGGTTTGGAGGAAGCGACTCGCTACCGCGACCAGGGCTACCGGGCGGTAAAAGTGAAAGTGGGACGCACGTCCCTCGAGGCCGAAGCTGACGCCCTCCACAAAATCCGGCGGGTCCTTGGCGATGAGGTGGCCCTTCGCGCCGATGCCAACCGGGCCTGGACGCTGGGGGAGGCCGTTGCCTTTGCGGAGGCGACCCGCGGCCTGGATCTTGCGTACGTAGAGGAGCCGCTGGCCGACCCCGAACAGCTGCCCGAACTGGTTGCCCGGACGGATCTCAGGATCGCGCTCGACGAAACGACCCGGGAAGCTGCCCCCGGAGTCCTGCTTGAGGAGTGGCCGGTGGCCGCGGTGGTGCTCAAGCCTACGCTTTTGGGCGGCATTCGGGCGACACAGACATGGAGCCGGACCGCGCAGGCCAACGACACGACGCCTGTCCTCAGTGGAGCGTACGAGTCCGGCGTTGGACATCGAATCCTCGTTGCCCTGGCGGCCACCGGGCCGGACATCCCCGTCGGGCTTTCCACCTACGCCCGCCTCGCCGCCGATGTGCTCCGTCCGTCCCTCGATATGGACGGCCCAACGCTCAATGTCGAATCGATTGTCGGGGCGTCGGCCTCCGTCGACGAAGACCGGGTTACGCTCATTGATTCCTTCTCGTCCTGATCCCGATGCCTGCTGTGTCCTGTCCCATTCACCGCCATGCCCGGGCGCGTCCCGACGCCCTGGCCTTGTGGACGCCGGAACGGCGGTGGACCTATGCGGCGTTGGACGCGGCCGTGGCGGCCACTGGGGAGCGGCTTGAGGCGACGTTCCCGGCGGGGGCGCATCGGATAGGACTGCACTTGCATCGGGGGACAGACTCCGTCCTCCTGCTGTGGGCGTTGTGGCGGACGGGGCGTGTGGCGGTGCCCCTTAGCACCCGTCTGCCGTCCGCGCAGGTGCACCGTGCCGCCCGCCGCGCTGGGGTGGGGGCACTCGTGACGCGGGCATCAAATTTCCATCGGGAGGAAACGCTACGAACGTACGCCCCGCGCCAGGTCGTCGAGCGGGAGGGGGAAAGCACACCCCGTCCCGACGCTCAGTCGCTCCACCGGCGGGCCAGCATCGTCTTCACGTCCGGCAGTACGGGCAGGCCCACGGCGGTGCTGCACACCTGGGCCAATCATCTCTACAGCGCCAAGGGCTCCAACGCAAACCTTCCTGTGCGCCCCGGCGATCGCTGGCTCCTGTCGCTGCCCCTATACCACGTGGGGGGGCTGGCCATTCTGGTCCGGTGTGCGCTGGCCGGCGGGGCCGTCGCCCTGCCCGATCGGGACGCGTCCTTGGCCACAGTCCTCAACGCGAGTGGGGCGACGCACCTGTCCCTGGTGGCGACCCAACTGCGCCGCCTTCTCGATGCCTGGGAGGGTCCGCCTCCGCGTCGGATGCGCGGTCTGCTCTTGGGCGGGGGGCCACTGCCGAGCCCCCTCCTGCGTCGAGGGCATGCTCGCGGGTGGCCGCTACTTACGAGCTACGGCTCCACGGAGATGGCCTCGCAGGTCACCACCACCGCCCCCGGTGCCCCGCTTGGGGACCTGCATACCGCCGGTCGATGCCTGCCGCATCGCCGCGTGCGTATCGACGGGGACGGGCAAATTCTCGTAGCGGGCCCCACCCTGTGTCGCGGAGTGGTCGCGGAGGATCGGGTCCGTGACCCACGGGTGCGGGGCTGGTACCCCACGGGAGATCTCGGTCATCTCGACGCGCAAGGACGGCTTCACGTGAAGGGCCGGGCGGACCGACAGTTCGTCTCGGGAGGGGAGAACATCCGGCCCGAAGAAATCGAGGCCGCGTTCGAGCGGATAGAGGGTATTGAGCGGGCAGTCGTCGTGCCCGTTCCGGACGAGGAGTATGGCCGTCGTCCAGTGGCCTTTGTGCAGCCAACGATCGGGCCCGTGCCGACTGACTGGCGCGATCGGCTGGGGACCGTACTTCCGGGCTTCAAAATTCCGGACGCGGTCCATCCGCTGCCCGAGGCGGCGGTGCAGAATCGAATGAAGGTAGACCGTGACCACTTGGCCCGGCGGGCCCGAGAGATAAAGCACGGGGCGGCGGAAGCCGCAGCGCACCCGAGGGAAGCCGAAGACGAAGGGGCAGGATAGCCGTTCGGACCTTGCAATCGGTAGCCCCCGTCATTTCTTTTTAGGTGCGACTCCTGCGTAATCTCCTGGCCCTGCCCGTTCGCTTTTTGCTCACTTTGGAAGCGCTTCCGAACTATGACCACATCGCTCCCCGTCCACGACGTGGCCGTTCTGCAGTCGGACCGCGTTGAATTGACCCCTCTCCAGATCGAAAACATTCACACCCACTTCCGCTGGAATAACGACCCGGAGCTCAACCGGCTCGACAGTGAGGTCCCCTACGAAGAAGAGTCGTTCGGCGCGTTCAAGAGCCGGTTCGAGCGGATGTGCGACAACCCATCCCCGTCGCATCGGAACTTCGAGATCCATGCCCGCACCGACGACTGCCTGATCGGGGTGGCGTTCGTGACCGACATCAGCCCCCACAACCTGCATGCACGGTTGGGGGTTACGATCGGCGACCGGGACTACTGGGGGAAGGGCTACGGACGCGCCTCCCTAGAGCTTCTTCTGTCCTACTGCTTCGAGGATCTCGGCCTCCACCGGGTGAGCGCCGAAATCTTTGAGTACCACACGGCGTGGCGCGACCTGGTCGAAGGGCTGGGCTTCCGAAAGGAGGGAACAGTCCGAGAGCATCTTCGCCGCGAGGGCCAGTACTGGGACAAAGAGGTGTATGGACTGCTGCGGTCCGAATATCAGGACCGACGGTCCACGATGGAGGAGCGGTCCCCCGCAGAGACGGCTGCGTAGTGCGGAAGCACCGGCCCTGAAGGCCCTACGGGCCCATCCGTTCGAGCCACACCACGAGGAGATCATCCTCGAACTGGTCGGATGCACTCCGGGCCAGCGTACGTTCCAGGAGGACCTCGACCGGGTTGTCGCGGCCGTATGCCTCCCGAGCGCATTCGCGAATGCCCTCCTCCCCGAGCATGTCGCCCGCTTGCGTGTGCTGCTCCGTCAGTCCGTCCGTATAGGCCATGAGCGCGGTGTTCGGGGCGAGCTCTAGGGTGATTTCCGAAAAGTCGACGTCCTCCTCGAGGCCCAGGATAAGATCGCTGTGCTCGGGAATGTCGGTGCCATTTGGTCCCACCAGAATGGGACGGCAGTGGCCGGCATTCGCATAGGTGAGGGTATGGCGGGCAGGGTCCCAGTGCATGAGAAGAAAGGTGGCGAAGGTATCCTCCAGCACGTCGTCGTTCAGGAGCATATCGTTGAGCTGTGCCATCAGGGCGGCGGGGGAAGTGGACTCCTCCAGCAGGGTGTGGAGGGTGCCCCGCACGTAGCTCAAAAAGCTGAACGCGTAGAACTTGGCGCGGAGGCCCTTTCCCATCACGTCCCCGATGGTGAGGAAGTAGGTCCCCTCGTCGGTCTGGGTCCAGTCGAAGAGGTCGCCCCCGCCCTGATCGCGCGCCTCGCTGTGGAAGTCCAGCGCATAGCCGTCGACCTCCGGCACTCGATCGGGAAGCAGGCGGTTCGAGAAGTCCTGCCCGAGCTCCGCGTTGAGCTCCGTCTGAAACATCTCCACCCGTTCGAGAAGCCGTTCCACCCGAGACAGCAGGGTTTCCATGTCGAACGGCTTCGTGATGTAGTCGTCCACGCCCTTGCGCTGGCCCTGTTGGCGGGCTTCCTCGTCGGCCCGGGCCGTGAGGAAGATAAACGGGATGATGCGCGTATTCTTGTCGGTCTGCAGGGAGGACTGCAGCGCGAACCCGTCCATCTTCGGCATCATAATGTCCGAAATGATGAGGTCGGGAATCGTCTCCTCAATCTCGTCGAGGGCCTCCTCGCCGTTGGTGGCCGTAAACACGTCGTAGTGCTTGCCGAGACGGTACTTCAGGAGTTCCCGAACCGTGCTGTCATCCTCGACGACTAAAATAGTGTGTTCAGCCATGGATCGTGGTCGGCGGGAATAATAAATTCAAAGCAATGAAGCCCGTCCTCCGTCGTTGTGTAGGAGATGTCGTCGGTGCACGTCTTGATGATCCGGAGGCCCATTCCCCGTTCTGGAAATGCTTCGAGATCGTCGTCCTCGTTCGGGAAATACGCATCGATCTCGAATCCCTCGGAATTGTCTACTACGGAGCAGTAGACGCGGTGCTCCTGAGAAGAGAGTTCGACCTCGACCTTCGGGGTCGCTCGAAACTCGGCGTGCTGATGGAGGTTGGCGATCCACTCGTGCAGGACGAGGGACGTGCAGTGAAGCGTCTCGGCGTCGAGGGTACCATTGAGTTGCGCGGTCGGCCAGGTGTTTCCCAGCGACTGCACCTCGTTGATGGCCTGGTCGAGGTCCGTGTACGTCTTTGTAAGGGCACTCATGAAGGCGGGAAGGGGAGAAGTTCAGGATAAATCCCTTCGAGGGCGGAGAGAAAGGGAGAAGCTATCCAGAAAAGGCCTCCCGCGCCGCCTCCACGGACGGGAACTGACGAAAAACCTTGTAGGTGCGAGTGAGCTGAACGACGACCTGCACGGGTTCCGACACGTCGGCGAACGCCACCTTGCCATCGTCCGGAGAAACCGCCCGGTAGAGTGAAAAGATGGACCCGAGGCCTGTCGAGTCCAGTACTTCCGTGTCGGAAAAGTCGAGGATAAACTGCCGCGCGCCCTCCTCAACCCGCTCCTGAAAGGTCGATTTGAACTCATCTGCGTTCCGAAAGTCGAGAGCTTCGCCAACGTGGATGATGACGGTCTCGGAGGCGGTAGTCTCAACGTCGAAGCTCATGGTGGCAGGCAGATCGTCTGGGACGAAAAATGAAGGAGGGGGGAGTCTGCTGTGGGACGGCCGAGGGGCCGGATCGGTGTCGCGGAACGATCACCTAGGCCCACAAACATTGGGCGTGGGCACACCTTCTTCGTGTTAGAAGGAGCAAAATCAGTGCCACAGGGTGCGCGGAGTGTAAGTCCGGACGGAATTCGAGAACCGTGGCAGCCTTCCTACAACCCGTGGCCGCTACGGAGAAAAGAATCAGTATGGCTTCACGAATCTACGAAGGAACCGTATCAGTGAAATTCCTAACGCGTTCCGCCTCACAGAGAGATTGCCTTGAAAAATAACGAGGAATCATGGCGTGTGTCCTTTGGGGCTTGGAGAGGGGCTCTAGCATTACGACGGGGATTATGCTTCTGGGCATTCTGCTCGTGGGAGCATGCGAGCATCGCACTCGATCTGGGGACCAAGAAGACTCGGCAGCTTCGGATGGCCCAACCCCTACGCACGTAAGCTGGACGGCGCGATTTACCATGACCGAGGGCGGGGAGCCCCGGGCCACGCTGCGGGCCGCTCGGATGGAACAGTATCGGACCGCCGACAGCAGCTATTCGGTCTGGCGCTCAATGGAGGATTCCGCACGGGTACGACTCTACCTGTTCGATGAATCGGGAGACTCTTCGGCCGTCATGGTGGCCGACAGTTTGGTGTTTCGGGAGCAGGAGGGGTTTCTAGACGCCTACCGGAATGTAGTCGTGACGACCGAGGACGACAAGCGTCTTAGGACCGAACACTTGACCTGGAACCAGTCCGACCGAAAAATCCGAACCCGCCGATTCGTGCGCATCCGAACGCCCAAGGAGGTGGTGCAGGGAAATGGCCTGGTGGCAGATGAGAATCTGGAAACGTACCAGTTGGGTCGTTTTTCGGCCGAGGTGGAAGTCGATGAGGAGACGGAGAATGAGCCGTAGGGGTGGGCTTTCGCGGGAACTGTGTTTCGGAAACTCTGGTGTAGCCCCCAGTACCTCTCCCGGAGGAAAGGGCACGACGCTGCCTCTTGAACCACGAATGCTCGTGTATGACTGCTCCCGGCGACATCCGCCTCCACGGTTGGTCCGGACGGGTTTTTGTCCTGGTGGCGCTCGGGGCCTGTTTGCTCGGTGGCGTTGCGGGTGAGGCCCGGGGACAGGCTGCGGACGATACGGTGCGGGCCGAGTCGACAGGCGTGCAACCCGCGCCTCCCGACTCGTTACCCACAGGGAACGATGCGGCTCCTCAGGTTCAGCCCCCCGGTGGAGCTCCCGCCCCCGACACGGGCGAGGTAGAGCGCGCCTTCGTGAATGCGGACTCGCTAAGTACTTTTCAGCGTGGGGGCGAGCGGCTTCAGGAGATGTTCGGGAACGTGTTTGTGCGGCAGGACACCACCCGCCTGCGATCGCAGTACGCCCTGCGCTACCTCAACCGTGACGAGCTGCTCTTTGTCGACGACGTGGTCATCTACGAGCGTGGCGACACCCTGCGGGCCGATTCTGTGCGGTACGACCGCGCGACCGAGGTGGGGCGCGCTCGGGGCAATGTGCAACTTACGAACGGGGAGGTGACAGTGCGGTCCGACCGGGCAACGTACTACGCCAAGGAAAAACGCTCCGTTTTCCCCGACAGCGTTACACTGGTAGATAGTAGTCGGGTGCTGCGGGCGCGGTCCGGCACGTACTGGTCCGATGAGGAGCGGGCCGAATTTGGGGGCGGCGTGCGGCTGACCGAGCCCGGCACCACGCTGCTGGCGGACTCCCTCACCTACTACCGGGCCGAGGATCGCTCCATTGCACGCGGCAATGTCTTTATCGACCGTCGCCGCGACGAAGAACCCCCGACCGACACCACGGCACCGGCGGACACGACGAGTCGCACCTATCTCTTTGGGGACTGGGTGGACAATCAGGAGGCACAGCGCTACAGTCGTGTGGAAGGCAGTGCCCTGCTGGTCCGGGTGCGAAGGGACTCGACCGGCGCGCCTACCGACACCCTCGTGGTGGCGGCTCATCGGCTGGAGGCCTTTCGGACAGAGACCCACCGCCGCCTCGTGGCCGTCGACTCGGTTCGCATTTGGCAGCCCAGCCTCTCGGCCGTGGCCGACTCGGCGGTGTACGATCGGGTCATTGGCACAACCCCGGACAGCGCGGCGGGGGCCGTAGTGGCAATCGATACCACGCGTCCCGCCCTTGACGCTGCCGCCGTCGCGACGCGCACCACAGGGCCCCAGTTCGAGGTACCAGTACCACGGTTTCCGAGTTCAGACTCGACGGTCCAGGCGACGTCGGCTCAGGCTCGGTCCCAGGCCCGGGTGCCCCCCGACACCGCGCGGCGTCCGGACTCGGTCGCAACGCGACAGCAGCGCCGGGGTGGCCCGGCGGCCCGGCCCCGGTGGGCCGTACGGCAGTGGGATACCCCCACGGCCCAGGCCGACAGCGTACTTCCGCTCGAAGAAACCCGGCTGTTTCGGAGCCCCGTTACGTGGTTCGAGGGGAGTCAGGTCTGGGGCGACTCTGTCCGCGTGCGTGTCCGCAACCGCCAGCCCGATACCGTCTTCGTGCGTGGGGCGGCCTTTGCGGCCCAGCGTGACTCCACGCTCGACCGGATCCAGCAGCTCAAAGCCCGGCACATCGTAGCCCTTTTCCGGGCCGACTCGCTTCGCCGCATCCGGGCCCAGCCCAATGCGCGGGCCATCCGGTTCCTCGCCACCGAGAACGATTCCCTCAATGGGGCGGCCCGTACCTCCGGCGACCGCATCGACCTCCGATTCGACGACGGCACCGTCAAGCGCATCAGCGTCATCGGTGGCACGCAGACCACGTACTACCGGGAGAAGAAGAACATTCCGGACCCATTCCGGCTGGATGGCTTTCAATGGACGCCAGACCGTCGCCCGACCCGCACCGGGCTGCTTCGGGACGAGCGAGTACGTCATCGCCTCGACTTAGAAGAAGGAGGACGTCCTCATCGGCCCGTGGCACGCTCTGGAAGGCGGGCGCTGGAACCGAGGGGCATCCCGAAAGACTCCCTGGCCCGCCGGTCGGTCGAGGCCGAAGCGCCTCCACCACGGGCCCCGCACGCAGTCTCTGCCGACTCGCTGATGCCTCAACGAGGAGTCCGGCCAGACTCCGTAGCGACCCGCGACCGACGGGTGCCCACTGATACCTCCACGACGACGCGCGACACCGATCTATGAGTGCTGCTTTCTCGTCCGACAGGGTCCACGAAGAACGGGAGGTGTCCGATGACCCGTCAACCCTTGCGGCCCGCCACCTCACCAAGCGCTATGACAAGCGTGCGGTGGTGGACGACGTAAGCCTGACGGTAAAGCAGGGTGAAATCATAGGGCTCCTCGGCCCCAACGGCGCCGGCAAAACCACGACCTTTCACATGATCGTGGGCATGACCCGCCCAAACGAGGGCACCATCCACCTGGACGACGACGACATCACGCGTCTTCCCATGTACAAGCGGGCGCGCCGGGGGGTAGGGTATCTCGCCCAGGAAACCTCCGTCTTCCGCGAGCTCACGGTGGAAGAAAACTTACACGCCGTCCTCGAATTCCAATCCCTCAGTGCCGAAGAGCGCTCTGCCCGCGTGGAGTCGCTGATCAGCGAATTCGGGCTCGAGCGCGTGCGCGATTCCAAGGGCTACGAACTCTCCGGTGGGGAGCGGCGGCGCACCGAAATTGCGCGGGCGTTGTCTACGCGGCCTCGATTTTTTCTGCTCGACGAGCCCTTTGCGGGGGTTGATCCAATTGCCGTTGAGGACATCCAGGGCATCGTTGCGGGCTTGCAGGAACGGGGCATCGGGGTGTTAATTACAGATCATAATGTGCACGAGACGCTTGCAATCACGGAGCGTGCGTATTTACTATACGAAGGTCAAATCTTGAAGCATGGCACCGCGGAAGAACTCGCGGCCGACCCCGAAGTGCGCAAGCGATACCTCGGGGAGAAGTTCTCGCTGGAGCGATATTGAGTGCTCTGGCGTCCCTGGTAGGTTTTTTGTGGTACTCAACTCTGTGTGTGCAGCGATCCCGACGGCGCTGGCGGGGACCATTCGGCGCGGCCTGCTGGGACAATGTGCTCCTCACCTCTTTCGTCATAACCAATCTACCACACGCGTATGTGCGGAATCGTAGGATATATCGGGAACCAGGAGGCCGAAGATCTTCTGCTCACGGGCCTAAAACGCCTCGAATATCGTGGATACGACTCGGCAGGTCTTGCCACGGTCGATGGAAATAGCCTCCACGTTCAGAAGCAGGAGGGGAAGGTCGACGACCTCCGAAACAGCCTGAATGGCTCGCCGATGGCAGGGACCACCGGCATTGGTCACACGCGATGGGCGACCCATGGGGCGCCCAACGACACCAACGCACATCCCCACGTGAGTTCGGATGGGGTCTTTGCCCTGGTGCACAACGGCATCATCGAAAACCACGGGGTGATTAAAGAGCAGCTCGAAGACAAAGGGTACGCTTTCGAGAGTGAGACCGACACCGAGGTGCTCGTTAAGCTTATTGAGGAGGTGAAGCGGGAAACCGCCCTGTCGCTCCCCGAGGCCGTGCGGCAGGCCCTTACACAGGTGGTGGGGGCCTACGGCATCGCCATCGTGTCCCGAGAAGATCCGGATCTCCTCATCGCCGCCCGCAATGGGAGCCCCCTCATCATGGGCGTGGGGGATGGTGAGTACTTCGTGGGCTCCGACGCAGCCCCGCTCGTGGAGCACACACGGCAGGTGGTGTACCTAGAAGACGGCGAAATGGCTACGCTGCGCCGCTCCGGCTACGAGGTCACCACCATCGAGAATGAGCCATTAGAGAAAGAAGTGCACGAGCTTGAATGGTCGCTTGGAGAGATTGAGAAGGGCGGCTACGACCACTTCATGCTGAAAGAGATTATGGAGCAGCCCGACGCCCTGGAGGATGCGATGCGGGGACGCGTGAAGCCTGAAGACAACCAGATCCGGCTGGGGGGGCTGCACGACCACTGGGATCAGCTTCGAGAGGCCGACCGCGTCGTGATCGCCGCCTGCGGCACTTCCTGGCACGCGGCCCTCGTGGGCGAATACCTCATCGAGTCGGCGGCCCGGGTGCCGGTGGAGGTCGAGTACGCGAGTGAATTCCGGTACCGCGATCCAGTGTTGCGGGACGGCGACGTGGTGCTCGTCATTTCGCAGAGTGGCGAGACGGCCGACACCCTCGCGGCCGTGCGCGAGGCGCACGACAAGGGGGTACCGTGCTTTGGCATCTGCAACGTCGTGGGATCCACCATTGCGCGGGAAACCGACGCGGGCGTGTACCTGCACGCTGGCCCCGAGATTGGGGTGGCGTCCACGAAAGCGTTCACCGCACAGGTAACCGTGCTCTCGATGATTGCGCTCAAGCTGGCGAAGGGGCGCACCCTCTCGCGTGCCGAAATGGCCGACAACATTCGCGCCCTGGCCGGCGTCCCCGACCAGGTGCGCCGCGTGCTGGACGCAAGCAACGGGGCGCTCCGGTCCATGGCCCACACCTACCGCTACGCCTCGAACTTTCTCTACCTGGGCCGCGGCTACAACTTCCCGGTGGCGCTGGAGGGCGCGCTCAAGCTGAAGGAGATTTCCTACATTCACGCCGAAGGCTACCCGGCGGCCGAGATGAAGCACGGGCCCATTGCCCTCATCGACCGCTCCATGCCGGTCGTCTTTATCGCCATGAAGGACAGTACCTACGACAAGGTGCTCTCCAACATTGAGGAGGTGGCCGCGCGGGAGGGATCAGTCATCGCCATCACGGACGATAAGGACGAGGAGCTGGAGAACCTCTGTGAGGCAGTGGTGGAGATTCCCCAGACTAAGGAGTTTCTCTCGCCGCTCTTGACGGTGATTCCGCTGCAACTATTGTCCTACCACATCGCCGTGCTGCGCGGCTGCCACGTGGACCAGCCCCGCAACCTCGCCAAGAGCGTGACGGTGGAGTAGCTGGGGGATGAACCTGTGACGGGGCGGTTCGTTTTTGGAAAGCTACGTTATCCGTCCCACCTGTTTTCCCGTCCGCATGATTGAGCGAGAAAAGCTTGACAAGGTGAAGCGCCGCTTTGAGGAAGTCGAGAGCCTCATGGCGGACCCGGAGGTGGCCAATGATCCGGATCGCATGCGGGAGTTGGGGCAGGAGCACAGTCGGCTCGAAGGTGTGGTGGAGGCCATCGATCGGTACGAGCGGTTGCTGGATGAGCGGGAGGACCTGAAAGAGATGGTCCGGACCGAGAGCGGAGACATGGAAGACCTCGCACAGACGGAGCTTGAGCAGCTTGAGGAGCGACTGCCGACGGTGGAGGAGGAGTTGAAACAGAAGCTTATCCCGAAGGACCCGGAGGACGAGAAAAATGCGATCGTAGAGATCCGGGCCGGGGCGGGTGGCGACGAGGCGGCGCTTTTCGCGGGCGATTTGTTTCGGCTCTATACCCAGTACGCCAAGCAGCACGGCTGGACCTACGAGCTCATCGACGCCTCGCCCGGCACACAGGGCGGGTTCCGCGAGGTCATCTTCGGCGTGAAGGGGGAGGACGTGTTCGGCACGATGAAGTACGAGGCGGGGGTGCATCGCGTCCAGCGCGTGCCCGAAACTGAATCGAGCGGGCGCATCCACACCTCTGCCGCCACCGTAGCGGTGCTGCCGGAGGCCGAAGAGGTCGACGTTGACATCAACCCAAGTGACTTGACAATTGAGACCTTCAAGGCCACGGGGCCGGGCGGGCAGTCCGTGAACACGACCGACTCGGCGGTGCGCATTAAGCACGCGCCCTCAGGGGTGGAGGTGTCGTGTCAAGACGAGAAGAGCCAGCACAAGAACCGCGCGAAAGCAATGCGCGTGCTCCGTTCGCGGGTCTACGAAAAGAAGATGGAGGAGCAGCGCGCGGAGCGGGAAGAGGCCCGGCGCTCCATGGTGGGCAGCGGCGATCGCTCGGCCAAAATCCGCACCTACAACTTTCCCCAAGACCGTGTGACGGATCATCGGTTGGAAGGAGGCCAGAAAAATCACTCGCTCCAGACCATCATGGACGGCGAACTCGATCCAATTATCGATGCCCTCCGCGCCGAGGAGCACGCCGAGAAGCTGGCGAATCTGTAGGGCGTTGCGTAGTTCGTATTCCGTTGATCGGAGAATTACGCAATACCCTGACGCTTGCAGAGGAGATTGCTCAGGGCTCTGACCTCTTCTTCAAGGCGGTATTTCCCTCGCGCCCGCAATCCTCACCCTGTTTTCAAGGCGTTTCTGCGACCTCGAGGGTGGACGGTCGTACATACAGACTGGAAAATTCTCCCTGCTCCTCCGCATTCCGGCGTCTGGAATTCTACGAGGGGTATGATCATTATCATCCCATAGGGACCTGCACACACGACATGGCACAAAAATATCAGTACGAGCTCACGTACGTCATCAGTGGGGTCGTCAAGCAGAACCAAGTGGACGACATTGTCCGCAAGGTCAACCATCTCATCGAGAGCAACGACGGTGATGTCCTGGAGGTCGACGAGTGGGGCAATCAGCGCCTCGCCTACGAGATCGATCGCAAGCGCAGCGGCTACTACGTCAACATGTACTTCCAGGCCCCGGGCCCGCTGATCGAGCGGCTCGAACGCGAACTGGAAGTGAACGACGACGTGCTGCGCTACCTCACCCTGCGCATGGATGCGAAGATGAAGCGCCACTACGAGAAGCGCAAGCAGCGCCGTGCGCAGGAGGCCGAAGAGGAATCGGCGGAAGAGACCGACAAAGACGAGTAGCGCGTCCCCTCTCGACCCTCTCTGAGTCCCCCGAATTCAAGTCAACGATGACCCATGGCTGATCAAAACGACGTTGATTACGAGCACCTTGAATACGTCGACTACAAGGACACCGAATTCCTGGAGCAGTTCATCAACAACCAGGGCAAGATCCTGCCCCGTCGCGTGACCGGTGTGCCGGCCCGCGTGCAACGCCAGATTACGACGGCCATCAAGCGTGCGCGGCATTTGGCCCTACTGCCCTACGTGTCCGAGTCGATTCGGTAATCGACCCCGGGCGAACTGTCTCCACCACTTCACCGACCCGATTGCACTATGCAGATTATTCTACTTGACGATGTGGAGCACCTCGGCGAAAAGGGGGAAATCCACGAGGTGGCCGACGGCTACGGCCGCAACTATCTGATTCCTCAAGGACTGGCCCGCGTGGCCACCGACGGAGCCGTGCGCCAGCTCCGGGATGAGCAGCGCCAGCAGGCCCGCAAGGAGGCCGCGAAGAAAGAGCAGGTCGAGGAGCTCAGGAACGAGCTCGAAGACATGCAGGTTGTCTTTACCGCGAAGGTGGGCGAAGACAACCGCATATTTGGCACGGTGACCACCCAGCAGATTGCGGTCGAGCTCTCCAACCGCGGGTTCGACATCGACCGCCGCGATATTGAGCTCGACGAGGACATCCGGTTTGTCGGGGCCTACACGGCGAGCATCGACCTGGGACACGACGTGACCGCCACGCTTGACATTCAGGTAATTCCGGAGTCCGGGTAGCTCGTATTGCGTGCCCCCCTACGGTGTCCCTCGTGATGTGTGTGAAAGCCCCTCCGATCACGCCCGCTGAGTTCATCTGTTTGACGTCGCCGGCCGACGCATCTCGTGATGAGCACGTCAGTCCGTGAGAATTCATTCGTCGTCGACAATGCCCGCGGCGACGCCGTGGACTGCGACGTGCGGTTTGTTGAGGGAGAAAGCTCCAAGCCTGTAGTGGTTTTCTGCCACGGGTTCAAGGGCTTCAAGGACTGGGGCCCGTTTCCGGAGTGGGGCCGGCGTCTCGCCCGGGCGGGCTTTGTCTCGGTCCACATGAACTTTTCCTACAACGGCGTGCACCGGGACGCACCGACGGAGTTTACGGAGCCCGACAAGTTTGCGGACAACACCTTTACTCGCGAGCTCGATGACCTCCAGGCTGTTCTGGGGGCGGTCGAGGAGGGGGGGCTTCCGGAGACGCCCGCGGCCCCGAATCGCATCGCCCTGATGGGGCACTCGCGCGGCGGGGGCACTGTGATCCTCCAGGCGGCCCGCGACGATCGGGTCGACGCACTCGTGACCTGGTCGTCCGTCGCTACGTTCGTGAACCGGTTCAGTGACGACCAGATCGCGGACTGGGAATCGCAGGGCTACACGGAGGTCCGCAACAGCCGCACCGGGCGAATCCTGCGTCTCAACAAGGTGCTCTACGACGACACGATGGCGTACCAAGACGAGCTCGACGTGCCGGGGGCTGCGGCGCGCATCGACGTGCCCTGGCTCGTGGTGCACGCCCGAGACGATGCGTCCGTCGACTTTAGGGCCGCGGAAACGCTGGCGGGTGCTACGGAGACGGCGACACTCGTTGAGGCCGACGGTGGACATACCTTCGGTGGTGCACATCCGTTCGACGGCACGGTCCCCACGTCTCTGGCAACCGTGTGGAATCGTACCGTCGCGTTCTTCCAGGCCCAGCTCTGAGACTCCGCTCCCCTCCTTGCAGGGGAGAGCTACGCCGTCAAACTAGTGTCGAGCGCCGTCGTCAGATCATCCACGAGATCGTCGCTCCCTTCGAGCCCGACGGAGAGGCGCACGAGCCGCTCTGTGATCCCAAGTTTGTCCCGGACAGAGGGCGCGACCTCTTTGTGGGACGTGTGGATGGGCTGGGTAATGAGGGTCTCGACCCCTCCGAGACTGGGGGCGCGGATAGGGAGAGACAGGGCCTCGAAAAACGCGTCGACATCGGCCTCCGGGGCGAGATCGAAACTCACCATGCCCCCAAAGCCGTCGAGGAGGGTGCTGGCGCGATCGTGGTGCGGGTGAGAGGCAAGTCCCGGGTAGCGCACGCGGTGGATGCCGTCGTGATGCGTGAGGACCTCGGCCACGGCCTGCGCCGTTTCATTCTGCTTTCGCACCCGCACCCCAAGCGTCTTAAGGCTGCGGTGGAGCAGGAAACAGGCGTGCGGGTCGAGCATGCCTCCGAGAAGCTTTGTCGTGTGTCGCACGTTGTCCAACAAATCGTTGGGGCCCGCCACGACGCCCGCCGCGAGGTCCGAGTGTCCCCCGAGATATTTGGTGCCGGAGTGCAGCACCAGATCGAAGCCCAGCTCGGCGGGGCGGAGGTTGACTGGTGAGGCGAACGTGTTGTCGATTACGGCCACGAGGTCGTATGCGTCGGCAACGTCTACCATCGCCTCCAGGTCACGCACCGCCAACAGTGGATTCGCGATCGACTCGGCGTAGAGGACGGTCGTGTTCGGTTGGAGAGCTGCGTCCCAGGCCTCCCTCGTGTTGCCCGTCACCAATGTATGCTCGATGCCCAACCGTGGCAGCAGGTCGTCGAAGAGCGACAGCGTGCCGCCGTAGAGGCTGCGGGGTGCCACGAGGTGATCGCCCGCGTCGAGCAGACTCAAGAGCGCCGCGGAGATGGCGGCCATCCCGCTCGCCGTGACGAGGGTACTTTCTGTGCGGGTAAGGGACGCGAGCTTCTCGTGAAGGGCCTCGTGGTTCGGGGAGTTGCTGTAGCGGACGTAGCGGGGCGGCGCGTCCGGATCCTCGTGGGTGTAGGTGGCGGTCTGAAAGAGGGGCAGCGTAACAGCACCCTCAATGCGTGGGGAGGGCTCCCCAGCGTGAATCGAACGTGTATCGAGTGTAGACATTGGAAACTCCGGTCGAAGCCGCTACAGGCTTGAAGACAGCGACCGGTTTTGCAATTTGGACGTGAGTGTAGAAACGTCGTCCTGAAGGTCGGTGTCCGACTCCAGGGCATCGTCAATCTTGCGGTAGGCGTGAATCACCGTCGAGTGGTCGCGTCCCCCGAATCGGGAGCCGATGTGTGCGTACGACTCCTCCGTGAGTTCGCGACAGAGATACATTGCGATTTGGCGCGCCTGTGCCACCGACTGCTTTCGGGACCGGGAGAGCAGGTCTCCCTTTTCGAGGCGAAAGTAGTCGGCCACCTGCTCGATGATGTCGCCCGCATCGAGGGCGGCCGGTTCGTCGTCGGTATGCTCCCGAAGAAAGCGGCGGGCCGTATCCAGGTCCAGCGTGCGGCCGTCGAGCTGTACAAGGGCCGTAAGGCGAGTAAGCGTGCCCTCGAGCTGGCGCACGTTCGAGTCGATGCGCTGAGCAATCAGTTCCAGCACGTCGGGGGAGACAGCAATGTCCTGCCGGGCGGCCTTGCGCTGGAGAATGGCGATGCGCGTTTCTAGGTCGGGGCGTTGGATATCGGCACTTAGGCCCCACTGGAAGCGGGAGAGAAGGCGTTCCTCAATGCCCGGGATCTCCGCCGGGGGGCGATCAGCGCAGAGAAAAATCTGCTTTCCGTTCTGGTGCAGGTCGTTGAAAATGTGGAAGAACTCCTCCTGGGTTTTCTCTTTCTCGCCGAAAAACTGCACATCGTCGACGATAAGGAGATCCGCCTGTCGGTAGTAGCTGGAGAATGCCGCGATTCGATTTTCGCGAACCGACTGTACGAACTGGCTCGTGAAGCGGTCACTTGACACGTACAACACGTGCTCGGCGGTCTCGTGCTCCAGGGCGTAGTTGGCCACGGCCTGCGCGAGGTGGGTTTTGCCAAGCCCCACGCCGCCGTACACCAGGAGCGGGTTGTAATTAGTGCTTCCCGGTTCCTGAGCCACGGCAAAGGCCGCGCTGCGGGCCAGCCGGTTCCCGTCGCCCTCAATAAACTCGTCGAACGTGTACTCGGGGCGGAGGTGCTGCTTGGCCTCCTCGTAGAGGGCCGAGCGCTCGTCGGCCGAGCCTGCGCCGTTGCGCTGCGAGGGGAGTTCCGTCTCGGATGCGACATCCTCCGACACCCCTGGGGCCTCTTCCGCCACCTCCGTAGAGGAGGAAGGGAGCGAGGAGGCCTGCTCTGAGGCTGAACCGTGATCCGACGACGATTCGGAGTCGGGCGCGTGGCCTGAAGGGGTCGACGGAGACTGCGGGGGGGGGTCTTGGCCGTTTTTCGGCGCAGACGCCTGGTTGGTCGCCTCCGCCCCTGAAGACTGCTCTGGGGGTTGTTCGGGGCGAGTCCCATTTGTTCGGGGGGAGGAGGGAGACGGAGAGGACCGACCGGACGACGACGGAGGCGAGGAACGCTCGGAATCCGCCCGTTCCTCGCCGGACTCCGCCGTAATTTCGTCGGGACGCTCCTCCTCCGGGGCCACCTGATAGGTTACGTCCGTCGGCTCCCCTACAGCTTCGGTGACGGCCTGTCGAATTGACCGCTGAAAACGGCTGCGGAGGTACTGTACCCCGAAGGGCGTGGGCACCTGCAGCGTAAGCGTAGGCGCGCCTTCGTCGGTATCAAGCCCGAGGGGATTAATGGGGTCGAGCCAGTTCTGAACCGTTCGCTCCGGGAGCGTCTCGCGGAGATCGCGGAGCGCAGTACGCCAAGCGTCGGAGGCGGACGGAACCATAGACGAAGAGGAAGCCGTGCGTTCGCGGCGACGGAGAAACGGCGCCGGCAGAGGGTTTAGATCGACGCTTGAATAACGTAGATCACAGGGTCTCAGAACGCAACCCCGTCCCGGGAAATTTACAGAGGGACGGCTTCGCGGCGCTCAAGGACTGTTCTGGAGAAGGGCCTGAATGGGGACGCAGTCACGGGGCCGCCCAGTACTCGGGAAGAGGCGTGTTCGCGGGCAAGAGTACTCCCGAAACGAGCCGCATGGAACCCCGTCCGTTGGCGAGCAAGTCCGGGTCTTGGGGAGGGCACGAGGGTCCGTCAGTACATGCCTAAAGGTTACCGCGGCGTTCCTGTTCGCGCTCCATCGCCTTGAAGAGCGCCTTGAAGTTTCCGGCCCCAAAGGAGCGAGCTCCCTCGCGCTGGATGATTTCGAAGAAGACGGTCGGACGGTCCTGTACCGGCTTGGTAAAGATCTGGAGGAGGTAGCCGTCGGGGTCGCGGTCCACGAGAATGCCCAACTCTTCGAGTGCGTCGATCGACTCGTCGATGGCCCCCACGCGCTCGGAAAGTACCTCACGGTCGTAGTATGTGTCCGGCACGTGGAGAAACTCGACGCCCCGGCGCCGTAGCTCCTGAACGGCCCCAATGATATCGTCCGTCGAAAGGGCCACGTGCTGCACGCCCGGGCCGCGGTAGAACTCGAGGAATTCCTCAATCTGACTTTTCTTCTTTCCCTCTGCCGGCTCGTTGATGGGGAATTTGATCTTCTCATCGCCGTTGGCCATCACCTTCGACATCAGGGCCGAATACTCGGTGGAGATGTCCTGATCGGTGAAGTGGAGCATGTTGTAGAAGCCCATCGTCCGACCGTAGTAGTCCACGTACTTGTCCATGTCGCCCTTCTCCACGTTCCCTACGCAGTGATCCACGTACTGCAGGCCGGTGTCCGCGGGCGGCTCCCAGAAGGGGTTCTCCCACGTCTCAAACCCCGGGAAGAAGAGTCCGTCGTAGTCCGTGCGCTCCACGAAAGTATGCACGGTGTCCCCGTAGGTGGCGATAGTGGCAGTCACGATTCGCCCGTCCTCATCGTCATGAACCGTCGGTTCCTGTACCGGTGTGGCCCCTCGCTTGGTGGTTTCCTCGAACGACGAGGTGGCGTCGTCCACCTGTAGCGCGATGTCCTTCACCCCGTCGCCGTGGCGATGCACATGCTCGCTGATCGAAGAGTCTGGACCCAGCGCCGACGTCAGGACGAACCGGATGTCGTTCTGCTCAATCAAATAGCTCGTCTTTTCCTTGTGGCCTGTTTCGGGACCCAGATAGCCGCGGATGTCGAAGCCGAAAAGATGGGCGTAGTACTGAGCGGCCTGTTTGGCATTGCCGACGTAGAATTCAACGTAGTCGGTGCCGTTAAGAGGAAGAAAGTCCTCCGGGGTGTCGACATCGGCGTCGGGAGCAACGGTTGGGTCGGCCATGAGGGATCCGCAGAAGTTAGTTTGAGGGAGGACGGGTAGAAGCGCTTCCAAAGAGGGGAAAACTGTACTTTTCCTTCGACTGAACGTTTCGCAAAACGCAGGGGGATTAGGGAGAGGAACCACTCGTTGAAGCGGTTCCCGAAACGGCGGCGAGCCGAAATTTCACGGGTAGGCGGAGCCGCATTGGAATGGGGGTGCCGTCGTGGGTTGCGGGCACAAATTGGACAGCGCGCACGCCGGCGACGGCGGCGGAGTCGCACAGTGGATGGAGGGAGTTGATTACCTCCATCTCGGTGACGCTTCCGTCGGCCTCGACCGTGAAAGCTAATTCTAGATTGCCCTCAATGCCCTGCGCGATGGCCTCGGTCGGGTAGTTGATCTGGAGATACAGACTTCCAGTGCCGCCTACGATCCCTGGGGTCTTTTCCGCGGTGCTCAGTTCTGCAATCGACTCTAGGTCTTTGTACTGCGCGGCCCACTCCGAGTCCCGCTCTGCTGAGGGGGGACCGGACTCTTCGGGGGAGACGTCCTCGGACGACGGATTGGACGAGACGGACTGCAGATCCGTAACGGGAGGCGCCCCCTGCGCTGGCTCATTGGCAGCGGACTCGCCGGACCGATCCGACGTGACCTCGTCCAGCACAATCTGCTCAGGGGCGGGCTGGGCGGACCACCCGACCCGCTGGACCGGGGGATGGAGGGGCAGATGCACTAGGCCAATTGTGAGACCGAGGCTCGCAACCAATCCGACCATGATCCGGATCGGGTAGGTGTCAAGAAGGGAGGATCCCGGAACGGGAGCGCGAGACGTATCCATGGCGAGGACCAAATAAGGGGCGAAGCCGCATAGATCAACGGATTCTTCTTACGAATATGAGTTGAAAAGATTCCCGGACGAAAGAGATTTTGGAGGTATGGCCGCCCCCGAACAAATCCGGACGTCGAGTGTGGCATCCGGGTGGTCCGTCACTCTTCTGATTGTTTATCTCTGCCGCCGATGTTCTCCGCACTGGTTCTCGATACGGACGATGGAGAGGTCCAGGCCTGGGTTCGTTCGTTGGAACTGCACGATCTTCCGGATGCGGGGCCGGAGGAGGTGCGCTTAGAGGTCCTCTATTCGAGCCTCAACTACAAAGACGGCCTAGCGGTCACGGGACGCGGACAGGTCATTCGGGGCGACTACCCGATCGTGCCTGGCATTGACCTCGTAGGGCGCGTGCTGGAGAGCCGCCACGACGCATTTGAGGCCGGTGATCTAGCCATCGGTACGGGGTGGCAACTGGGCGAGGTGGTGTGGGGCGGGTACACGCAGCGGGCGAAGGTGGATGGCAATAAGCTGGTGCCCCTCCCGGACGGGCTTTCCCCCGAGCAGTCCATGGTTGTTGGAACGGCTGGGCTTACGGCGATGCTGTCGGTCCTGGCGCTGGAGGAGCATGGGGGGGAACCGGATGCAGGAGACGTTGTGGTCACGGGTGCCTCCGGTGGGGCTGGGAGCATTGCGGTAGCGCTGCTCGGCGCCCTCGGATACTCGGCCGTCGCTTCCACCGGTAGCGAGGGCGCTCACACGTATCTGCGGGCGCTCGGGGCGGAGCGGATTGTGGACCGGGAACGATTCGAGGACGGCCCAGCGCGCCCCATGGAGTCGGGGGCGTGGGCCGGGGCCATCGATGCTGTGGGGGGCGACACGCTCGCGACGCTCATCTCACAGATGCAGCGCCACGGCAGTGTGGCGGCGTTTGGCAATGCTGGAGGGCACGACCTCCATACGTCTGTGCTGCCATTTATTCTACGGGGCGTTAATCTCCTGGGCATCGATTCCAACACCTGTCCCAACGACCGTCGCCGCAGGGCTTGGATGCGGCTTGCGGATCTCCTCACGGAATCCCACTACGACCGGATCCGGGCCCGCACCATTACGCTTGGCGATGTCCCGGCAGCCGGCCGCGAGATTGTGAATGGGCAGGTACAGGGGCGCATTCTGGTGGATGTGCAGAGGTAGGGCGCGTTGTGCTCTGGGGCATGCTGGTGGGGCGGTCCTGGCACTGTCGCACGGAGTTGCGATTCCCGCAGCATGCCGAGCATTGGTTACATTCTCCAGTCTGGTTCGGCACTCGCCCCTTGGGTTGAATCGAGCAATGGGTTGTCGCGTACATATTTCAACTTCCACACGGGCGTTCTTCTTCCGCCTCCTTCTGCACTCTTCCCGGCAGTGGCCGGGACGCGATCATATGACAGTGTCGATCTGGCAGCAGGCCCATCGCAGGCGAGAAACGGCGTACGACGTCATCGTGGTGGGGGGCGGCATTGTGGGCTGCTCGACGGCCTACTGGCTCGGTCGCCAGCAGCCGTCGTTGCGGGTGGGCCTGTTGGAGGCAGGCGCGCTCGGGACCGGGGCGAGCGGCCGCAACGCGGGCTTTGTTCTCCAGGGAACCCACGCCGACTACCGGTCGGACATGGCCCGGTACGGAGAGCGAACGGCCCGTCGGCTCTGGAACTTTACTCGAGAAAATCGAGACCTCCTGGCGGCTGAGCTGCGAGGGACGGCCTTCGACTGGCGCTCGGACGGAAGCCTTACGGCGGCCGGGAGTGCCGACGAGGCCGTCCGTCTCCGATCGAGTCTCTCACACCTGCGGACCGCAGGGGCTTCGGCCATCTACCTGGACCCGGAGGAGGCCAACGACCGTGTTGGGGCTTCCGGTTTCGAAGGGGGGCTGTTCGTCACTACGGGGGGCGTCGTCGATCCGCTTCGGCTCGTGCGTCACGTCGCTGCTCAGAGCGACGCTGATATTCATACCCAGCACCCGGTGCGGCACATGCACTGGCGCAACGCCTCCGTGCTTCTCGACACCCCCACCCGCCGTTTTCGAGCCGACCGTGTGGTGCTCGCGCTCGGGCCCTCGCTGCCGGACCTCGTTCCTCCGACGTCTGCCGTCGTCCGGCCGGTGCGGGCACAGATGCTGGCCACGGCGCCCGCCGATACTCGCCACGTCCCGGTGCCCGTCTATTCGCACCGCGGTGGATTCTACGTGCGACAACTTCAGGACGGACGTGTGCTTGCGGGGGGCGGTCGGCACCAGCACCGCGATGCCGAGGAAACCAGTACGGACAGCACGACCCCGGCGGTGCAGGCCACCATCGAGCGGTACCTCCATACCCACTTTCCGTGGACGCAGTCGCTTTCCGTCGAGCAGCGCTGGAGCGGCACCATGGGGTTTTCGCCGGACGGACGGCCCGTGGTGGGGCGTGTGCCGGAGCATGCTGAGGGCGTTTTTGCCACCGGGTTTACGGGGCACGGCATGGGCTACGGCTTTCGGATGGGACGTCTCCTCGCGACCCTCGTGGGGGAAGAACGGCCCCAAGCCCTTGAGCTGTTTACCGTATCGCGCTTCGAGGACGGCGAGGCATCGACCGACGCGGAAGCGTCCCGGACGGAACAGGGCTGAATGGATCTCCGCCCGCCCATCGACGCCCCGCGACCCGTCTCTCTTCCCACATAGTGGTCCCGGTTATGCGACTTCTTCTCGCCTGCGGCCTCGCACTGATTCCCCTCTCTGCCATGGCCACGCCCCCCACGGACTCCATCGATTTCCGTCTTGAGGAGCAGCGGTGGGAGCACCGCCTGCTCTTCGTGTTTGCGGCGTCCGACACCAGCGAGGCGCTGGTCCGGCAAGAAAAGGCGTTCGCCGAGCACGACGCGGGGTTTCGGGACCGCGACCTTCTGTTGTTCACCGTGACGGGGAGCGACTGGGGCACGCGCCGCTTGGTCCCGGGCACCGATCCCCAGCCGCTCACAGAGGCGGCAGCCCGGCGGTTGCGCGACCGATTCGGCGTGGCGCCGGACGCGTTTCGGATCGTCCTCGTAGGGAAGGACGGTACCGAGAAGCGCCGGGACGCCGAGCCCGTCACCGCCCGTTCCATCTTCGACACCATCGACGCGATGCCGATGCGCCAGCGCGAGATGCAGGAGTCTGGAGGAGGGTAGGTGTGGAAGGATGGAAGTATGAGGGGCTGAGGAGCCGTTTCTGATCCGTTCATCCTTCATACCTCCACCGTCCACCCCTAGAGCTCGATCCCAATGAGCCAGCGGAACTCAAACTCATCGCTGTTGCCCTCAATGAATTCCGGGTCGCTGGCCCAAACAGGGAATTTCGAGACGATCTTGAGGTTCTGGAGGAAATCGGACTGCGCGGTCCAGCGTCCGAGATGCGGGATCTGTGACACATCGTAGCTTGCCCCGAATCCAGCGTCGGCCTTTAAATCATCCGTGTCAAAGCCGGCGAGGAACGCGCCCTCGTCCCACGTGGTACCGAGGCCAGAGAAGACAGAGAGCCGCAGGGGGGACAGGGGATTCACGTTCGAAAAGGGAGCGCCGCCGATCGAGAGGCGGCCGGCCACGACGTTTTCGCCCGCGAGCCCGAAACGGCCGTTCGGGGCACGAAGATAGGCCACCGGGCCCGCCGGGCCGAATCCAACGAGATGGCCATCAACAACCGGCTGCTCGAACGCCGCGCTGCTCTGGCGATACGTGTCGTTGCGCCACTGCGACTCCAGGGAGCGCCCGCCCAGTACGAAGCGCTTGTGGGGGAGCAAACCATCGGTGCCGAGGCCGAATTGGACGTTCGCCTGGCCGGTGAAGGGGCCGAAGTGTTCGGTTTCTTGTGCCGTCAGGGAGAGGCGAGAGGCCTGGTCGAAGCTCCCAGGAAGGCCGGGAGTTTCGAAGGCGCGAAGGGTCCCGCCAAGTTCCGCGAAGGCCGACAGCCGGTCCCCGTCCCGAGTCTTCGTGTAGTCGAGCCGGGCGGAAACGGCATGCGACTGGCCCCAGGGATTTGCGGTGAACAGGGCTGTCTGAGTCCGTCCCTGAGGATTTCGGTACGTGATGCCGGTTCGGATAAGCCCGTAGACACGATCACTCGGGTTCAGCTGCTGAAGAAGCGAGAGGCGAAGGCGCTCGTTCGTCTCCGCAAGTGGCGAACGGAGCGGGGCCCGGAGGGAGAGTCGGTTCTCCAGTACGCCGAGGTGTTTCGTGGCGGCCAGTTCGACCGTAGCGCGGGCGCCGAAGGGGGGGAAGGGGCGCTCGTAGCGAAGTTCGTAGTCGAGCCCGTCGAACCACGAGCCCGTGTCCATATCAGGAAAGAGAATCGGAGTGGGCGTCATCGGCTCGTCGACCAGCGACGGATCGTCACCTCCGGAAAAGAGCACCTCGGGCCAGAGGGTGACCATGCCGCGGAGTCGACGCTCGCCCCGGAAGTACTGGCCCTGCACCTGCACGCCGCCGCCGAAGCCGAAGTCGTGCGCGTATCCGGCCAGCGGCCGCACGCCCAGTTCGTAGTGCGACCAGCGCGACTGCGGAGCACGGAGGAACCGCGTCTTAAGGGGCAGGGAGGTCGAGTTGTTGAGGCGGTTCACGTCCGGCGTCTCGCCATTCGGATCAATCACCGCCTTTTCCACCCGACTCGGCACCGTCACCGTGAAGGTCTTCTTCGGTGCGACCCAGGGCCACGGCTCGGTGACGATCCAGTCGTCGGGCACTGGCTTGTGGCCGTGCATCGACGCGAGGGGGACGTTGAGCCACTGCGTGGAGCCGTCGGCCAGGGTGAGCTTCACGTCCTGGGGCATTCGAATCGAGCCCTCGCGCCTGAGGGTGAGGTCCACCTCCACGCCGTTCGGGGTTTGTTGCTGGTCAAGGTCCGCAATCGCGTCATCCACCGTGCGCGTCGAGCGGGTGAACTGGTAGAAGTACCAGTCGAGCATGAGGCCGCTCTCCTGCTCCGCAAACAGCTCCAGGTCGTAGGGGTCCGGATGCATGCCTTCACGCTCCCGGAAATAGCGCTTTAGCCACTGGTCGCGCTGCTCGTCGCCAATCACGTAGCCCATCATATCTACGAACATCGATCCGCCGGGGTAGGAGGTGATGCCGTAGGCCAGATTGGTCTGGAACCAGTCGGCGGGGGTGCTGAAGGGCTCCGCTAGCCCGAGCTTGTGCATGTAGACTACAGCACGCCGGTCGCCCGTGTGGTCGGCGGGGCGGTCCATAAGGTACGCCATGCCCTCCTCTGTCGCGTAGGTCGTGAAGCCCTCGTCCATCCAGGCGTAGTCGGCCTCGTTCGTACCCAGGGCCGAATAGTACCACATGTGCGCAAACTCGTGCACGGTGGTCCCCAGCACTGAGCGGTAGCTGCTTTTTTCCTCGAAGGCCGGGCCGTCGTAGCTGCTCACGACGGTGAACATTGGGTACTCCATGCCACCGTCGCCTCCCTGCGCCACCGTCATCTGCGGATAGGGGTAGGGGCCGTACTCCTCGTTGAAATACGCCGTGAGCTCCGGCATGTCGTCCTTGAACGGCTGCCACTGTTCGGCCACGTTCGGTTTGTAGAGGATGTGATGCGTGGTGCCGTCCTCCGTCACCTTGTCGTGGATGTAGTCCGGATCGGCCGACCACGCGAAGTTGTGCACGTCCTCGGCGGTAAAGTGCCACGTGAGCGAGTCGGTGTCCGGCAGGCCGTCCGACGGACGCCAGGTGCCGTCCCCCTTGATGTTGTAGCCATGGCCCACTTCCTCGGGGTTCTGGAGGACGCCCGTCGCGCCGATCGTGTACTCGGTGGGAAGGGTGATCTCGACGTCGAACTCGCCGTAGGGTGCGTAGTACTCGCGGTTGACGTAGAAATTGGCGTGCCAGCCCCGCTCGTCGTATTCCGCCATCTTGGGGTACCACTGCGTCATGGTGTAGTCGATCTGGTCGCCTCGACTGTCGCGCCCACTGCGTCGCGTCTGCAGGGGCACCTGCGAGCGGTAGTTCATGACGAACGTGGTCGACTCGCCCGGCCGGATGGGCTCCGCCAGGTCCACGCGCAGGATCGTCTCGTCGACCTCGTAGGACACCGACTCTCCATCCTGGGTGAGCGATCCGATCTCGTACCAGCCCTGCTCATCGGGCTCCAGGTTGAAGATGCGGGGCACGGTCCGCCCGTCCGGGTCGGGGAGGTGGCGGTGGCGCTCCGCAAACATGGACTCGGGATGGAAGGCGTTGAAGTAGAGATGGTAATAGACCGTGTGGAGGGTGTCCGGCGAGTTGTTGGTGTAGGTGAGCCGCTGCTGTCCGTCCACCTGATGCGTTTCGGGGTTCAGGCGCACGTCCATCTCGTAGTCCACGTGCTGTTGCCATTGATTCGGGGATTGGCCAAGGGCGGGAAGCACGTAAAGAAGCGTGGCGGCGAGCAGCGGGGCCAGGCGAGTGGTCATTGGAGCGGACAGGTGGGAGAACAGCAAAGACCGAAAATATCAATACTGAGTCTATCCTTCGGCGTATGGGCCTGAATGTTTCTGCCTCATCCCCGAACGAAAAAAGATTCTTGCCGCCTTCCGAATCATGGGTCGCACCGCAAACGTGTGAGAGACATGCACAACCCGTTCCATAAAGAGCGTTGACCGCGGATTCCAACGCGCGATCGTCAACGCGCGGCCGACGACCCTCCAACCGGAGGCACACGCTCGCGACTCCACTCACTTTCATTCCATCGAGTCCATGACCAAAGCAGATCTCATTGACCAGATTGCGAATGGAACAGGCCTCACGAAAATCGAAACGCGGGCGGTCGTGGAGGGCTTTATGACCGCCGTGCGAGGCGCAATGAAGGAGGGCAAGCGCATTGAGCTTCGGGGCTTTGGCGTGTTCGAGGTCCAGCACCGCGCGCCCCGAACAGGGCGCAACCCCCAGACCAACGAACCGGTTGAGATCGAAGCACGGTACAAGCCGGTCTTTCGCCCATCGGACAAGCTGAGTGACGCCGTAGACGCGGCCCACAAGGCGGACGAGGAGTAGCCCCGGCCCCTGCATCATCCTGTGTGTTGCCTAACTACCGCATCATGACTGCCGACAATCGAACGTGCCCGTCCTGCGGGGCCCGCGTGCCTGCCGGGACGGCTCGCTGTGACCTATGTGGAACGATGCTGGACGCGGCCTCCGACGCCCCGGACGAATCCGACGACACGGACGCTTTGGACGACACCCCAGCGGCCGCGGACGCTCCAGGGGGAGCGGAGGAACCGGACGCGGCGGAGTCCGAAGGGCAAAGCGTATTTTGCAATCAGTGCGGCTGGGAGAACCCGCCGGGGGCCCGCTATTGCAGCCAGTGTGGCGAAGAGCTTCAGGACCTTTCCGCCGCCGCGCCCGCCGGCACCCGACGCGTGGCCGCCGATCTTCCCACTGGCTCCAGTTCCACCGAGCCCGAGCCGAAGGACGCTGAGCAACGCGAGGCGTCTGACGATTCAGGCGACGGCGAGCAGGTCGCCATGGGGCGCCAGATTGTGCTCGTCGTGGGGGGGGCGCTGGCACTGGTGATTGGTTTGTTTTTCGCGACTCAATGGAGTGCCCAACAGACGTGGAGTGAAGGGGAGGGCGCGAACGGCCCCTCCGCCCAGGCCGGCCAAACGGACGGCACAGGAGGGGGAGCGGGGGCTCGTTCCCCGGGAGGACAGCAGCAGCGTCCGATGGCATCCGGCGGCGGGCAGCCGGCCCCCACGGATCTTCAGACGCTTCTCGACCAGACCGCGGATTCGCTTACCGGCTCCATCGCACAGCAGATCGATTCGCTGCGCACCCGCGTCCAGCAGGCCTCCGGCAGTGGCAAGCGGCAGTTCCAGGTGGAACTCGTAAATCTCTACATTGGGGCCGGGCACCCAGGCCGGGCGGCCCTCGTGCAAAAAGAGGTTGCGGACGCCACGGACAGGGTCGACGCCCGTCGTCGGACTGCCGATCTGCTGTACCGGTGGATGCAAAAGCTGCAGGGACAGGGTCAGCGCGAGCAGGTCTTCCAGGTGGCCCGGCACGCCGCGCAGGCCTACGGGACCGTGGCCGAGCAGCGTCCCGACGATCTTGACGCCCGCACTCGCATGGGGGAGGCCTATTTGCTCACCAACGAGCCGATGCAGGGGATTGAGGCCATTAATGGCGTGCTAGAGGAGGACTCTACCTTCGTCCCGGCACGGTTCCAGAAGGGGCTTGCGCTCCTGCAGATCAACCGACTGGATCAGGCAACCCGGCAGTTTGAGAAGGTAAAGCGGTTTGCCGAGAACGGGTCGCCCTTCTTTCAGCAGGCCGATCGGGCCCTCACGGTCATCGAGGAGCGACGGGAGGCGTCTGCAGGGGGAGGGGCGGACGGCGGAGACTAAGTCGGGGCGGAAGGGGCTTCGCAACCGATGGCCTGCGTTTGCGTAACCACCTACTCACCTTCAGACGCTCGGATTTTCCCGGACCAGAGCGCCCCGTCGCGATGTACACGATGATTGATCGTCTCGATCTGGATCGCATCCAAGATGCGGTGGGTCGTGCGGAGGAGCGGACCGCCGGCGAGATTGTGCCGGTGGTCGTGCCGCGGAGCGACGACTACGAGGAGGCGGTGTGGCGGGGCGCCGGCGCCGCGGTACTGGTAACGCTCCTCGTCGTGCTCCTCACCCTCCGCTTCTACACCGGGTGGGGACTGGCCTGGCTCTTTGCGCCGTGGGGGGTGGCCCTGTCGGTGCTTGCGGCGGGCACGGTTGGGGCGCTGCTGGCCCGGTACGTGTACCCGCTGCAGCGACTCCTTGCGGGAAGCGAACGTCTCGACGACACGGTGCACCGGCGGGCTCTCCAGGCGTTCGTGGAGGAGGAGGTGTTCGACACTCGCGACCGTACCGGCATCCTGCTCTTCGTGTCGCTCCGCGAGCACCGGATTGAGGTGCTTGGCGACACCGGCATCAATCAACAGGTTGCGCCCGATGATTGGGCAGAGGTCGTGACGCGCATCCGACGTGGCATCAAAAACGACAACCTCACGGAAGGGCTCGTCGAGGCGATTGAGATGTGTGGGCGCCTACTGGAGCGGCGGGGCGTTGAGGTGCAGCCCGACGATGAGAATGAGCTCACGGATGTCGTGCGGACACCGGGCCGTCGGTCCGAGGACAAAGCGGAGTAGTCCTTGCGCACTCGGAATAGAGACAGTGCAGGCGGCTATTTCTTCTCAACCTCGAGCACTAGGCCGTCCGCGTCCCGTACGAATATGCGGCCTTTGACCTCTTCGTAGGAGTGGTCGGCCGCGTCGAGGCGGGAGCGCAGCGAGTGCCATTCGCGCGGGGAAAGGGAAAAACCGAGGTGGTGAATGCCGCCGCGTCCTGGCACGGAGGGATGCTGCATCTCTTCCATCTCAATGAGTTCGATGACGTCTCCCCCCTGTGCATCCGTCAGCATGGCCCGCTCGCGCCCATCCCGAACCGGATCGTCTTCGACGGTGCGGAGCGACAGCCCAATGACGTCGACGTAGAACGACACCGCCTCGTCGAGGTCGGACGTCATGACCGAGGCATGGTCCAGGCGGACATCGGTAGAAATCGTCGAGTCCGGTGTCGAGGGATTCTTCGTAGCCATGGGGTGGAGAAAGGCGAGAGGCAATTCGTGCGCTCAAGCCGTAGGGGTTGGTTCGGAGGAGGACTGAAATGAAGAAGCGTCGATGTCGAGACGCTTCATCTTTTTGTACAAGCCCTGACGGGTGAGCCCGAGCACATCTGCCGATGCAGTCACTTGGCCGTCGCAGGCCCCCAACACCCGCTCAATCACGGCCTTCTCGGTGCGCGAGAGGACATCGCTGAGCGTTTGGTCGGGCTCCAGGATGGCGTCGGGGTTCTCCTGGGCCGTTTGGGGCGAGCGGCTCTTTCGGGCGCCCTCCACGATCGCATCGCTTAGAATATCAAGGCCGATCGTGGGGGCCGGTTCGCTCTGCACGTGCACCAGGGCGCGTTCAATCTCGTTTCGGAGCTGGCGCACGTTGCCGGGCCAGTTGTAGCGGAGAAGCGCCTCCATAGCCGGCTGCGTAATGGAGACGAGCGCCGAGTCGGTTGGCCGGAGTTGGTCTAGAAAGTAGCGGGCGAGAAGCGGGATGTCGGGACGCCGCTCGCGAAGCGGTGGTACGTGCAGAGAGATCACGCGGAGGCGGTCTCGAAGGGCTCGCCGAAACCGATCTTCCTGAACACGAGCGTCAAGATCGGCGGTCGTCGTGGCGATTACACGGACGTCTACCGGTTTGTGGAAGTCACTTCGGGCCGCAAGGCGTCCCGTGTCGAGAACGTCGAGAAGCAGCGATTGGAGCGGTTGAGGAAGGGCATCCACGTCCTCGACGATGAGCGTCCCCCCGTCGGCTGCTTGGAGAGCGCCGGATCTCGGGGCCTCGGTTCGGTCGTCCCCAAAGAGTCGTGTCTCCAGGGACTCGCCGGCCTGCGTCGGATCGCAGGAGATTGTCTCCAGCGGCCCGTTCGCTCGTGTGCTCGTTGCGTGTAGGGCCCGTGCCACGAGACGTTTGCCGGTCCCGCCCTCGCCGGTGACGAGCACTGGACTGTGGCTCGGCTGAACCTGCCGGATCGTCTCGGCCACTGCCTGCATCTCGCGACTCTCGGCCACGAGGCCGTCGACGAGCATGAGAGGATCGGTGGGGGAGACCTCGGGGGGGCTCTCGGTGCGAGTCGGGAGGGCCTGAGCGGCGCGTCGCTGATTAGAGTGGTGACCGCTTTCCTGCGCGATCCGGTGGGCGCGTCGCTGCCACCGCCGGGCCTGCTCGGGGCGGTTCTGAGCGTCGAAGATCGCGCCGTACAGCAGCGCGATGCGGGAGCGGGGAATGCCAGGGAGGGACGGCAGTGATTCGTCGAACGTCGCGTCGAGCAGCGCGTGAGCACGTTCTGGCTCGCCGCGACGGAGCGCGACGCGGGCTCGAAGCATCTGAAGGAAGGCGCCCGCAGTCTTCTCTTCGGAAAGAGACGACTCGATGTCGTCGATTCCCTCGAGGGCACGGTCCCATGCGCCCTGCCGGCACAGGGCCCTCGTGCGGGCGTCTACAGCACGGAGCACCGCGGGAAGAGCCGCGGCCGTGCTGGGGCGAAGTCGGGAGAGGGCCTTGTCGGCGGCGTCGAGCACAGCGGCCGGCTCGGCCTCCCGGTCGTGCCGGAGGGCCGCCGTGTGAGCGGCAGCGTGTGCATCCACGCGTCGGTCGGACCAGGAGTCGGCGATCGACTGAAGTGCCGTCAGATGCTCGGCTGCACGCTCGTACTCGTCGGCACACCGGAGGGCTGAAATTGAAAGCTCGTGGAGCCACCGCTCGGCCTGGGTGTCTTGGAGGCGGCTCGAAAGGCCCTCCGCGTCGTCGAGCATTCGTCGCATCAACCCGTATTCTTCAAGGGCCGCGTAGGCCTGGGCTTGACCGAGCAAGGCCCAGCAGCGTCCTCCCGGGTCGCAGATCGACACGAACAATTCCTGGCTCTCCTTGAGCAAACGGAGGGCGCGAGAGGCCTCGTCCATGCGGGGGGCGCGTCGGGCACGGGCCCAGCCCCGCCAGAGCGCAACCTCAGCTCGCACGCACGTGCAGGCATCCGACACGTCGTCGGTCCTCGGCAGCAACTCGAGCGCCCGCTCCGGACGGTCGCGGTGAGTCCCTTCCACACGCGCCAGCAGTCCCCGGAGCAGGAGCTGTCCCGTGTTGGCGGCCGGGGCCGTCACCGAGTCGAGCAACGGCTCCACCATGGCTACCACGTCGTCGGCCCGCCCGTCGGCGAGCAGCGTCGTGGCCATCGCAATGGTGCGGGCGTGTTTCATCGTTAAGAGGGAGGGTACGACCGTCGAGGTGTCGGGCACCGATCCGGCATTGGCGCGGGGCTACATGAAGCCAAGTTCGAGGCGGGCCTCTTCGGACATCATCTGGGGGGAGAACGGGGGCTCGAACGTCATCTCTAGGTTCACGCTCGTTACCCCTTCCGTCTCCCGCACCGCGTCTTCGGCCTGGCCGGGCAGGATGCCCGCCGCGGGGCAATTGGGGGCCGTGAGGGTCATGAGTACGTCCACGTGTCCATCGTCGCCGACCTCCAGGTGGTAGATCAACCCGAGGTCGTAAATGTTAACCGGAATCTCGGGATCATAAATGTCGCGGAGCGACTCCACGACCCGCTGGTACAGCTCGTCGTCCGGTGTATCCTGTACGTGGTCTGGAATGGTTTCCGGCAGTTCAATTTCGGACTGCTCTTTGTCGTCGGGGATGTCGGCGGCACCGCCGCCTGCCCCGCCGGGCATACCGCCCATTCCACCCATTCCACCGGGCATAGCACCTCCTGAAGGACTCATCGTGTCGTTAAGGATTGTGGGGAATTGTGTTGTACGTGTGTCGGCTCACGTGAAGGAGCCGAGTGTCGTGCAAGTCGTGACACGTGAGATTTCAATCCCTCAGGCCTCACGTTTCACGCCTCACTCCTCAGTTCCGATTTGCCTGGGCGCGCTCCCGGACTGCCTCGATCATGGCCTTGAGCCCGTTATTGCGCTGCGAGCTCAGGTGATCGTGGAGCCCAATGTCGTCGAGAAAGTCAAAGTCCGCATTCGCGACCGCGTCGGGCGGTTGCTCGTCGAGCACCCGGATGATGAGAGCCGCGAGCCCTTTCGTTATTTTGGCATTACTGTCGCCCTGAAAGTGGAGCACTCGGTCGTCCTCGTCGAGCTCCGACTGAATCCAGACGTCGGACTGGCACCCGTGAATGTAGGTGTCGTCCGTCTTCTGCTCCTCATCGAGCAGGGGAATGTCATCGCCAAGCTCGATAAGGTACTCGTACCGGCTCATCCAGTCGTCGAACAGCGAAAACTCGTCAACAATCTGTTCGGCACGATCCGAGACCGTGTTCGAGGTGGACATGGAAGACAGTGCGCGTCGTTGCGAAGAGCGTTTCATCAGTGCTACATACGGGCCTGGCGGGCAGAGGTTACCGCCAGGCTCCGTCACCCGAACATGCGCTGGACCTTTTCAAGGCCTTGGAGGAGACGATCCACGTCTGTCCGCGTATTGTAGGCCGCGAACGAGGCCCGAATGGTGCCGGGAAGGCCGTAGCGACTGAGGAGCGGCTGCGTGCAGTGGTGGCCCGTGCGGACGGCTACGCCTTCGCGGTCCAGCACCGTCCCGGCGTCGTAGGGATGGATGTCGTCGAAGACGAACGAGAGCACGCTGGTCTTATCGGGGGCCGTGCCGATGACTCGGGTCCCCTCCACGGCGTCGACCTGCTCGGTCGCGTACTCCAGGAGGGCATCCTCGTGGGCCTGCACGGCGTCCCAGTCCAACGCCATCATGTATTCGGCGGCTGTCCCGAGCGCGACGGCGTCGGCGATGTTCGGAGTGCCCGCCTCAAATTTATGGGGCAGGCCGTCGTAGGTCGTCTTTTCAAACGAGACTTGGTCGATCATGTCGCCGCCGCCCTGGTAGGGGGGCATCGCCTCCAGGTGCTCACGTTTCCCGTAGCACACGCCGATGCCCGTGGGGCCGAACATCTTGTGTCCCGAGAAGACATAGAAGTCTGCGTCGAGCGCCTGCACGTCCACGGGCAAGTGCGGGGCCGACTGCGCTCCGTCCACCACCACCGGCACTCCTTCCGCGTGGGCCTCATCGATGAGAGCTTCCATCGGGTTGATGGTGCCCAACGTATTGGAGACGTGGCTCACGGCCACGAGCGCCGTGTCGTCGGTGAGCATTGCCGGAAGCAGGTCCATCCGCAATTCGCCGCGGTCCGTGACGGGCAGTACCTCAATCGATGCTCCCACCTGCTCGGCCAGCATCTGCCAAGGGACGATGTTGGAGTGGTGCTCCATCTCCGTTAGGAGGATCTCGTCGCCCTCCCCGACCACCATTTGCCCGAACGTAGAGGAGATGAGGTTCAGCCCCTCCGTCGTCCCCCGCGTAAAGATGATCTGGTCCGGGTGCGGCGCGTTCAGGAAGTGGGAGAGAGAGGCGCGGGCCTCCTCGTATTCCTCCGTCGCGTCCTGACTGAGCCGGTGCACACCCCGGTGCACATTGCTGTTCTCCTTCCGGTAAAAGCGGTCCAGCCGCTCAATCACTGGGGTTGGCTTCTGCGAGGTGGCCGCGTTGTCGAGGTATGCCAGGGGCGTGTCTTCGTACACATCTTGCGCGAGTGCGGGAAAGTCCGCACGGAACGCATCGGCATCGAACGAAGCCGTGTCGGGAGTAGGGTGTGTCGTCGCAGGCATAGCGGTTGTGGGCTTGGGGAAAATGGACGCATGGAGGCATAGGGGGGACCGCCTCCATTCATCCGCGCATCCATGCCTCCGTGCGTTATGAGAAGTAGTTGGCGAAGCGCTGCCGGATTTTCTCGGTGATGTGGTTGCGCAGCGCGTCGATCTTGTACTCGCTCAGGACCTCATCGCAGAAGGCCTGCAGCATGAGGATGCGGGCGCGGCGCTCCGAGAGGCCGCGAGAGCGGAGATAGAAGACGCCCTCCTCGTCGACCTGCCCCGTCGTGGCCCCGTGGCTGCACACCACGTCGTCGGCGTAAATTTCAAGTTCCGGCTTGGTGTAGATGTTCGCGTCGTGGGTCAGAACGATGGTGTCGTTCTGCTGGTAGGCGTCGATCCGCTGGGACCCACGTGTGACCAGCACCTTGCCGTTAAAGACGGCGGTGGATTCGTCGTTGAGAACGTGCTTGTACAGCTCATTGCTGTTGCAGTCCGGCTGCACATGGTTCATCTGCGTGTGATTGTCCACGTGCATGTCCTCTTTGCCGATGCAGAGGCCGTAAAGGTTCGACTCGCAGAAGGAGCCGTCCGCCTCAATGTTGGCGTTGTTGCGCACCACCTCGCCGCTGAAGGTAACCGTGTTGGTCGAGTACACGCTGTCGTCTTTCTGTTGTCCGGCGCGGGTGTGCACCTGGGAGGCGTTGGGGCCTTCGTCCTGAACGAGGTAGTGCTCAAGGTTGGCCCGTTCGCCGACGAAGGTCTCGGTCACCGTGTTGGTGAACGTGTGGGCGTCGGTCAGTGAGTGCTGGGCCTCCACGATGCGGGCGATGGCGCCGTCTTCGACCACGAACAGATGGCGCGGTTGGAGAAAGAGATCCTCCTGCCCGGCCGTCACGTGAAGGAAGAAGATTGGTTTTTCCACGACGGTGCCGGAGGGCACGTAGACGAACGCGCCATCCTGTACGAAGGCGGTGTTGAGGGCCGTAAGCGCCTCGTCTTCGAAGTCTGCGTACTGGCCGTAGTGGGCCTCCACAATGTCGGGGTGCGCGTCGCCAGCCTGGGTAAGGCTGCTTACGACGACGCCCGACGGCAGGTCGCCGAGATCAGAGAGCGACGGATCAACGCGGCCGTTGACGAGCACAACGCGGTGTGCGTCCATGTCGTCGATGGTGAAGGGCGCGATGTCGCTCGGGTCGACCGACGGGACCTCGGGGGCAAGGGGGAGGGCGTACGGCCGGTCGATGATCTTCGAGATGTCGGTGTACTTCCAGGCCTCCAGGCTGTTGGTTGGGATGCCGAGCGCTGAGAAGCGCTCGATGGCGTCCTCGCGCTGTTGGGCGATGGAGGCGTTCGTCCCGTTTAGCGCCTGGCCGTGGTTCACCTCAAAGGCTGAGATGAACCGATCTTCGGGGCGAACATCCGTGTCGAGTGCGGTGCTCATGATGAGAAGCGTTGGGTGTGTAATCGGGAGAAGGATGCGGCTGGAGGACGGGGGGGCGCGACGGTCATCCCGCGGCCCTAGAATGCGGCCAGAGGGTTATGCCGCGGCCGCCGCCGCTTCTTCACGGATCCATTCGTAGCCGTGCTCCTCAAGCTGCTGGGCGAGGTCCTTGTCGCCGGAGCGCACCACCTTCCCGTCCATCATGACGTGTATGCGGTCGGGGACGATGTACTGCAGAATGCGCTCGTAGTGGGTGATGACCAGGAAGCCGCGATCCTCGTCGCGCAACTTGTTGACGCCGTCGGCCACATTTTTGAGGGCGTCAATGTCAAGGCCGGAGTCCGTCTCGTCGAGAATGGCGAGTCGGGGTTCCAGCATGGCAAGCTGGAAGATCTCGTTGCGCTTCTTCTCGCCACCAGAGAAGCCTTCGTTGACCGACCGCTTCGTAAGGTCGGCGTCGAGGCCCATCATGTCGGCCCGTTCGCGCATCTGCTGGAGGAACTCGGCCGAAGAGAGCTCGTCCTGGCCGCGCGCCTCACGGACAGCGTTGACGGCCTCCTTCAAGAAGTTCGTCATGCTCACGCCGGGCAGCTCCACCGGATACTGAAACGCGAGGAAGATTCCCTCCTCGGCGCGCTCTTCCGGTTCCAGTTCCAGCAGGTCATCCCCGTCGTAGCGAATTTCTCCATCAAGGACTTCGTACTCCTCACGCCCGGCAATCACCGAGGCGAGCGTGCTCTTGCCGGAGCCGTTCGGCCCCATGATGGCGTGGAGGTCGCCCGTGTCCAACGTGAGATCCACGCCCTTGAGGATGTGAATGTCTTCACCTTCGACGCCAACGTGCAGATTTTCGATTTCTAGGAGTGCCATGTTCGGGGGTTGAGAGTGTATGTGTGGATGATTGGAAGTTGGGACGTAAGGGGACGGGGGGGAGGGGCGAGCAGCGTCCGCACGCCCACCCCTCCGATCCGTTCAGGTCAGGGCCTAGCCGACCGACCCTTCGAGCTCAATGTCGAGGAGCTCCTTCGCCTCCACGGCGAATTCCATCGGGAGCTCCTGGAGAACCTCCTGGCAGAAGCCGTTTACGATCAGCTTCAGGGCTTCCTCCTCACCGAGGCCGCGCTGGTGACAGTAGAACATCTGGTCGTCGCCGACCTTCGAGGTGGTCGCCTCGTGCTCGATCTGAGCCGTAGGGTTGTTGCTCTCGATGTAGGGGTAGGTGTGTGCGCCGCAGTCGGGCCCGAGTAGCATCGAGTCGCACTGCGAGAAGTTGCGGGCGTTGTCGGCATTCTTGCTCACCTTTACCTGGCCACGGTAGCTGTTGTCCGCCACGTCGGCCGAGATGCCCTTCGAGATGATGGTGCTCTTTGTGTTCTTCCCGATGTGCTGCATCTTCGTCCCCGTATCGGCCTGCTGGTGCCCCTTCGTGAAGGCCACCGAGTAGAACTCGCCGACCGAGTCGTCGCCGGCCAGGATGACACTCGGGTACTTCTGGGTGACGGCCGAGCCGGTTTCCAGCTGGGTCCAGCTGATCTTGGAGTTGTCGCCCTTGCAGAGGCCGCGCTTCGTGACGAGGTTGTACACACCGCCCTCACCGGTGTCCGGGTCGCCCGGGTACCAGTTTTGGATCGTGGAGTACTTAATCTCCGCGTCCTCGTGGGCGATGAGCTCCACCACGGCTGCGTGGAGCTGGTTCTCCTTGCGCATCGGTGCGGTACAGCCCTCCAGGTAGCTCACGTAGGCGCCCGGCTCGGCGACAATGAGTGTGCGCTCAAACTGACCGGTGCCCGCCTCGTTGATGCGAAAGTAGGTGGACAGCTCCATCGGGCAGGTCACGCCCTCCGGCACGTACACGAACGACCCGTCGCTGAAGACTGCCGAATTGAGAGCGGCGTACAGGTTGTCGGTGTACGGGACGACCGTGCCCATGTACTCCCGTACGATCTCGGGGTGGTCGCGAGCGGCCTCGCCGAAGGACTTGAAGATCACACCCTTCTCCTTCAGCTTCTCCTTGAACGTAGTGGCCACCGAGACGCTATCCATGACGGCGTCGACGGCCACGCCGGTGAGCGCCTTCTGCTCTTCCAGCGGAATGCCGAGCCGCTCGAACGTCTCCAGAATCTCGTCGGGCACGTCGTCGAGGCTGTCGTAGCTGGCCTTGTCCTTCGGGGCGGAAAAGTAGCTAATCTCGTCGAACTTGGGCGCCTCGTAGTCGAGGTGCGCCCAATCGATCGTCTCTCCGCTGTCAATGCGGTCACGAACGTGGCGGAAGGCTTTCAGGCGCCAGTTCAGAAGCCACTCGGGCTCGTCCTTACGATGCGAAATGTAGCGAACGACATCCTCGGTGAGGCCCTTAGGCGCTTTTTCCGTCTCGATGTCGGTGTAAAAGCCGTGCTTGTAGTCCTCGCTGGCCTTTCCCTTAAGGTATTCGGTCTCGGAAGTGCTCATAAACGGTCCCTCGTCATCTCGTGCGTGGTCCGATGCGGATGGAGAGCACCGGTTTCTCGGGGGAGGCCGCTCTTGGGCGCCGAGTGATGGCCCCGAGTGTAAACCGATGTTTACGCTTTTCTCTGTGTCAACGTGCGGTTACAACAAGGGGGGGCACGGGTCGTTCCTCCGGGGGAAGGTGCGTTACATCTTCGTGGGAAGTTGACGGTCGGGGGGGCGCCGTGGGCTCGGGTGTACGGGGAGGGGGCAAGAGGGAAAGGTCGTCGGCGCGAGGGAGACGGGTTGGGAGAAACCTCCGGTTTTGTGCGGCGGTATTCAATGGTCCGATGGATGCCTGCACGAACGCTGGTTCTGCCATGACCATTACGATGACCGATGCGGCCGTCGATCAGATTGAGACGGTGGCGCTGAACAAAGACGTGGACCTCAACGAGACGCTTCTCCGCGTGGCCGTGGTGCCGGGCGGCTGCTCGGGCCTCACGTACGATCTCGGGTGGGAGACGACCGTGCAGGAGGAGGATAAGGTTGAAGAGCACGACGGCATCACGGTGGTACTGGACAAAAAGAGCCGCCTCTACCTTGACGGATCCGAATTGCACTTCACCGACGGGTTGAATGGGGACGGCTTTCACTTCTCCAATCCCCAGGCCTCTCGCGAGTGTGCGTGCGGGGAGTCTTTCGGGGTGTAACTTCGCAGTTCGGATGCGGACAGGCGTGGCGGCATTCTACCGCTCTCCTCAGTCCAGCCGCCGCCACCGAATGCGGTCTTCCTCCAATATCCCGTGCGAGTCCGCGAAACCGGCGGGCACCTCCACTACGTACTGTGCCGGCTCGCCGGAGCGGTAGTTCTCGGAGGAGAACGGCGTGGTGTACTTCGCGATGTTCACGATCTGCGAGTCTGCGTCAACGAAAATGATGTCGAGCGCGACGGGCGTGTTCGACATCCAAAAGCTCTGAGGCTCTTCCTTCTGGAATGGAAAGAGCATTCCACTCCGGTCATTGGGGAATCCCTCGCGCTGCATCATGCCGCGCTCTCGGGCCGAGTCCGTGTCGGCAATCTCGATGTCGATGGTGACGGTCGAGTCGCCGTCCTGAATGAACGCGAGGCGGCCCTCTATAGTAAAGGGAATGGGGCCCGTCGTGTCCGCGTCGGCGTCCGTCGAGGGCGAGTCGCCCGAGCGGCCACAGGCGAGGCTGCCGACGAGCACCGTGCCGATTAGGGTCGTGAGAAACAGGGTGCGACGGAGGGACAGCGAGACATCCATGGGGCGAGGGGAGGCGAGGGGAGGCGAGGCAGTTAGTTCGTGTGGGTCCACCGGACGCGGGTGCTATCGGTCAGGCCGAAGCGATCGGCAAAGCCGGCGCGGACTTCCACGACGAACTTGCGCGGCGCCTCGGGGGTAATTTGCTCCTCCGAGAGGGGCGTCGTACGGCGGGTGATGTTGATGATCTGTGAGTCCGGCGCCACGAAGATAATGTCGAGGGGCAGGGGCGTGTTTTTCATCCACATACTGCCGCGGTCCACGGTCTCGAACACGAAGAGCATGCCCCGATCGTAGCCGAGGCTCCGCTGCTGCATGAGCCCCCGCCGTCGCTCCGCGTCGGTGTCGGCCACGTCGATGGTGATCGTTGCGAGCGTGTCGCCAGTTGGCTGGGTAAAGGCCAGGACGCCCTCGTCCCGAAACGTGCGCAGGTCGTCGGTGCTGGTCCGGTCACCGGTTTCTGTGCACCCGGCCAGCAGCGGGATGGCGAGGGTGAAAGAAAGACAAAACAAGAGGGAACGCATGGGGAACCGGCTGTGGCTAGAGGGGACGCTCCATATACACGGCATCGTCCAGCGGGTTGTGGTAGTAGGCCTCTCGTTCTTCGAACCCGAGGGACCAGTAGAGACGTCGGGCGGCCGTCATGGACGCCACGGTGTCGAGCCGCATCACGTCGTAGCCGAGCGTCCGGGCTTCCTCGACGATGGCGGACGCGAGGGCGCGGCCAATGCCCTGGTTTCGGTGGTCAGGGGTCACGTAGAGGCGCTTCATCTCGCAGGCATCGTCGCCGAGCGGCTGCACGGCCACGATGCCGACCGGCGCCCCGTCGATTTCCGCCAGCAGAATTGCACCGTCGGGAGACGCGTACGGGCCGGGGAGCGCCGCCAGTTCCGCCTCAAAATCCTGGAAGTCGAGCTCGAAGTCCAGGCTCTCGGCGTACGACCGGAACAGACGCCGAGCGGCATCCAGGTCGGCCTCAGTGCTGGCACGGCGAATTTCAGGCATTGCGGTGAGCGATTGCTGGGGTTGTGCTGGTCTTCGAAGGAGGGAGTGCTTTGGGCAAGGGAGCGGAAGGCGTGACGCGTGATCTTCTCCGAACTCCGTTCTCATGCCTCACGAATCCCGCATCAATCGCTTCGTGATGGCATCGGCGAGGAGACGCCCACGGGCGGTGAGGCGGACGCGGTCGGGATCGTCGTGGATGAGTCCTTCTGCTGCGAGGCGCTCTAGGGTTTCGGCGTGGCGGTCGCGTAGCGGAAGGCCGTAGCGGTTCGCGAGCACGCTGAGATCCAGGCCTGTGCCCGTCCGTAGACGAAGGAGGACGTACTCGTGGGCTAGGGCGAGGGGGGCAAGGCGCTCGCGCTGTGTCACGGGGGATGCATCGTGGTGCAGTCGCTCTCTGTACGTCGCTACGTCCGCCGCGTTCGACCATCGCCGCGCCGCCGACGGATCGGTGCGGTCGGTCCACCAGAAACTCTCGGCGCCCGGGCCCAGCCCCAGGACGTTGCCGTGGGCGTAGACGTGGGTCTGGTAGTGAGAGCGGTGGCCGGGTCGGGCAAAGTGGGTGAGTTCGTACTGCACGTAGCCCTTGGCGCCGAGAAACGTCATGGCGTACGCGAAGTAACCAGTTCGTTCAGGGGCGTCCTGATCTCCGGTCGGGACCCGTTCGTGGAGCGCCACGTGGGGCACTCGTAGGTCCACGGCCTGGTGGAGACGGGCTTTCCAGGCCCCGAGCGAGTGCCCGGGGCCGCCGAAAAAGAGGTCGAGCGAGATTCGTTCGAAGCCAGCGTGCCGGATTTTTTGGAGAAGCGGGCGCAGGGTCGCACCCGTGAGCGGTCGCGAGGCAATACTCAGCCGCGTGATCCCGAGCCGACGAAACGCCGTCAGAACGGGCGGCGACGCGTCGGATGGGTGGAGTTCTAGAGTTACCTCCTGCACGTCCGTTGTGTCGAAATATTGATAGCACGCCTCCAAGAGCGTGCGCATCGAGGATTCAGGAAGGAGGGATGGGCGACCGCCCCCCACGTAGAGTGTCTGGAACGACGCGGCGGCGAAGGGAGGGCGGGCGTATTGCGCCATCTCGCGAACGACCGTCGCCACAAACGCGGCGGCCTCGGCCGAGGAGGGCGATTCCCGAAATGGAACGTGAACGTAGAGGGCGGCCATGAAATCAGGGCGTGGCGGGGGCTCCGTCGGACGAGACAGCGAGCGGGTCCTGCTCCTTCCACCGTCGGATCTGGACGTGGTCCTTGATCACGTCGAGGGACTGGAGCACCATCGACCGGGCGAGTTGATTGAGGCGCCGATCGTACTTGGGGCTCATCAGGGCGTCTGCCGAGACTGACGTCACCTCCGCGACGGCCTGATCGTTGTCGAGCGAGCACACGTCCCGCACCATCTGGTCGACGACGTTGAAGACGATGTCGCTGATGGCGCTTTCGAGGAGCTCGGCCACGGGGCGCCCCACACCGGGCAGCGAGGCAATGGTACTGATTTCTCGATTGCGGGTCACGGCGTTCTCGATCACCCCGTCAAGGTATTCGTGAAAGTCGTCCTGCTGGCTCTCGTAGGCGACGGCCGTGGCCTCCTGCAACCGGTGGGTAACGGCCTCGATGAGGGCCTCCCGCTGCGGTGCGATTACCTCCTTGCCGATTCGCGTTGTAACCTTCTGGCTCGTTCGAATCTCGTTCTGCAGGCCCTCAATAATGCGCACCGTCACCCGGTCGCTGATCTCTTCGAGCACGATGTCGCGGTACTTCTCAAACGTTTTGTAGAGGTAGGTGTCGCGGAGGTCGACCAGGCCGGTGCGCTGGAGCTTCGGCACCATCGCAATCAGCCGTAAGAGGCGCAGTGAGCGCAACGAGCCCACGGGGATGCAGCCGAGGACGTCGTACCAGTGGACGAAGGGATAGAAGAACCAGCGGTGGTAGCGCTGCCGGTAGATGGCCAGTCCCCAGCGTATCAGAATCTCCACCACGAAGACCGTTACGAACGCCAGGTCGTAGACAATAAAGTGCTGGTGGATCGTCTGGTCGTACCAACTGTACAAGGCGGGCGTATGGGACTGCATCTGAGCCTGTACGAACGGGCTGGCAAAGCCCCAGTCAACAATGATGAGGGCAAGGTTGACGACGATGAGGACCATCATCACCACGTCGACGATCAGGCCCAGTGTTTCGCGAGTCGATCGGTCGGCCATGGGGGCAAGTTGTGTTGAGGGAAACGAGCGATGAGGCGGGTCACGCCGGTTGGGCGAGGCGGGGGGGACCACTCCGTCAGGACGACACGCCCGAACCGCACTCGTTCAGAATTCTTTTGGTCCGTCATGCTTGACCTCCGCCAGTTGCGCGACCAACTCACGATCTTCGAGGAGGAGCAATCCGAGCGCCAGGATCGGCGGAGCGCGCAGCAGAAGCGAGCGCGGACGCTGCTGCGGCACTGTCACGAACAGTGGCAAGCGATGCAGGACGCCGTGACGTCGGCCCAGCCGCGTCGCCTCGTTGCCAAGATGCGCGAGCCTCCTGCCGGTACTCGTGCGGCTCCGGAGCGCCCGTCGCCGGTCACCGTGGTCGCCACGGACGGCTCCCAGATCTACCCCGACCGCCATATGGAGCCGCCGTTTTTTCTGCTCAACGTGAGTCAGGTGGCCTTCCAGTACGGCACCACAGAGGAGGCGCTTTTGGAGGCAACCCCGTCCCTGCACTTCCGGGAGCCGCTCGCTGCTCGGTTCGACGCCCCGCTCGACACAATTCCGACCGAGCTGGTTTCGGCCCTCCGCGACGAACTGGAGCTGAGCAAGCTCTTGGAGGCGGCCACCACCGCCCGTGTGCCGGAGCGTCCCCTCGTGGCCTTGGCGGACGGTACCCTCATCCGGTGGATGATTCGGGGGATGGACAATGCAATCCTCGAAGACGAGCTCATTGCCCGCTACACCGAGTGTCTTGAACGCTTTCGGGACGAGGGCCTGGCCCTGGCGTCGTACGTCAGTCTCCCTGCCAGCACGGAGGTGGTCAACCTGCTGCGGTTTGTGGGGGGCGACCTCGACGTGGCGCCCCCCTCGTCCCCTAACGAACCGCCTGATGCACCCCGTCTCGATGGACTGCTCGACCGGCATGTTCTCGCCACGGTACTAGGACCGGGTGAGCGGTCGGCGGTCTTTGGGTCGGCCTCGCACATTCAGGGGGAATACCCAACGGGGACCGACATTGCGTTTTTCTATCTGAAGGTGCCTGGGCCTAGTGGTGGCGAGCTCGGGCGCGTTGAGGTACCCCGCTGGGTGGCCGACGCTCCGGCGCTCCTTGACCGCGTCCACGCCACGGTGCTGCGGGAGTGTCGCAAGGGCGAGGGCTATCCGCTGGCGCTGTCGGAGGCCCACGAGCGCGCCGTGGTGCGGGCCTCGGAGCGGGACGCCTTCTTTCGGCTCATGGAGCGCCGCCTCCGCGAGGCGGGCCTCGGGCCCACCGGGTCCCGAAAGCGGCGATCGAAACAGCGGCCGCGGATTTGAGGAGAAGAGGGGCGCGGGTTTCCGTCTGGTCCCAGTGCCTCCACGCGCCGGCAACTCTGTCCCAGTGTTCACATACGTGTGGACGGACACTACTGCTGAATGAAACGACCAACCGCGATGGAACGTGACGCCCTCGGCGAAGTCATTGAGGCCTCTACCCGACAATTCGTGGCCGAGGTGTACGAAGAGGCCGCCGCTCCGGACTTTGGAACCTGGGTGCGGGTGGAGCCGGAAGGAGCTCCCCCGCTCTTTGGTCTCGTGAGCCACGTGGAGACGGGAAGCTACGATTCGAATCGACAAGCCGTGGCGCTCGGCCTCTCGCCGGAGGAGCGCGCTCAGGAGATGCCAATGGTGGACGAACTGCTCCGCACCACTGTCCGCACGCAGATGCTAGCGTGTGAGGGCCCGAACGGGGAGATCCGGCAAACGCTTCCCCCGCAACCTCCTGACATCCACGACTTTGTGGCCCTCTGCACCGACGAGCAGGTGCGGGCCCTCGGTGCTCCTTTCGACTTTCTGCGCACCCTCGTGGAGCACCCCGATTCGGACGTGCCGGTCGACGACCTCCTCGTGGCGGTGCTCCGGCGCATCTACGCGGCCCACGGCGGAGAACAGGGCGGGCGACCTCCGCTTGTACGGGCCGGGCGTGCCCTCAGCCGGTTGCTCGACGACGACCACGAGCGTCTCCAGTCCATCCTTCGCCGCGTGCTATAACCCTGACTCTGCCGCCAGACGATAACTTTTCGCAGGAGGCAGCGTTAAGAGATTGCGTGTCCCTGTTGCGTTTCGGTCCCACATCCTGTCATGTCCGAGCCCGCCCCTTCGGAAGAATCCCCGTCCCGCACCCAAATTGTCCGTGACGTACTGATCTTCCAGGCCAAGCTCTGGCTCGAAGGATTCAAGGACATCGCGCTGATGCCCTTGTCGTTCGGCGCGGCCCTCATCGACCTCGTCTTTCCTGGATCGGGCCGTGGCACGCTTTACGCCGTGATGAAGCTGGGGGACCGGTTCGAACGGTGGGTCCATCTCTATGCCGCGCTGGAGACGGAGCAAGAAGAGTCCCTGAAGGGCGATCTCCGCTCCCTCGACCATCTTCTGAATGAAGCCGCAGACGGGCTCGAACACAACGTGACAGAAGAGCGCCCCGACCCGACCGACCCTCCGTCCTCTGGGGCCTGACCTTCAGGACTTGTGACATGCGGGCAGATCGGGCCGGCCTGCACGGCCGCGTCCCTCCGGCAGGGCATTGTCTAAATGAGTCAGAGAATCACGCCCACGCGGATGGGCACCACCAGAGTGGTCGATTCCTCCCCGACGAGGAGGCCGGGGCTAAACTCGAAAAACAGCGAGCTCTCCTCCAACAGCCACGCGCGTCCCGCGCCGATGCTGAATGTAGGCCCGCTATCCGTGTCGGTGTCCCCGAACGGAACGTACGCCCCGGCGCCCCCAATCACGTAGGTACTCTGCGCGTTCGCCGTTGAGAACGACACGATGGCCGACACTTGGGGATCGAGGGCGAACGCCGCGTCGTCGCGCCCCCCGAAAATGAATCCCGTCAGGCCGGAGCCCACCGCCAGCGATACGTCAGGATTCAGCGGTGTGGAGGCCCGAAAATGAACCCCGGGGCCCACGTTGTTGCCGGCCGTGCTGCCCAGAAGTTGAAGGCCGAGGCCGAACCGGGACTGGTCACTCTGGGCCTGCGCAGGTGCCGCAAGGCCACCCAGCAGTCCAAGAACGACCAGAAGACCAAAAAGGCGTCGCATGAAAATCAGGGGACTTGTGGAATCAAGGAAGAAGAGGAATCGTAGCTGTTTGGCACCGAGCAGGAGAAGTTCTCGGCGCACCTTCTAGTCAGACTTCGGCCATTCGGAACGTACGTCTCCGCGCGGCAATCATCAACAGTCCTGCCTCCGCGGAGGCCTCAACGGTTCTCCACGACGTTTGTCCCACTACCCGCCACGACGCCATGTCGCAGCCCGCTCCGCCCGAGCCCGATACCGACGTCTCTGCACCCGAGACGTGGGCCCCCGAAGCATTCGAAGCGCCCGACTACTACGCCCTGGACGACCTGCTCTCGGACGAGGCCAAGGCCCTCCGCGACGAGGTGCGCACGTTCGTCACGGAGGAGGTAGCGCCCATTATCGAAGAGCACGCGCAGCGAGCCGAGTTTCCGCGGCATCTCATTCCGGCCTTCGCGCGGCGCGGCCTCCTCGGCCCCACAATTCCCGCGGAATACGGCGGAGGCGGGCACAGCAGCGTTGTGTACGGCCTCATGATGCAAGAGCTGGAACGGGGCGACTCCGGGCTGCGGTCGTTCTGCTCGGTAACGGGTTCGCTGGTGATGTATCCCATCTGGCGATACGGCACCGAAGCCCAGAAGGAGCGCTGGCTGCCGGCGCTGGCCAACGGAGAAGCCATTGGATGCTTCGGTCTCACGGAGCCGAACGTCGGGTCTAATCCCGCCGACATGCAGACCCGTGCCCGGCGCGAGGGCGATGCCTGGGTCCTGGACGGACACAAGCGGTGGTCCACCAACGCGACCATGGCCGACGTGGCCGTGATCTGGGCCAAGGACGAGGAGGACATCGTGCGTGGATTTCTGGTCGAGACCGACCGGGCAGGCGTCACCACCCCGCCCATTGACGACACATGGTCGCTCCGGGCGGCCGTTACCAGCGAGGTGGTGCTCGATGATGTGCGGGTGCCGGAGGCGGCTCGACTCCCCGATGCCAAAGGCCTCAAGGGACCTCTTTCGTGTCTCACGCAGGCCCGATACGGCATCTGCTGGGGCGCCATCGGGGCGGCCATGGCGTGCTACGACGCCGCCCGGCAGCACGCCCAGAACCGTGAACAGTTTGGGCAGCCCATTGGCGGCTTCCAGCTCATGCAGGAGCGGCTCGTGGACATGGTGCAGGAAATCACGAAGGCCCAGCTGCTAAACTGGCGCCTTGGCACCCTCAAAGATGCAGGCACCATGCGGCCCCAACAGGTGTCCCTGGCCAAGCGCAACAATTGCCAGACGGCCCTGGAGGTGGCCCGGTCGGCGCGGCAGATGCTGGGCGGGAACGGAGTGACTAGCATGTACCCGGTGATGCGGCACATGAACAACCTCGAAAGTGTCGTGACTTACGAGGGCACCCACGAAATCCACACGCTCATCGTGGGGGAGGATGTGACTGGGGAAAAAGCATTCGTGTAGCTGGGGGGGCTGGGGCCGCTGCGCTCGTCTCTTCTGCGGTCTGTGGGGCACTCTTTCCGTCCCCCACCGACCGCCGGGGATGCTCTCCACTGGGTCGGTCGATGCGTTTTGAGGGACCCTGTCTATGTTCTCCAGAAGCGAATCTCCTCGGCGTCTTCTGCGCACTCGTTACAACAAAGAAATTGAGCTCGGAATCATCCCGGCTGGCACTGGATTTGTGCTGTACAATCATGCCCTGCTTGTTCGGGGTTGGGGTACATGCTGGCAGACAAACGGTCAGGTTGTCACCGAACTCCGCGACGGCCTGACACTCCGCAACAGACCTCCCCTTCTCGCATCCACCCACACACAACTACTCCCCGACCGATATGCCTACAACGAAAGCGAAAACAACCGACACGTCCCACGGCGAACCCTGGCGGCCACAGCAGATGATCGAGGACAATCCCATTGGACTCGACCAGGAGGTCGCCGAGCAACTCATCCCGAAGCTCGACGAGATCCAGTGCACGCTCTGGACGCTGTATCACCAGTATCAGAAGCACCACTGGCTCGTGGAGGGCCCGCAGTTTAACGACCTCCACCTGTTCCTCGAAGAGAATTACAACGAGGTCCACAAGTACGTGGATCGGGTGGCAGAGCGCATCACGGCGCTTGGTGGCATCCCGACCAGCGCGCCGGACGCTCAGGCCGAACTCTCGCACGTAGAGCATGAACCGGAGGGCACCTACCGCATCCGGCAGATGCTCCAACACGACCTGGACGCAGAGCGGATCCTCGCTGAGCAGCTCCGTGCCACCATTGCAGAGGCGAAAGACCTTGGCGATCCCGGCACTGAGCGCACGCTGAAGAAGGTGCTGACCAAGGTGGAGGATCGTGCCCACCACCTCGATCATTACCTGGGCGAGGACAGCCTAGAACAGGGACGGCCAAACGATGAAACGGCCTAACATGTTCTAGCACACGGCATTGAGTGGCCTTTTGAGGCCCCTACAAATACAGTGGCCCGGTACCGTTCCCGCGGTGCCGGGCCGCTCTTGTTTTTGGCATCGGGCAGAAGTTCGTGCGGGTTCAGCGCCTCAACGCGCCGTAACAACCGAGGCGATAGCCGAGTCCGTGGCATTCTCGTTTTGGATTTAGAACAAATGGGTCACAAGTGATCTCGGAACGACCCTGCCACAGCAGGCGTGCCTATCGCGCTAATTTTGTCCGATGGGTCGTTGTGCCGATCCCTCGAGACACAGCCTGTCCATTTGTTACATCAACTCTGGCCTGTCGTCCATGAAGCGTTTGGTTGTCGTTGAGTCGCCCACTAAGGCCCGTACCATCCGGGCCTTTTTGCCGGACGGGAATGAGTTTCAGGTGGAGGCTAGCATGGGGCACATTCGGGACCTGCCCGCATCGGCAGAGCAAATTCCGTCGGAGTACAAGGATGAGGACTGGGCCCGGCTGGGTGTGAAGGTGACGAACGGGTTTGAGCCGCTCTACGTGGTGCCACCAGACAAGAAGGATGTGGTGCGCGACTTGAAGCGAGCCCTTGACGACGCCGACGTGCTCTACATCGCGACCGACGAGGATCGGGAGGGAGAATCCATCGGGTGGCATCTCGTGAACACACTGAACCCGGATGTTCCCGTGAAGCGCATGGTCTTCCACGAGATCACGGAAGACGCCATCCGGCGGGCCCTTGAGGACACCCGCGACATCGATGTGCACCTGGTGGAGGCGCAGCAGACGCGTCGCATCCTCGACCGCCTGGTTGGGTACTCCATTTCGCCACTGCTTTGGCGCAAAATCAAGCCCAAGCTCTCGGCGGGGCGCGTGCAGAGCGTCGCCGTGCGGTTGCTGGTGCGAAAGGAGATTGAGCGCATCACGTTCGTGCCGGCTACCTATTGGGACCTCGACGCGCAAATCGCGAAGGACGGTGTGGGCGTTGAAGCCGAGATGACGCACCTGAACGAAGTGCGCCTCGCCTCCGGAAAAGATTTTGACGAGGACACGGGGCGCCTCAAAGCGTCGCTGGTCGAAGGCGAAGACGTGGTGTTGCTCGACGAGGAGCAGGCCACGGCACTGGCCGAGCAGCTGCCTGAGGCTCCCTGGCAAATTGCCGACATCAAGGAACGAACGCGCACCAAGTCACCCTTCGCGCCCTTCATCACGTCTACCCTCCAGCAGGAGGCCAACCGCAAGCTCAGTCTCTCGTCGAGCCGGACGATGAGCATCGCCCAGTCGCTCTACGAGAACGGTTACATTACCTACATGCGCACCGATTCGACGAATCTATCGGAGGAGGCGGTAAAGGGCGCGCGCCGCACCGTGACACAGCGCTATGGCGACGACTACCTGAGCGACGGGGTGCGCCAGTATAGCTCGTCGGAGAGCGCGCAGGAGGCCCACGAGGCCATCCGTCCCGCCGGGTCCGAGATGAAGACCAGGGACGAGCTTGGGCTCAGCGGCATGGAGGCGGCCCTCTACGACCTTATCTGGAAGCGGGCCCTGGCCACGCAGATGGCGGACGCCAAGATTCGCTACACAAATGTCTACTTCGACGCCAAGGTGAACGGCGACGTGGCCCGCTTCCGTGCCTCCGGCAAGCGGCTTGACTTCCCCGGCTTCTTCCGCGTGCTGGTGGAGGGGAGCGACGATCCGGAGGCTGCCCTGCGCGACCAGGAGCGCCCCCTGCCGCCGTTGAGCGTGGGCGAGACATCTGTCCAATCCACCGACGCAGACGGATTTCAGGTTCGTTCCGTGGAGCCGGTCGGGCACGAGACGAAGCCGCCCTCGCGCTACACGGAGGCCTCGCTCGTGGAAACCTTGGAGGAGGAAGGCATCGGCCGTCCGTCCACCTACGCCTCCATCATCGGCACGATTCAGCAGCGGGGCTACGTGCGCAAGGAGGGCAACGCGCTGGTGCCCACCTTCACGGCCTTTGCCACGAATAACCTCATGGAGGCACAGTTCGAGCCACTGGTCGACGTCAACTTTACGGCGGAAATGGAGGAGGTTCTCGACGATATTGCCCGGGGTAAGAAGGAGCCGACGCCCTATCTGCGGGACTTCTACAAGGGAGACGAAGGCATTGAGCCCCGCGTGGAAGAGGGGCTTGAGATCATCGATCCCCGAGACATCAGTTCTATTTCTTTCCCCGACCAGTGGGGCGATTACGTCGTGCGCGTTGGCAAGTACGGCCCCTACGTGGAGGGGGAGATGAACGGAACTACCGTCACGGCGTCGCTCCCCGACGACTTGGCGCCGGGCGACACGACGGAGGAGCGCCTCCAGGACATTCTGGAAGAAGCAAACCGGGGCGACCGCGTGCTGGGCATTCACCCCGAGGCCAATCTGCCGGTGCTCCTCAAATCCGGCCCCTACGGCCCGTACGTACAGCTTGGCGACGACGAAGAGGAAGATGATCCCAAGCGGGTGTCCCTGCCGCCCGGGGTGGAGCCGGAAGATGTAGACTTCGACCTCGGACTACAGATCATCGATCTTCCCCGCACGCTCGGCACGCATCCGGACACGGGCAAAGAGGTGGAGGCCAACATCGGCCGCTACGGTCCCTACGTACGGCACGAAGGCACCTTCGCGTCGCTGCAAAAGCAGGACGACGTACTGACGGTGGACCTGGACCGAGCGCTGGAGCTGATTCAGCGGAAGGAGAACCGCAACCAGCCGGACCGTGTGCTCGGGCCGCACCCGGTGAGTGATGAGCCGGTAGAAGTGTGGAATGGACGCTACGGGCCCTACGTGAAGCATGACGGCACCAACGCATCCCTTCAGGATGACCAGTCCATCGACGCCCTCACGATGGACGAGGCCCTCGACCTGCTTGCAGAAAAGGGGGACGAAGCGACGCAGGAGGTACGGGGGTAGAGCGCGTGGGGGAGTAGTGCGTATTGCGTAGTTCGTGTTGCGTATGGCGGAGTAGAAAACGGAGTACGCAATCCGCGGCATTCAATACTCCGGCGTGTGCTCCTCGCGCAGGGATTCCAGAATCGCCAAGTAGCTCTCGTGGCGCTCCGGATGGATGTCGCCCCGCTCCACGGCCGCTTTCACGGCGCAATTGGGCTCGTGATCGTGCGTGCAGTCCGGAAACTGGCAGGCATTCACGTACGGTGCAAGATCGGGAAAGTAGTGGGCTAGGTCCTTCGGGTGCACGTCGCGCACCCCAAATTCTCGGATGCCGGGGGTATCAATGACGTATCCGCCGTCCGCAAGCGGGTGAAGCTCCGCGTGTGTGGTGGTGTGGGTCCCTTTCTGGGTCTTGTCGCTCACAGCTCCGGTTCGCAGATTCAGGTCCGGCTCTAGGGCGTTGATGAGCGTGGTTTTACCTGTTCCGGATGGTCCGGTGATGGCATTGATTTGATCCCGAAAGGCTGCCCGAAGCCGATCGATGCCGACTCCCTTGGTGGCACTTACGGCGAGCACCGGGTGGCCGAGGTCGGCGTATCGGAGGTGCAGGTTCATAACCTTCGGCTTCGTGGCTTCGGTCATGAGGTCGATCTTATTGATGATTACGCCCGCTGGAATGTCGTGCGCGGCCGCCGCCACCAGCAGGCGGTCCAGGAAGCGCGGGTTGAACGCGGGGCGGCGCACGGACTGCACACTCCAAATGCGGTCGACATTGGCAACCAGGATGTGCTCCTGCCCCTCCCGCGGCCCGGCCGCCCGCCGACTGAGTTTGTTGACGCGGTCGTGAATCTCGGTGATAAACCCCGTCCCGTCTTCCTCGGTGAGCCGAATGGTGACCCGGTCCCCCACGGCAATCGGGTTGGTTACGCCCTCGGTTTCCAGACGAAACTTCCCTCGCATCCGCGACGGAATGGTACGGTTACCGGTCTGCACGTCGTACCAACTGCCGGTCGAACTTGTCACGACCCCGTCGAGGTACGTTGCGTCCGAGTCGGGGGAGGGGGAGGAGGAAGCCATGAACGAGGAAGTATCGGGGAAACCTTCCGCTTTCGCTGCGCGTCCACGTCGTAGGACCCAGCGAAAATCCACTGTGATCCGACTCAGCAAACGAGGCGTCTCCTCAAACAGTTCGTTCCCCATGTCGACCGACGACTCCTTCAATCGAGTTCGCCACGACTTCGAGGACCTGGAGATTGAGCAGCAGGCCCAATTTCTTATCGAAGCGTCGGCCTCCACGCTGGCCCGCGGCATTGAGCAGCTGGGGCAGACGCTTGCCGAGGGACTCGGCGACACCATGCGCAACTCCTGCGGCGGCGCAGCGTCCTCGGACGAGGGGCCTGGGCCGGCGGAGCCGGAAACGGCCCAGCGACAGGCGGACATGGGCGAGGCGAACGAGAGCGACATTGGATCGTCCGGCACGTAGCTGCATTGCCCGCGGCCGCGTACGCGCCCCGCCGCATCTCCCCAAATACCTCCACCTTTCGACATGTCTCCCAAAGGTCCAGGCGAGCGCCGCGAGCCCCACGAGCTAAACTGGTTCGGCAAGACGGTCTACGCCGGGGGCACGGTACTCCGCGCCGCCGCCAACCTGGTCGATGCCACGGCGGAACGGGTGTCCCAGATCGCGGCGGAGTCGAAGGAGGCGTTCGAGCGCGAGCTGGACCCAAACATCGAAGAGGCCCGGGTGATCGAGGAGATCCCGCGTCCGGAGGGGGAGGAGTAGAAACGACATTGCCTCTGTGCTGAGGTGGCCCCAACGCCTTGGCGGCTCGACGGGTCGTCATGATGGGCCTCGTTGCCCGTAGTGTGGACCTTAGGAGGTGGCATGTACGTGCTTCTGAATGGCCGTCTCCAACTCATCGCGCTTGAAAGGTTTGGAGAGAACCCCGTCCACCTCCTCGATGGCCGCCTCGGTTTCGGTGTATCCGGTGAGCAAGATGACAGGGAAGTCCGGGTACTCTGCTTTGAGCTTCCCGGCCAGCTCCGCACCGGTCATCTCCGGCATGCCGAAGTCGGTGAATACGACGTCGTAGTTGTTTGCCTCGAACATCGAAAGCGCCTCGGCCCCCGACGAGGCCCGATCGACCTCGTGGCCGCTCAGCGTGAGGAGACGCGTCACGGTCGACCGCACCATTTCGTCGTCGTCCACTACCAGCACCGAAGTGCCTTCCGACTCGATGGGAGCAGCGGGCGCATCGTCGCTGGGTTCGGGCTCTCCCTCGGCCGGAGGGAATGAGAGCGTAAAGCGCGTTCCTTCCCCTGGTTCGGAGCGCACGTCAATTGTGCCTTCGTGCTCCTGCACGATGCCGTAGCTGGCCGCGAGCCCCATCCCCGTCCCGTCGTCGCCCTTCGTGGTGAAGAGGGGTTCGAAGATGTTCTGTTTCACCTCGTCGCTCATCCCGATGCCCGTGTCACTCACGTTCACGCAGACCTGTCCCTTGTCGTTGGTGTAGGTCTTGAACCGAAGTGTCCCACCCTCCGGCATGGCCTGCACAGCGTTGAGGATGAGGTTGACAAACACCTCGCGGAGTTCCGAGGCGGCGCCCAGGATGTTGGGCGTATCGTCGAACGCAGTCTTGACCGTAATCTCGATGCCCTGTCGCCGGGGCTCGTTATACCAGTAGGGCTCGGTGAGGGTGATGCAGTCCTCGATCAGATCCGCCAGGTCGAGGGGTTCAAAGTGCTGTTGCGTGTCGTGGCGGATGTACCGCTGGAGCTTTTCGATGAGGGCCGCCCCATCCTCGGCGGTCGTCTCAATCGTTTCGATTGAGGGGCGGATGGAGTCGGTCAGGGACGCGCGCTCGACTTGATCTTTGAGCAGTTCGATGTGGCCGATGAGGCCGCTCAGTAGATTGTTTAGATCGTGGGCCACCCCCATCGTCATGCGCCCGAGGGTCTCCATCCGGTGCCGCTGAGTTTGGTTCATCATCCAGGACGGCGGTTCGGCCAGCACCTCGCCGCTTACCGTAACGGCCTGGTAGTCGTCCTCGTCGGCCGATGGGTCGCGCACAGGAATGAAGTTGAGCAGGACCGGAAACGGCTCTTCGCGGTGGCTCGTTTGCGCCGATACGAGGCGATTCGTGACGAGCGAGCCCTTTCGCGCCTCCAGTACGGCCGACTCCGCGATCTCCTCGTCCTCTTCGGAAAGATGCGCCCACGGGCGGTCCGTCGGGCCTAGGAGAGAGGTCCACGGTCCATTGCAGTGCACGGCCTCTCCGGAGAGGGAGAAGGTCGCCGTGAGAAGCTCGGGCTCGACGGTGGGCACGGGGTCGGAACCGTTTTCGCTCGGGGATTGGTGGCCGTTCTCAGGGGGCAGTGGGCCGTCGGGCACCGGGGGAACAGCCTCGTCGGTTCCGGACTGTCCTCCAGGGGACGTATCTCCCTGAGGGGGGGCTACAAGGTCGAGGTGGTCCGCCAGTGCGTCGAGGAGACGCGCTGCGTTCTGAGGCGAGACAATGACGCGGCTCTTCAGTTGAGCATCCATGCTTCCCGGAATCACGCGGATGAAGTCGAGGACGAGTTCCTCGGGGGATCGCCGAACCCGAACCGAGTTCGCGTAACTCCCCGGAGCCGTTTGCTCGTCGAGTTCGATCTGCATCGCCTCCGTCTCGTGGGGGAGGCCGTCGAAGTCAGGCATGCGAAGTTGCCCCCTTGGAATGGATTCTTCGGAGCCCGGACCCGAAGAATCGTCGGTCGCTGGGGCAGAGCGAGGTTGAGCGTCACCGTCAGACATTGCGCCAAAAGCTTGGCCGATGGAAAGCAGGGAGAGAACGCTTGGCTAGGATGCGTTGGTGCCGTTGGAGGCGTTGGCGCCGTTGCCCTGGCCGACGTTCGCAAGGGCGCTGATGAGGTCGCTCTTCGTGAGGACGGAGTACCCCCCGTCCGGGCCGTGGTCGACGAGGACCGCCCCTGCATCCTCTTCCAGGTACGCGGACAGGTGTTCGAGGTGCAGGGAGGCTGGCACGACCGGGAACGGCGTGCCCATGATGTTGCGGACCGGCGCCTTGCGCGACTCCGGATTCTCGATGAGATGGTTCAGGATGCGCGTCTCAGTAACGCTGCCTACCACCTCGTGGTCGTCGTCGATGACGGGCATTTGCGAGATGCCCTCATCGGTCATTTTTTCAATCACATCGCCGAGCGCATCGTCCGGACTGGCGTCGATCACGTCGGTTTGCTTCTGCCGAATACTGAGCACTTCGTCGGCGGTGACGTCCGGCTTCTTCTCCAGAAAGCCGTGGTTGCGCATCCAGTCGTCGTTGTACGTCTTCGAGAGGTACCGGAAGCCCGAATCCGGGAGCAGAACCACCACCACGTCGTCCGGCGAGAGGGTGTCCCGATGGTCCTCAATCCACTGAAGGGCCCCCGCCATTGCCATGCCGCAGGACTGTCCAATGAACAGGCCCTCCTCGCGGGCAAGTCGGCGCGTCATCTGCATGGCTGCCTTGTCCTCCACTTCTACAAAGTCATCGACGATGTCGAAGTCCATGTTGTCGGGCAGGATGTCCTCCCCTACCCCCTCCGTAAAGTACGGGTAGATCTCGTCTTCGTCGAAGACGCCTTCGTGGAAGTACTTGTGGAAGACCGAGCCGCAGGGGTCGACCCCGATGATCTCGATGTCTTCGTTCTGTTCCTTCAGGTAGCGCGACGTACCGCTGATGGTGCCGCCCGTGCCCGCCCCGGCCACGAAGTGCGTGATGTGTCCCTCCGTTTGCTCCCACAGCTCCGGCCCCGTGGTTTCGTAGTGCGCCTGCACGTTGGACGGGTTGTCGTACTGGTTCAGGTAAACCGAATTTGGGATTTCTTCTGACAGCCGGCGGGCCACGGAGTAGTAGCTCCGGGGATCGTCGGGCTCCACATTGGTGGGGCACACCAGCACCTCGGCTCCGAGCCCGCGGAGCACGTCCACCTTCTCCTGGCTCTGCTTGTCCGTCGTGGTGAAGATGCATCGATACCCTTTGGCGATGGCGGCGATGGCCAAGCCCGCGCCCGTATTGCCACTGGTGCCTTCGATGATGGTCCCGCCGGGCTCAATGTCGCCCTTCGCCTCGGCGTCCTCAATCATGCTGAGCCCAATCCGGTCTTTCACGGACCCCCCGGGATTGAAGAACTCCACCTTCCCGAGTACCGTGCAGGGGAGGTCGGTGCCGATGTTGTTAATCCGAACCAACGGGGTATTCCCGATGGTGCCGAGAACGCTATCGTGCCACATGGGATGAAGACGGTGAGGGGAAAGGACGCGGAGGGAGGATGAGGTGGGGACACGGCAAGGTCCAAGTGCGGAGTGGGGAACCGCTCTTGGATGGATGCTTCTCCCTGCGCAACCCCAAACCTCAACAAATCAACGCCATCAGGGACGAAGAGTTGTCACGTCCCTGAATTGCTTCCTCCTGTAAAAATAATATAACAGGAGACGGTTTCGGTGCAACCGTAGGGCCCAGGAGGGGCTACTTTCGGGCCCACCAGAGCACAAGGAGGGCGACGACCGCAAACGTGGCGTGGGGGAGCCAGGCGGTTAGGACCGGACTAAGGGTGCCGGCATATCCGAGCGGTTCGGCTAGCTTCTGGACGGAGAGGTACACGAATGCGATCGCCAGTCCAATCGCAAACCGTACCGCCTGCCCGCCCCTCCGCCGAGTGGAGGCGATGGGGATCCCGATGAGAATCAGGATGAGATTGGCAAAGGGATAGGCAAATTTGTTGTAGTACGCCACGAGAGGACGCTTTAATTCTCCGACGCCGGAGCGCCGAAGGGCCGCCAGATATTCGGCCGCGACCGGGATGGTCATGGCCGCTACGTCGTTTTTCGACCGGGCTAGGTCTCGAGGGTAGACCTGAAGGGTGGTGTCGAGAGACGCGACGGTTGTCCTGAACTGCTCGTCCCCAGCCGTAAACGTGCGACGCGTCACGTCCTCCAGGTGCCACGTCCCGAGCGAATCGACCCACTGCATGTGGTCGGCGTCCAGTCGGCCCACGAGGCGGGAGGGGCCGTCAAATGTTTGCAACGAGACGCTGTGGGCGCGCTTGCGCTCCACGTCGTAGTAGCCCACGGAAAGGATACTGTTCGGGCCGTTCCGACGATGAATCTCACTGGTCTCGACCGTTCGCTCGCCCGGGTTTAAGTACTCGTTTTCGTAGCGCACCACCACCTCGTTAGTGCGGGGCACCACCCAGCCATTGAAGCCGAACATGAAGACGGTCACGAACAGGCCGACCCCCACGTACGGGCGCATGAGCTGATACAGCGACACGCCGGAAGTTTGCAGGGCGATGAGTTGGAGCTCCTGGGCGAGGGTGCCCGTGAGGTAGATGCAGGAGAGGAACAGGGCGAGGGGAGAGGTGAGGCGAACAATCTCCGGAATGTAGTTGGGATAGAATACCGTAAACACCTCCCAGGTCGTTGCGCCCCGGTCTAGAAAATCGTCGCTGTACTCCACCCAGTGCAGCACAATGAAGAAGATGATAAGCGCCCCCACAAAGAGCACGAAGCCCTTCAGGAGCCGCACCACGATGTGCCGTTCGAAGGTGGTCATGACGGAGCCGAGAGCATAACAGGGACGCGAGGGCCGAGCGGATGGCTTGCGAACACCCCACAAAAATGGCCGCCGCCGCTAGACCTTTTCGTCTCCAGCCGTTTATTTGCCAGCAAATTCGATGTTCATCCAATCCGCCCCACTCCATGAAGCTCCACGAATACCAAGCGAAAGGCCTGTTCCGAGACTACGGCGTGCCGGTGCCGCGTGGCATCGTGGCCGAGACGGTCGACGAGGCGGTTGATGCGGCGCGTCGCCTCAAAGACGAGGAAGATGCCTCCTTGTTCATCGTAAAGGCGCAAATCCATGCCGGGGGGCGTGGAAAGGGCGGCGGCGTAAAACTGGCCCACAGTGTCGACGAGGTCCGCGAGCACGCCGACGACATCCTGGGGATGAACCTGGTCACCCACCAGACCGGTGAGGCGGGGCAGAAGGTGCGCAAGATCCTGGTCGCCACGGGCGTCGACATTGCCGAGGAGTACTATCTGGGCGTCACGCTCGACCGGGAGAAGAGCATGAATGCTATCATGGTGTCTACCGAGGGGGGCGTCGATATCGAGACGGTGGCCGAGGAGTCTCCGGAGAAGATCCACAAGGTGTGGGTCGACCCGTCGATTGGGCTCCAGCCGTTCCACATGCGCCAACTCGCATTCGCGATGGGCCTGGAGGGCGACGCGTTCAAGCAGGCCACGTCGCTGATCCAGGGGCTTTACGAGGCGTATGAAGAGACCGACAGCACGCTCGCTGAAATCAACCCGCTCGTGCAGACGCCCGGGGGCGACCTCGCGGCGGTCGACGCAAAGGTGAATCTCGACGACAACGCCCTCTTCCGCCATCCCGACCTGGAAGAGATGCGCGATCTCCATGAGGAAGATCCGGTTGAGGTGGAGGCGGGGGAGCATGGCCTCAGCTACATCAAGCTCGACGGCAACGTGGGGTGCATGGTGAACGGCGCGGGCCTGGCCATGGCCACAATGGACATCATCAAGCTGGCTGGCGGCGAGCCGGCCAACTTCCTTGACGTGGGCGGCTCGGCGAGTGCCGAGACGGTAGAGGCTGGTTTCCGCATCATCCTCAAAGACCCCAACGTGGAGACCATCCTCGTCAATATCTTCGGGGGCATCGTGCGCTGCGACCGCGTGGCGCAGGGCGTTATTGAGGCCGCCCGCAACATCGACATTGAGGTCCCGCTCATCGTGCGCCTGCAGGGGACCAACGCCGAGGAAGGGAAGCGACTCCTTGATGAAAGCGGAATTTCGCTCCGCTCGGCGGTGCTGCTGAAGGAGGCGGCCGACGAGGTAACCGCGGCGCTGAATGAGGGGGTGTGAGACCGCGGGCCCGGGACGCGAGGGGTTGGAGGGAGGAGAGCAGCGTCGCATCTCAGCTAGAAGGGGCTGCGACCTTGGCCCCCGCCGGCCACACTGCCGGCCGTCTGCCGCAACCGGTTGCCGAATCCACCCAGTGGTCCCTCGCCCGTGTTGGGGATGTTGAGCCGAAGTAGCTGCGACAGTTGCCCGCTCTTGACCTGGAGGTTGAAGCCGTACGACTGGCGGGCGCCGAAGGGGACCCAACTGAAAGACATCACCCAACACGAGCACCGTCCAATGTCGCGGCTAACGTTGATGCTCGTGGTGGCGATGTCGTTTTGGATGAGGTCATACCCCGTGCGGCCTTCCAGGGACCACTTGGGAGTCACATCGAGCCCAAACTGGGCGTTTACCGTCGCGTTTTGGTTTTGAATCTGCTTGCGCGGCTTCCGAAAACTGTAGCTGAAGTCGAAGCTCAGCGACCACGGAAGGGTCGTGCCCAGGTACCCTTGCGACGACGAGCGGTCTGCACGTTCGGTAGACGACCGCGATTGGGAGATCCCTGGGGGACGTTGCGTCTGGCCCGGCGTTCCCGAGCGGGGGCGTTGCTGGATGCCCACGCCCTGACTCCCGCCCCCACCCTCGAACGAACCGCCCACATTGAGGCGAAAGCGCGTGAGGCGCACCGGCGTGAGGGGGCTCTCGGCGGCCATGTACCGGTCCACAACCCGAAAGCGGCGGTTGTTGCCCGACCCCGTCGGACGGAGCGCATAGGGAGAAAACGTCATGCTCGAGCGAATGCTGAAATCGCGGACCGTCGTGCGCGCTCGGAGTTGAATATCGCTCAGTTTCAGCGAGTCGGCCGTGAAGTTGTAGGACGTGTTGAGGTCGAAATCGAGTAGTTTGATTTTTTCCTCCTGCCGCTCCCCCGTCGTGTCGACGGACACGTACTTCGTTTCCAACTCGTTGTCGAGGCTGAAGCCGAGGGTGCGCTGTTCGGTGCTTCCCCGCACCCGATTTCCCCCGAGAATGTCGTAGCGAATGGGCTCGCCCGTAGTCGTGTCGCGAACCGGCGTTCCGTCCTGGAAGCGGAGCGTGCGCGTGCGGCCCCAAAACGGGGCGTTGAAGTTGGGCTGGTAGTTGAACGAGAGCGACGGGACCATCCGGTGCCGCAGGCCCTGGAGCGGCCCGGCACGGAGAGGGAAGAGGCCAAACAATTCCGTGTTGGCCGACAGGCCCGTCGAGAACGACCGCCGCGCGTAGAAGCCCCGCACGGTCCGCTCGACCGTGTTCGCGTTCAGGTTGAGCGTGTCCCGGTCCACGTCGCTGGGGGCAAGGTCTACGGTCCGGCGGGTGGTACTAATCCGCCAGTCCGAGTTGTAGTTGATGTTGGGACTGAAGCTAAGGTTGTAGCGGTTGATCCGGAACGAGGCGCTAATCGGGATCTGGTGGGTGGCCTGGAAGTCGAACGGCTCGTCGTCGCCCGTAGCAAGCTGGTATTTGTCCCGATCCACAAGGGCCTCGTACCAGGCGATATCGGCCCGCTCAATGGTTTCGGCTAGCATGCTATCGCCCCGAGCCCGGAGGTCCTCAGGGTCGCGTGGACGGAAGGAGTAATCGTTGTCGACCGACAGATTGTAGGAGGTCGTGATCTTTTCGTACCACCGGTCTTCCCCCACGGCCTGTTGCACGTCGAACGGTTTGAAGGAGCGCTGTGAGAAGCTTAGGCTGGGGAATGTGAGCGACACATTTCCACTCTGGAGTTGCTGTCGCTGATTGAGGCTGATGTTGAAGCTCTTTCCGCCGCCCGGCCAGTTTTTGCTGTACTGCAGGTTCGACGAAATTTCCTGGCTCACGGCGTCGTCGTAGTTGTTGCTGCTGCGCCGGGCAAAGTCCGTGGAGGTTGCGAGGTTTACCCGGCCCCGGATGGAGGCAGTGGGGGAGAGGGTCTGGTCGTGGGACCACCGCAGCTGCCCCTCGTGCTGATTTGAGAAATCCGGATCCTCCTCCTCGCCAATTCGGGTGCGCCGGTACCTTAGGTCGACCCGACCGCCGTAGTTGTATCGATTCTCGTAGCGAAAAATCGGGTTGATCTCGAAGCTCCCCTTCGACCACACGCTGGCGCGGAGCTGGAGGTCGGTGTAGGCATTGAGCGCGAAGTACCAGCCCCAGTCTCGGAGGAACAGGCCCTTCCGTTGATCCTGTCCGTAGGTGGGGGCTAGCGGTCCGCTCCGCCGCCCTTGCACGTTGGGCAAAAACCCGAACGGAAGCCACAGCGGGGTGGGGACGTTGAAGAGAAAAAGCTGAATGGGGCCCGTGTATACCCACTTGCCCTCCACCTTCATCTCGTCGGACTGCAGAGAGTAGGAGGGCGTCTCACCGGGGGGGCAGTCGCAGGTGGTGTAGGAGCCGCCCTCCACGAAGAGGGTGCTGTCTTCGTATACCTTCACGGCCTGGCCCTCCACGAAGCCCTGCTGCTGTTGGGTCCGCGCGGTCACGACGCGTCCCCGCTCGGTGCGCAGGCTGTACGACAGGAGGCTCCCGGTAAATGACTGGTCCTGCCGCTCAAACGTAGGACGTCCCTGAGCTGCGGTGTCGGAGGGTGGGCCGGAGGCCCGGAGCACGCTCGTCGCGAAGTTCATTTCGATCGTCCCAGCCTTCAAGTTCGCGCCCTTGTAGGACATCTCGGCCTGTCCGTGCAGGGTTCCCTGGTCGGCCGAGTCCCGGCGGGTGAGGATCACCAGCGAATCGGCCGCGGAGAATTCGACTCCTCCCGACGCGTCCGGTGTCCCGCCGGGGCGCTGCGACGCCGACGACGAGGCGAGTGTGTCGGGGGCGCCGGCAGGACGCTGCTGGGCGACGCTGGGACGGGCCAGAAGAGCGAGCACCAGCCCGATTCCAAGACCAATCAGCAGCCGGTACGGACGGGGAAAGCGAAGCACAGTGACCACACGGTGGGGCGGGCGACGAGGCCTCTCCGGATGTGCTCCAGACCCTGGGTTCGGGGCGTGGGCCCTCTGAACCCTCTCTAGAGGGAGCCAACCTGAGCCTGCTCCCCCTCGAACGCAAGGCGGGCAGCGCCCAGGAGGCTTACCTCATTGCCCAACTCCTCCTGGTGAATTTGCAGGTCATCGCGGAGGCCGGGCACAACAAAGCGGGGGAGGACGTCGCGGGCGGGGGCGAGGATGTAATCTCCGGCTGCAGAAACGCCGCCCCCCACCACAATGGTTCGGATATCGAGCAAATTGATGGCAGATCCGAGCACACACCCCAGTTTGTGGCCGGCCCATGCCAGAATATCCTGGGCAAGGTCGTCCCCCTGCGTCGCGGCCTCGTACAGCACGCGGGGCGAGAGTTCGTCGAGGTTCCCATCCACGAGGTCGCGAACGGCACTGTCGGGGTAGTTGATGAGACGGTCCCGAGCGTGATCCGTCAAAAACTCCTGCCCCAGGTAGCCCTCGATCGCTCCACTTACGCCTGACTTCGCGAAGGGACCTTCGTAGTCGATGGTCATATGCCCGATCTCGGCCGCACCACCGGTGCTCCCGCGAAAAATTTTGTTCTGGTAAATGATTCCCCCGCCCACGCCCGTGCCGAGGGTGACCATGATGAACGAGTCGGGGTCCTGCCCGGCGCCGTAGAAGGCAGACCCGAGCGCGGCGACGTTCGCGTCGTTTTCCACGATCACTGGGAGGGAGGTGTCCAGGCGGGTTTGCAGGGCCGATCGGAGGTTTACGGACGTCCAGTCCTCAAAATTCGGGGGTTTCGAGACAGTGGTACGCTCCCAGTTCACGGCCCCGGGGGCGCCAATGCCGATTCCTTGGACGGGAGAAGAGGGGGCGGCGTCCATCATCTCCACCACAATTGCGGCGATCTGATCCGCTACGTGTTTAGGTCCTTGGTCGGCCTCGGTGGGACACTCGGCCCGTTCGATGATGCCGGTGTCACGGTCCACCAGGGCCGCCTTCAGGTTCGTGCCTCCGAGGTCAACACCGACGGCATAAGACGCCATGAGGAAAAGAAGGTTGTGGAAGTTGAGTGGAGGAATGAGAGACATGACACCCCAGAAGGTGAATTCTTGCTGGGGGGCCGGGCGTTTCCATCCACTACTGTGACTCAATTCGGTAAATCGTTTCGTCGGGACGCTTCATCCCGTACTCCTCGCGGGCGATCCGCTCCACGAGACTGTCGGACAGAGGCTGGTCGAGCTTCGTGCGGAGGCGTTCAATCTCGGTGCGAAGCTCGGCGTTCTCCTGCTGAGTGGCCTCCAGTTCCTGGTGCCACTGGTACCGTTGCCAGAGGCTATGGCTGTCGAAAAACGCGACCCACACCAACACCCCGGCCAGAAACAGGCCGAATCCCCACCGGACACGAGGATTGGAAAAGGCAGAGTCGGAAGAAGCCATGGTGGACGCTAGTTGATATGGGGGAACGCGTCGAGGCCGGGGTACTGCGCGGTCTCCCCGAGCTGCTCTTCGATGCGGAGCAACTGATTGTATTTGGCCACGCGATCGCTCCGGCTGGCCGAGCCGGTCTTGATTTGGCCCGTGCCGGTGGCCACGGCGAGGTCGGCAATCGTGGTGTCTTCCGTCTCGCCGGAACGGTGGCTCACGATGGCCGTGAATCCATGGGCATGGGCGGTTTCAATGGCGTTGAGGGTCTCGATGAGGGTCCCGATCTGGTTGGGCTTGATCAGGATCGAGTTCCCGCAACCCTCTTCGATGCCGCGTGAGAGGCGCTCGGTGTTGGTCACAAACAGATCGTCGCCCACGAGTTGGACCTCATCTCCAATCGCCTCGGTCAGCGCCGTCCAGCCGTCCCAGTCGTCCTCGTCCATGGCGTCTTCGATGGAGAGAATTGGGTACTGGTCCACCCACGAACTCCAGAACTCTACCATGTCCGCCGAGGAGCGCTCGGTGTCCGGGTCGCTCTTCCAGAACACGTACGCCTCGTCCGTCACCATCTCGGCGGCGGCTGGGTCGAGGGCGAGAAACACGTCTGTTCCCGCTGTATAGCCCGCCTTTTCGATGGCCTCTAGGACGAGCTCGACGGCCTCCTCGTTGGAGCGGAGATCAGGAGCAAACCCGCCTTCGTCCCCCACGGCAGTGTTATAATCGCGATCCTGAAGCACCGACTCCAAGGTGTGAAAGACCTCCACGCCGGTGCGGAGGGCCTCGGAGAATGACGCGGCCCCGGCGGGCGCGATCATGAACTCCTGCATGTCGACGTTATTGTCGGCGTGCTCTCCGCCGTTGAGAATGTTCATGAGCGGAACCGGGAGGGTGCGAGCCGTGGCGCGGCCCAGGTACCGGTAGAGCGGCACCCCGAGGGTGGCGGCCCCAGCTTTGGCGGCGGCGAGAGAGGCCCCGAGAATTGCGTTCGCTCCAAGGTTCGACTTGTCGTCCGTCCCGTCGAGGGAGCGGAGGGCGTCGTCGAGAGAGACTTGTTCGAGGACGCTCATGCCCCGTAGCTCCTCCGCGATGGCCCCGTTCACGTGGCGCACGGCCTGCAGAACGCCCTGGCCATGGTACCGGTCGGGGTCGTCGTCGCGGAGTTCCACCGCCTCGTAGGCCCCGGTTGAGGCCCCGCTGGGCACCGCGGCGCGTCCAAGCACGCCTTCATCGGTGATCACGTCTACTTCGACGGTTGGGGTGCCTCGGCTGTCGAGGATTTGGCGGCCAGTGACGCGCTGAATCGAAGCCATACGGAGAAAGGTAGGCGTTGTAGGAGGGGGAAGTGTAAGCACGCCGCGGGGAGAACCCGTACAGCGCATCTGTCAACTACGTGGTCGACGCCCAGAATCACAAGAGCGCCGTGGTGGAAAACATCGAAGATCTGGCTCAGCCTGTAGCGTCCTGGGGGACAAGAGGAGACGAGAAATTTCCCGATTGTGCCCGAATACACGAAAGGCCGGCGAGCCTAAAGGGCCCGCCGGCCTGAAGAGGAGCGAAGGCGAAACACTTAGTTGGATGAGGGGGCCGACCGTACGGAGGTCGTCTCGCCGATCCATGAGTAGCAACCGTAGTCGACGGTGAATGTACCGCCCCGCTCCCAGTCGTCGCGGTAGAAAATATCTTCCTTTGTGGGAAAGACCTTCCGGTATGTCCGAATCTTACTATCAGCTACCGAGGCAATGGAAGGGTCAACCTCTTTCGCCTGTCGGTACTTGTCTACCGCGGTCCAGTACACGGCCTTGTCCTTCCGGCGCATCTCGCCACCGCTGCAGTTGTTCACGGCGCGGGCGTACAGGTCTCCAATGGCAATGTAAGCGCGCCCGTAATCCTCTTTCATATTTATGGCCGTCCGGTAAGCCTCCCGGGCCTGAGACAATTGTCCCATCTTCTGGTAGGCGGTGCCGCGGTTGAAGTGATCCTCGGCTTTGAGCGAGGCTCCTTCTTTTACCGCCCGGTCATACGCCGCCAGTGCTGCCTTCGGGCGCCCGTTTTCGAGGCGCATCTGTGCAATTTCACGGACCGTCCCCGCCGAAGGATCTTTCGTCATTAACCGCTTGCCCAGCTTTGAAGCCTTCGACACGTTTCCCTGCTGATTGTACGCGTTGAACAGCTCCGTCAACAGCTGCGTGCTGTCCGGATACTGCTCCACCTGCTTCTCCAGGTAGGCCGTCTGGGCCTGCGGATTCTTGCTAAACACCCGCTCGCGGACCGAACTGATCATACTTGCGACCTCCTCATCGTCGCCGCGCTTCGACTCGAGCGTATTGGCGAAGTTGAGCGCCTCCTGAAGTTCGTTGCCCTCAAGGTGCCCGTTGATGATTTGCTGAATGTAGTAGGGGTCCAGCTCTTTCGGGGCCAGCTCGAAGGCCTTCCGGTAGTGCGCCACTGGCGACTCCAGCCCCTCAAAGTCGGACGCGGACACCGAGCCCTGGTGCTGCTCCAAAAAGCGACCTTTGCGACGCTCCCACTTATAAGGCTCATATTCGAGTCCCTGCTGTTCCAGCTTCTCTGGGGCCGAGGCGAGGTGCGTCGCCGCAGTGTCGAGGTACGCCGTTCGGGCGTTCTCGTCGCTAGCTTGTTCGGCGAGGCCCACGTACAGGTTTACAACTCGCCGGTAGTTGTCGTCGTCTCCGTCGGGTGTGCCCGGCGCGTTCTCAAGAATCCAGAGCAGATCGCTCCGGGCGCTCTTGAAGTTGTCGTTCTTATAGTTCTCGTAGTAAAGGCTGTAGTGCATCAGCTTCTCCTGCTTGCTCGGCTCACTATCTTGGGCGGTAGCCGGACGGACAGAGAGGGCAAGCAGTACGAAGCTCAGGCACAGGCCCCCGACGAAAGACCAGGACCGAAAGGGGAGGGAGGCTAAGGGCATATCAGGCAGACAAATCTGTCCGGTATTTTGAACAGGCTAGGGCTTTAGACTAGACGTTTGGCGTCGGGTTTCAGGCGCCAGGATAGCTGGACCAGCCCACTTGGCGGGCCGGAGGCTCCGGTGTGCAAGCTCGGATTACCGGAGCTTGCGGCGCTGAAACCACCGTTCTCCGAAGTTAATGTGGAGGGAGACACCGACAAAGGTGTCGCGGACGAGGGTGTTCGAGGTCGTCCCTCGCGTTCCCACAGTTGTGTTCAGGTCAATACGCGTGCCAGCGAGCGACGTAGGAAGGCTTACGCCGGCAGTGGCGGCAAACTCATAAAGATTCGTCTGCCCGTCGGGGCGTACGTACATCTGCTCTACGTATCCCCCGAACCGGTAGGCCACTTGGGCGAAATAACCGGCCAAGTTGTCTTCCCCAGCCGGTACCACCTCGGCCCCGGTTGATAGGCGCCAGCGATCCGTCAGCGTGCGGGTCCCCCCCACGGGAAATCGGGCGGGAGACGTCTGGCCGCCGCTTGACGAGAAGCTGGTGGAGAACGTGCTCCACGGCTCGAAGAGGCCATCGAGCGTGAACGACCACCGCGCATTGGGTTGGTAAGAAACGCCTAGGCGGCCCGCCCAGGGCAGGGTAACGTCCCCGCGCTGTACGGAAAGCGTGTCGCGGGCTAGGTCTTCGTCGAGCGTGCGGTAGCGCTCGCCGGAGAGGGGGGCGGGCAGTGTGACGGAGGCGCCCACGGAGAGGGCATCGTCCGACGCAAGGACATCGGCCAGGGCAAGATGGGCCCCTAAAGTGCTGGTAAGGCCGGAGAGTTGAACGCCGTCGGAGACAATGACGTCGCGCAAGGCCTGTGTGTCGGGCCACTGGGTTCGCCGCCGGCTTTCAATAATGCCGAAGAGAAGGTCCGCCGTGGCCCCCACGCTCAGTGCATCGCTGATGCGGTAGCCCAGCCCGCCTCGGAGCCGCTGGAGGCCGCCCGAGCCAGAGAAGTTCACCTCGTATTCGGCTTCGGTCTCTTTCTGGGGGCCTACAGGTGCTCGGCCTGTGCGGACGGCACTGTAGTTGGTGCGCGAGTATGGCTGAAAGGAGAGGCCTACCCCCAGCGTACGTTCGTAGAGGGGGAAGTTGAACTGGAGAGCCTGTACGTTGCCGGAGGTTAATTGTCCCGAGTTTCCCCGTCCGTCTTCCGCGCTAATGGATTGGAATCCGGCACCGCCCGACAGGCGGGTGTACACCTGATCGCTCCACAGGGCCGGGTTGGCGTTGGGGTTGTAATTGAGCGAGCGGAGTGCGTAGCCACCGCCTCCCATCGCTTGGCTTTGCGACGAGGAGAAGCCGTCAAGACTTCCCAGTCCGAACCGGGAGTAGATCGTTCCCTCGCCGTTGGACTGAGCCTGGGCGGTGGGCACGGTCGCCATCGCCAGGAGGGCCGTCATCGCCAGCAGCACCGTGAACAAAGAAAAGCGTTGCGTTGAGAGCACTTGCATTGAGCCGTCGCGCATCGTGGAGAACGTGGGCCGAGGAGACACCATCATCGATCTAAAGCGGCGTTACGGTCAAGGTGGCGCGGGGCGGCCCAGGGTCTTCAGGGGCCGTCTGGTCGGGGATGAGGACGGGGACCGTGGTTGGCAAGCCGGGCTGGAGCGTTGCGCGCGAGCCGCTGTCTGCTGATTGCCGATCGGCGGCAAAGACCCGGAACGTAGTGAACAGAGGAGGGTCGGATGTCCCGTTTGTCTCCCGCACCCGTCGGAACGACTGGGCAAAGATGGGACGGGCGATGTCGTTGCTAACGAGGGCTGCTGCCGGGGCGGCGGAAGAGACGAGGGGGAGCGTGCAGGCTCGATTGCCCGTTGCCAGTCCCAAGACTCCAAAGATATTGGAGCACGACGGGGTGTCGGGGTCAGGGTGTCGCGTTGCAACGACGCGAAAACCGCTGGGGAGTGGGCGAGAGAAGTCCGGTCCGGTGCGACGGTTTAGCTCAGACGTGTCGACGGGTACAAAAATTTCGGCCCGGTTTAGGGGGGCATTCCGGAGCGTATCGAGGGGCGGCGCGTCGAAATCCCATTCCATCGTGAGTCCTGCCCCTACGCCGCCCTGTAGTAGCTTGTATCCCGTGGGGGCGGACGCTGCGTTCCGTTCTGTGATATGGGTAAACGTCTTCAGGGCCGGAAAATCAGCCGATGCGGTGTCGGAGACGTGCGTGAGGCGCAGCGCCGCATCGGAGGACGAGAAACCGACGACGGCTTCGCTATTGGGGGCGACGATCTTGAAGCCCGAGAAATTATCCTCAAAGGAAAGGCCGTCGTCGCTCGTGTCTTGCAGGACTGTAAGGTTTTGCCGGATCCAATTCTGCCGGAGCTCGATGGTTACCAGAGAGTCGGTCGGCGAAATCTGTGCCGTACTGACCGAGGCCGGATTCATTTCGTCGGCTTCGAAACTGGCATCCGCCCGCGCCGAATCCATCGTTGCCTCCTCGGTGAGATCATACACCTCTACCGAGATTTCTCCGTCGGCGATGCCGTGCAGGTAGACGGTCGGTAGACGGAGTTCAGCGGTGAGGGAGTCCGCGTCGTCGGCGGAGGCAATTGCGGAAGGAAGGCTGTTGCGCCCAGCGAAGTCCACGTATCCCTCCGCCTCGATCACACCCGGCCCCGAGGCGGGGTCGTTCACTGTACCGGCGAGAAACCGCCACGCATCCCGATTGGGGGGCTGGCGCGCGTTCTCCCCCGTAATGGGAACGTCCCGTGCCGTGTCCGCGAGCGAAGGGGAAACATCGAGTGTCAGGGGCTGTCCGCCCTGCAAAGAGTCGGATGGTGGGCCGACCCCTAGACCTACGTCCGACGAGTCGCTGCAGGCAGAAAGCGAGAGGAGCGCAGCGCCGCCGACGAGGACGGCGCAAAGCCAGGAGAGCCTCATGAACATCGTCAGTGCAGGCGGCAGCCAGTGAATAAGGGGGTGGAGAGCCCAATCGCCCTCACACAGGGCAAAACCCGGGTTTCGCGCCGGACTAGGCCCTAGCGAAAGCGAGCGTCCTATGAATCAAGGTCCTGAAAGCCGCCCGAGAGGAGGGTGTTTCTGAGAGGGTGATCCCTACGCAGGGACTTCACCGAGCATTTGATCATACAGGGAAACGGCCTGGTCGCGTCGCCCCTCGGTCTCTTCCCCGAATGCTCGGAGCCCATCGGTCGACGAGTGACCGGGTGGGAAAATGGTTGCGTCCGCGTAGCTATGTCCAATTTCAGAGAGGGTCGATCCCGTCGCGCCGTCTAGTGGAAGTCCCATGCGCTCGGCGAAGGACGCGTCGACGTGTGTCTCGGGGGCCTCATTGTTAGGAGTGAAGACCGACTTCGTATCCCCGAACAGGTCGTCGTTGGCGTATGTGGTAGCCAAGAGGGAGGGAAGCAAGCCGCTCATCCAGCCAAACGAATGGATCAGGTCAGGGCCCCACCGGAGCTTGCGAAGCGTTTCCAGGACCGACCGGTTAAAAAAGAGGGTCCGGTCCGCGTTGTCGTCGAACGCATTGCCGTCTGAATCGGTGCCCTGACCGTTTCGGTCAAAATACTCCTCGTGGTCCATGAAGTAGACCTGCAACTGGGCGTTCGGTACCGAGGCCACCTTTACCGAGACGGTCTCCATCGCCTCCCCCATGGGCACGTCCGTGTTCGAGAGTCGGATGACCTCGTGGAGATTGTGTTTGCGCTCGCTAATGCTGCTATAGCAGGGCATCATGATACGAACCTCGAAGTCCCCTTCGGCCTGAACCTCTTCCGGAAGGGAACGCGTCAGGGATGCGAGGGAGGAACGCTGCGTGAACGGTGTCAAGGCACCGGCAACGTAGAGCAGACGGTTCGAAGAGGCCATGAGCGTGGAAGGTTTGTTTGATCGTGGTGGTTGGGCGGGGTGCATACCGGTAGAAACGCGGGGCGCACAGGGGGCTCCACGTTTCCTATCGGGGGCTACGTGCCATCGAGGCACGCAAACTAGTTCTTCTGGCGAGAGGCTCCTGGGAGGCGTCTCCCCCTGACTTGAAGCGTGAGGATATTGGGGAGGAATAGTCTGCCCTTACCAAAAGCCTCGAAGAAAGCGCCTGAGCGAAGACGGTCGGCATCGGGCGCATGGTGGGTTCTGATGCCGCGTCCACAAAGACGAAAATATTGCGCTGAGAACTCAGTCAATACCTCAATGTATCACTGAATCCGTCGGAAATCAATGAAAGGGTCCCCACTACTCCTGTTTGGGCGTCAAGACTAGAACAACTTGTTTTAGGCACAGGAGAAGAGCCGGTGTCGGCCCTGCTTGCCTGCGTTCAGTCCTAGTTAAATTCTTACGTCCAGGCTCTCGATGCGACGGCACCTTCCCAGGTGAAACGAGAACCTCAGATCAGGGGCACCGCCGGGACCTCGACGAATCAGTACACAGCATGTCAAAAGGTGGAGATTCGGACAAGAGAGCTTACAGATATGCTTTTTCTTCGTTGAGTTTCCTGAGTAAGTCGTGCCCTTTCCAGGTCAGGCGAAGGCCGGCCTCTTCGTCCTGTTTGCTTTGGTCTTGCCACCGTCCGACATGAAGCGTACTGCGGGTGAGAAAGCCTTCCTCCAACAGAAGAACAAGATGGTACGAGACCTTCTTCATTCCCCACTGACCGGGAAGCTGTCCGGCGTGAAAATCGGCCGGTTCCGTCGAGAATGGGTCCGTGTCCCGCACCTCCGAGAGAATTTCCCGTACTAGGTCCATGTTCCGTTTCATCAGTCGTTTGCTACTTAGGTGGTGGAGAGTTGCGGGGACAGCCGAGAGGAGTGCGTCGCGCACGGCAGAACGGCAGTCTCCCTTCGGACATGTGGCGTTCCGGCAGTCAAAAAAGCTACCCGACAGCCACGTCGTACTTGTTGAGGGTGGATCGAGTTACATTCCGTATACGCTCGACGGCATTCAGGGCTTGATTCTTTTCGTAGTCGTTCATGTCGCTCCAGTCTTCGTAGGTGTTTTTTGTGGCGTCTAGGCCGGCAATCAGGAGTCTCGCGTCGCTCTCGATCTCCTGATCGTGGCACTGCTCGGTAATTAGCCTATACTGCTTGCGGATCGACTCGAAATTGGGATGACGTTCTCCGTAGGTCTCTTCTATGAGATCCAAGAGGTCGTTACGAGTGGGAGGGGCCATAGCGTAAGGCGTAGAGGATGCTGAGAAATTGTGCGCAAACGACTACGTGGAGGAGGTCAACTGGCTCTGGGTCCGCAATCGAACCCTGCAGGACCAGGGACCGGTCGGGGCGACATTGCCAAGCTTCCTGACGTGCGTACCTTATCTTGTTTTGGAAATTCCCTGCGGGCTACAGAGAGGTGGCTAGCACTAGTAAAAGATAATTGGCCGGCGGGAGGCGGGCGTGTCGAAGGCTGCGTCGTCCCGATCATCTCCGGCTATGGTTCCTCGCAAAAGTTAGACCACGAAAATCGTTGGGAGGGCGCCTCCTTTAGGAAAGAAAGTCGGGTCGTGCGTCTCGGAGTTTGAGCCGTCCCGACCCATCGGGTTTTTGGCCAACACCCTACACAGAGGGACCGTATTTGAGAATTGCGGCCTGCATCCAAGGATGCGAGGCGGCGGGCCACAGGAAACACTCCGGACTGCTTCGATCGGTGACAAAACCCAGTTTTTCGGTTTGCTCCGAAGAGGCACGCCCCGAGAAGTCGTTCTCGTAGAAATCTCAATACGTTCTGTTAAATCGTAACATAAGGCGACGAAAGAATCGTTCGGAGGGTGCAAAAGGGTCCGGAGTGCTTCCGGGTACACTATTTGCGAAAATTAGAATATGGATTTTGGCGTCCCGGCGTCTCCTTGTTACTCCTATTCATCACGCACTTCTCCAGTTATGCGACTTTCAGAACCTCTCTCAGCCCTGAAAGCGCGGGCCGAGCATCAACTAGAAGCCCTCGACACCCGAGACAAGACGAAAAATGCCCTTCTCCTCCCCTTCTTCGATGTTCTTGGGTACGATCCATTCGATGTGCGGGAGGTAGAGCCCGGATACGCTGTGGAGCTTGGGGATGGGGAGACAGTGAGGTCCGACTACGCCATCAGGGTCGATGGGAGGCCGGCCATGCTTTTTCAGTGCGAAGAGGCCGGAACCGATCTGGACAGTCTCGACAGCCCTTCGATTCTACGGGGCGTGGAGGCGTCGGTGGCTGATGTTGTTGCTGTTACGAATGGGCGACGTTATCAATTTTACGCGGCGCTTGAGGAGAGAACGGGAGGGGCTAGGCGGCCGTTCTTAGAATTCGATCTCTCAGAGTATGAATCAGGCCTCGATCAAGAATCGGAGTCGGTTCGGTTTCTGAGGCGACTCACCAAGTCCGAGTTTAACGCGGAAGCGGTGCACTCGGCCGCCTTTGAGCTCCAGTACACCCGACGACTGCAAAGCTACTTTGCCCAGCAGCAAGAGACCCTGGATCAGCACTTCGTGCGGTTCCTGGCGGCGCAGGTCTACGAAGGGGAGGTGTCCGAAGACGTTCTGGAGAAGTTCCGCCCGGTCGTGCGGACGTCTCTTCAGCAGCTGGATGTCCAGACGAACAAAGAGCCGGCACGGGATCTGGCCCAGAACGGGCACTCAGAGGTGCTGGATGAGGAGCAGCGTGAAGAAACCGTCTCCGACCTCGCTGAAAATACCCCTGCGGAGCCTGACGATGGAGCGTCCGAGCAGAGCATGCATCAGCAGGAACCGGCGGAGAGTAGCAATGTCCCTGAGGAGCAACAGTCTGAGAGCAATCAGGCAGCAAGCGAACAGGCAACCGAGGAAGACGAGGGGGCAGAAGATGCGGGGGGGAACGTCGGCGAGGAGTTCGCCAAGAAGGTGATCGGGGATTTCTAAACTGTCTTGGAGGGAGCGGAGAAAAATTCCGACACCGTTTCAGAATTTCCTTGGTGTCTATCCCCATCTCTCCCAGCCTCCCTTCTACTTGGACGTGCAGCAGCGAAGCCCCCTGCCCCAGTGCCTCCCGCCTCTGACTGCTAGTAGTTTCAGAGACAGTGCTGGGTAGGGGGCTTTTTGGTGGCCGGGGGGCGGAAGTTAATCCTTCTTGGCGCTGCCTGACACAAGGTGTGGCCTGACGCTGAATGAGCGCGCGTCCTTGACGTTGTCCCGAGCGACCGAAATCTTTCGTGTCGTCGTTATGAGACATACGAAAGGGGCTCCGTCCGGCCCGCCGGCGTCATGCCAACAACCCTGTGGTCCCCTGGCCCTGTGATTCCAGAGGAAACGCGCCGATGGGCCGGACGGAGCCCCTATCTACTTGGGCGATGCGTCCGAGTTCGTGACGGCTCTACGGTTTTGTGTTCTGCCCCTCTATGGGTACAAGGTACATGCCAACAGTGCCCGGTCCGGCTCCGGAGGCGTCTTCCCGGGTCGACTCGTCCGGGGCCAAAAGGAGAGAAGACCTACCAAAGCGTAATGCTAAGTACGGAAGCAGTCCCCAGCGGGCATGCTCGAAGACGGCTGATCCGCTGTGGGAGAGTAAGCGAACTTGGCTCAGGGAATTGGTAAAAATCAGCATCGGAAAACTCGTCAAGCGGATACTCTAGAAGGAGGGAGGCTCGCGGGCCAGGCACTGGGAGCGGGACTACCGTGAACCGATCACGGGCCGGTCATCCATGGGGAACCGGCGGGCTCAGCCTCTTTTGTGGGAGGAACGGATCTGTTTCTATAGAGGGCATGCTCTGAAAGAGTATTCTGTTCTTCCGGTTCTGTGAGTCTTTGGTCATCGCACTCATTCCGATGACAGATCCGATTTCCAGAACCGATGCACAGATCGTTGTACGTCGTTTCCGCACTCTGCCTTGCCCTTTTGCTCATCGTTCCCACGCTCACCAATCCGCCCGTCTCCCCGGTACTGCTCAGTGGGATGCTGATTGGCACGTCCTTCGTGCTCACCGCCTTTGGTCGAGCCCTGCAGCTGCTTGGAGAGATTCGCTATCGCCTCTCGGCGGAGGATCAGGGAGGTATCGGGGGGCGGTCTGCCAGTGCCTAATTGGCCTCCCAACGACTCCTCGCATGCTCCTCGCGCTAGGTGACGACGCATGTGCCTAGTCCGAAGAGGAGCAAATTGCCAGTGCTTACCGTTCCGGTACGCTCAGAGATCCCAGGAGGGTGCGTGCCGAAGCGCCGGTTACGGAGGGAAGGTTCGTGGGGGTGCCGTTTATGTTTTCATGGGCCAGAACGGCGAAGCAGAGGGCCTCCTTCGCGTCAGGGTTCACGCCGTATTCCGACGTCGTGCGGACGGGAATGGGCGCGAAGGCGTCGCGCAGCATCCGGAGGAGGGTGTCGTTGTGCACGCCGCCTCCGCTAACGAGGAGTTCGTCGAGCGACTGGGTAGACCGCACGTACTGCGCGTACGCCTGGTAGATTGAGGCGGCGGTGAGTAGCGTGGCTGTGGCCATCGTATCGTCGGCGCTCAGCCCCCGCGACTGAGCCGCTCCGAGCAGGCGGTCCACGTAGGCGGGGCCAAAGTCATCCCGACCGGTGGACTTCGGCGGTTCTCGCCGAAAGAAGTCGCCATCGAGCAGGTCGGCCAGGAGATCATGGTCGGGCGTGCCAGCCTCAGCGTGCCGGCCGTCGGGGTCGTAGGGGCTATCGAAAAGGCGCTCGGCGAGAGCATCGATCACCATGTTGGCCGGGCCAGTGTCGAAGGCCCGGACGTCCGCCGGCGATGCCCCAGCGGGTAGCACAGTGAGGTTGGCGATGCCTCCCAGATTGACCAGGCCCCGGTGCTCCTCCCCATCGGTCAGGACAACGTGGTCAAAATAGGGCACCAGCGGGGCGCCCTGTCCTCCCAGGGCGAGGTCGGCCGCCCGGAAGTTGCCCACGACGGGTACGCCCAAGCGGGTCGCGAGCGTAGACGGGTTGCCAAGCTGGAGGGTCGCGCGAACTTCCGCGCCTGCGCAGTCGGCCGGCTCTGGAAGATGACAAACCGTTTGCCCATGGGCCCCCACGAGGTCGAGCGCCGTGCGGTCCAGATCGGCCTCCGCCAGCACGCAATCGACGGCCTCCGCGTATGCTTCCGCGAGCCGGACGTCGAGTCGTGTCAACGAGTGGACGGACGACGAGCCAGCATCCGTGATCTGACGAATGAGGGTTCGGAGCGCGTCGGGATAGGGAATCTGAACGAACGCCGTCGGCTCCATTGCCAGGGTAGGGCCGCTCCCCGTAAGGTGTACGAGCGCTGCGTCGATGCCGTCGAGCGAGGTGCCCGACATGAGTCCGACGACCGTGCGCTGCGATTGGCGATGGAGAGAAAGAAGGGTGTCCATGCGCGTGGGCACCAGGAGAGAGGGGAGGCAGAAGTAGAGAGTAGATGGAAACCGAACAGCTGGGACGGCGGAGCCTGGGTCAACACATGGTCCCTCATAAATTAGGCGGTATCGTCGGGGCCATCCGCCTTCTCGCGCATTTCAGCGGCCTTTTTTCGGAACTCGTCGGCGCGGGCAGGCTCCTGCTCGGCCAACTGCGTGTAGATCCGTGCAGCCGTCTGGTAGTCGTCCTGTCCCGCGTGAATTCGGGCGAGCGTCTCCGACACGATCTCCTCGGTGTCGTCCTCGTCGGGGGGGTTGGGTTTCTCGGACGGCGAAGGCACGTCGGTCGCGGCGTCGGGCTCAGGTTCGATCCGGGCCGATTGCAGTTCGTCGATCAGGCGGTCTAAGTCATCGTCATCGTCTGTCTCTTCAAGGCGCTCGACCTGCTCCTCGGGGGTCGATGATTCCTCCGAGGGCGACGGAGGCTCTGGGGACGGAGGCGTGTCGGAAAGGTCGGGACGGGCTCCGCCTCGGCGGGCCTCCTGCTCGGCCTGGCGCCGGAGTTGAGCAAGTCCCGAGTCCTCCGTTCCCGCCTCCTCCGGGGCTTTGTCCGCAGCCCCTGATTTCGTGGACGGTGCGTTTGTCGCGGAGGCAGATTGGTCGGTGGGCGAGGCCTTGAGGGGCGGGCCCTCGGCGAGAGGCGTTGAGCTCTCCCCGTCTTCGATGCCGTCCATCCGCCGAAGTACACGTCGCTTCCCCGCCGTGGCAAGGGGACTGTTGGGCATTAAGAACTGGGCGTTGGCCCACGACTCAAGAGCACCGGACCAGCGCTGTTGGGCCTCGTACGCGTAGGCCAGGAGGACGTGCGCCCCCAGGTGCGCCGGCATCGCGGTCACTTTGTGCTCTAGGACCTCGACGGCCGTGTCGAAATCTTTCTGTTCGAGTAGGGCAAGGGGCCCTTCAAGATCAGGCAGAGACATAGGAAATCGAAAAGCCGTCAGGCGTGAGGATGGTGAGATGCTCGAGGACTCTCCGGGGAACGGGGACTGATCTATGGGCAGCCCACGAAT